>NZ_BAAADJ010000004.1 GCF_039522365.1 Bacillus carboniphilus | reverse complement strand
GTCATAATTATTTCCTCCTAATGTTTTACGTGGTTGTTAAACATTGTAACCAGGAAGGAATAATTTGACCCCTTTTTGTTTTTACACAATTATATGGACTTTATCTTCTCTGTCCGCGAAACTCCTGAAAACCTGCTTTTTTGGGCAAATAACGGATCTCCTGTCCGCTGAATTTATTTGCCGGACACTGGTTCCGTTATTTTTATGAAAATGCCGGTTTTCGGGGGGCGAACGGACTCTCGTTCCGTTATTTGACTGTTTTGGGTTCATTTGATGTCGATTTTGGTCAAATAACGGATTCTCTGTCCGCGAAACTCCTAAAAACCTGCTTTTTTGGGCAAATAGCGGATCTCCTGTCCGCTAAATTTATTTGCCGGACACTGGTTCCGTTATTTTTATGAAAATGCCGGTTTTCGGGGGGCGAACGGACTCTCGTTCCGTTATTTGACTGTTTTGGGGTCGCTTGATGCCCATTTTGGTCAAATAACGGATTCTCTGTCCGTGTAACTCCTGAAAGCCCGCTTCTTTGAGCAAATAACAGATCTCCTGTCCGCTGAATTTATTAGCCGGACACTGGTTCCGTTATTTAAATCAAATATGCCACTCCCTCACGCTTCTTACCCATGTTGACCTGCGCCTCGTTTTATTTTAAATAGCCAAGGTATTGTAGCTTTCTTGGATCCAAAAATTCATTTGGGATTTCAATTTCTATAGGCGCCATTGAATTATTGATTTCATAGCGGTCGAAGTGAACAATCAAAGATTCTGGTCCAAGATAAAAGTCTTGCTCATAATTTATTTCGATGCTTTCGGTATCCAGGTACATATTCAGGTTCTTTATTTCTTCAATCACATACTTCTGAACATCATCTGGCTCAGTAACAAAATCAAGTATTGAGTAACTATAGCCATTATCAATATTAGATGAAACATATTTTGAGAATGTCACAGGATGCGCGAGCTCTGGATCTGAAAAAGTTGCATGAAATCCGACACTTAAATATGGAGCTTTATTAAAGGAAACACTATATTCCCAATCAATCGTTCCATTTGGAAATTCAGGGAACTGAGATTTCAAATATTTTACATGTTGCTCCACCATTGCCTTTGTATACTTATTCATTAGCTCATAAGCAAATAGATTTCCCTGTATCTCTGGATACTTGATTTCTTCATTCTCTTCGTCAGATACCTCTTCAAGGCTATATGGCATTCCATTCAACACAACATCAGCGTCTCTTTCTTGGTCTCTTTTGACTGGCTCTTCTACCGATTCTAACCAACGGACCCAATCACTGAAACTTCCATCAAACTGATAATAGACTTGCTGAACTTCAGGAAATTGAAAGACAGCTTTATACAACACATTCGACATGGACATCGCTTCAGCAGATGCAGGTCCTCCCACATTAAAATGTTTAAAATCTACAACAACTGTACCTTCATCATCAATGGCTACCCCGTTTAAGAAGTTCTCCCCATTTGTCCAATAAGCAAAGATCGTATCCCCGGTAAATAAACTCTCAATCTCTTCTTTCAACTCAGGAAAAGGCTCTCCATATTGCGAAGGGTCAAAAACATAATCTTCTTTTTCCTCTTCTACTTCACCCATATCACCTAGGAATGCTTCATATTGTTCCCCAGGTTTTAATTCATATATGGCCAAGTTCTCTTCCTCTGGTGATAAGAAATAAATTTGCTTCCCATCTACTTTTACAAAGTGTCTAGGTATTGTTACCGTGTTTTCGACTGGAATACGAACCCCACCTTGAATGGATCCATGAAGGTCCGTTACAAATACATGAGAGGTTAACTCAGGGATAAAATCCCCTTTTTCATAAACAACTTGCTCATCGGTAACTGCAAGTATCGACAAACTAGCAAATGACTCATAATCAATAGTAAACTCCTGGGTGTAGTCTCTCTCAAAGAAAGAAATCCTACCTTCCGTATCACTCACTCTTCTCTCATTGTAAGGACGTGCTGCTACAGGGATTTGTTCTCCTGTTTCGATACTAACTGTTATTCCACCATCTTGATTTACGGCGACACCATAGTTAGGGACAAATTCAATCCCCATTGGAAGACTGATACTTTCAGAAAGATCATAGAATTCCTGAAAAGATCCATCTGCAGAATATTGATACACCCTCTCAAGGTCAGAATCTAGCACATATATATCTTTGTTTACTAAGATGTCCATTAAAAAACCTTCTGTTCCAACCGGAATGGATCGACTAGTTCCATCAGGATTTTTGATTAATATCTTTTTGTTTTTATCATCCAGAATATAAAATGTACCGTCCTCTATATCAAAGCTTGAGACATTTCCACTTTCAAAACCACTCTGATTCCGTCCGACTTGATTTTCACCTTTACCATATTCGACAGTTGTGACAAGCTCAACCTGGGACTGCTCTAGAATAGGAATTGGCCCTATTTCCATTTCTTCAGTCGGATTCCCAACATTATCTGGTTCAGGAGATGTAACAGAAGAAAGAACAATAACGAAAACTAGTAAAGCTACTGAAGTTAGGGCTACCCATGATTTCTTTATAAAAAACGAATGATTACTAGTTTTTTGCTTTTGAATACGAGTTCTTAGTTCCCGTACAAACTCTGGCCGAGGCTCTAAATCAGGTCGTTCCTTAATCGGTGACATTAGCTCCCTAATTTCCTGGATGGATTTTTCTTCCTTGTTCACTGATCTGCACCTCTCCTTCTGTATCACTTACATATTTTTTTAATTGCTTTACTGCTCGGTGAAAATCGACTCGAACCTTTAACTCGGTGCAACCTAAAATATCCGCTGTTTCTTTTGTAGTAAGCTCTTGAATACCCCTTAATATCAACAAACTCCGGTAATGAGGCTTCAGTTTCAATAAGGTCTTCTGTATTTCTTCCCACTTTTCTTTTGCTACCACCTGTTCATCTAAGGATTTATCTGAGGCTATTAGCTTCTCAAAAAAATCTGGTATTAGTTTACTAAACTTCTTTTTTCGAATATGATCGATGGCTGTGTGTCTCGCAATCGATAACAGCCAAAACTTTATTCGACTGGTATCTTGAATCGTTTTTACATTCCTCATTGCCTTTATGAACGTATCCTGTGTTATATCTTCAGCATCCTGTATGGAGTTTGTAAAATATAAAGCAAATTGATAAATGTCTCTATGATACTGGTTATATAAATGTTCCATATCCAATTCCTCACTCATGGACCACCCTCCTTACCTACAAGTCGAATAAGATTTCGATTTGTTTCAATTTTTTTGAAGTTTTTCCAATCGAGGCTAAAGTAGACGGACAGACGATCCTCTAATTGGGCAAAAACACCTGATTTTTTGATTTTAGCGGACTGACGTTCCGTTATTTCAGTGATTTCAGGTGAATTTTGCTCGTTTTTATGCAAATAGCGGAACCTCAGTCCGTTTGATCACCCACAACCGGCATTATCATTAAAATAACGGATTCTGTGTCCGCCTCTCTGCCGTCCCAGAACCTACTCCCGTCAAGAAAAAGGAGCTGGCACCTACAGTCACCAACCCCACATAATTTATTTAAAAACCATCGCAGCTTTCACTGCCTTTTTCCAGCCACTATAAAGTTCTTCTCTCTTATCCCCAGTCATTGTTGGGGTAAACTCTTGATCGATCTGCCACTGCGTCTGGATATCCTTTTGACTATCCCAATAACCGACAGCTAACCCAGCTAAGTAAGCAGCTCCTAATGCAGTTGTTTCATTCACCACAGGTCGTTCAACCGGTACATTTAATACATCGCTTTGAAACTGCATCAAGAAGTTATTTTTTACAGCCCCACCATCTACACGAAGTCCTTTCAACTCTATCTCAGAGTCCGCCTCCATTGCATCCAGCACATCTTTTGTCTGGTAGGCTAATGATTCTAAAGTCGCTCGAACAAAGTGCTCCTTTTCCGTTCCACGCGTTAATCCGAACACAGCTCCTCTAACTTCGCTGTCCCAGTATGGGGTGCCGAGTCCAACGAAAGCAGGAACAACATACACACCATCTGTGGACTCTACTTTCATCGCATAGTCTTCACTTTCTTTCGCATCCTTCAACATTCGAAGACCATCTCGCAGCCATTGAATCGCAGATCCAGCTACAAAAATACTACCTTCTAGGGCGTACTCGACTTTCCCATCGAGTCCCCAAGCTATCGTAGTTAACAGACCGCGCTTGGATTCAACCGCTTTTTCACCAGTATTCATCAGCATAAAACAGCCTGTTCCATATGTATTTTTCGCCATTCCGGTATCGAAGCACGCTTGCCCAAAGAGTGCTGCTTGTTGGTCCCCTGCAGCCCCTGCAATAGGCACTTCTTTTCCAAAAAAGTGATAGGGAGCTGTTTTGGCATAAATTTCAGATGAAGACCTTACTTCAGGCAGCATGTTAGCCGGGACATCTAGGATTTTAAGAATCTCTTCATCCCAACAAAGCTCATGGATATTGTAAAGAAGCGTTCTGGAAGCATTCGAATAATCCGTCACATGAGCCTTTCCGCCTGATAGCTTCCAAATAATCCATGTGTCAATCGTTCCAAACAATAACTCTCCCTTTTCTGCTCTATCCCGCGCACCTTCTACATGGTCTAAAATCCATTTCAGCTTGGTTCCTGAAAAATAAGCATCAATCAATAAACCAGTCTTTTTCCGAAAGGTACTCTCATATCCCGCTTCCTTTAATTCTTCACAGATTTCCGCTGTCTGCCTCGACTGCCAAACGATTGTATTGTATATCGGCTCTTCTGTTTCCTTATCCCATACCACTGTGGTTTCCCTCTGATTTGTAATACCAATCGCTTCAATTTGTTCTGGTTTAACAGAAGCCTCAGATAAGCAAGCTGCAATGACTGATAAAATCGAACCCCATATTTCATTGGCATTATGCTCAACCCAGCCTGGCTTAGGGAAAATTTGTGTAAATTCCTTTTGTGCTGTGTGTACAATGCTTCCTTTTTTATCAAACAAAATCGCCCTTGAACTCGTCGTCCCTTGGTCTAACGAAAGGATATAGGTTTCCATAAAAGTTCCCCCTTCAAGTACTTTAATTTCCGAGTTTCGTATAAAAGGGATTTCTCCATACATAGAAGAAATCCCTTTTTACTATCACATATTCATTATATAAATCAGCTTTTTTTATAGTCCTCAATGAGAGAAAGTAACTTATCAGTCGGATTTTGGACTGCCTGTTTTCTCATTTCCTCGACATAGTCAAAACGATTTGAAAAGGCACCTTTAATTACCTCTACAGCTTCTCTACCCTTAAGCTTTTCATCCTTAATGACTTCAGCATAGCCCTGTCTTTTGAAATAGTCTGCATTTTGAAGTTGGTCACCACGGCTTTGTGTATCCGGTAGTGGCACTAGTACCATTGGCTTTCTAAGTGCAAGTAATTCAAAGATTGTATTGGATCCTGCTCTTGTAATCACCAAGTCTGAAATGGCATACAGATGCGGGAGTTCATCTGTCACATATTCGTATTGAAGATAGCCCTCTCTATCTTCCAAACGTGATTCTTTTTTATTTTTCCCACAAAGGTGAATGATTTGAAACGTCTTCAGAAGCTCATCGAGTTGTCCTCTAATAAAGCCATTGATACTGTTCGCTCCTTGACTTCCACCCGTCACAAGGATAACGGGTTTAGTTGCAGAAAAACCTGTTAGTTCAAACCCTTTATCTCGAGAGCCCTTAAACAATTCATCTCTCACCACAGCTCCAAGGAACAAGCCTTTCTCTTCAGGCACATGTTTTTTTGTATCCTCGAAGGTGTAGCAAATCTTCGTTGCAAACGGTAATCCGATTTTGTTTGCAAGACCTGGTGTCATATCAGACTCATGCGTAATAATCGGCACTTTCGACCATTTGGCTGCCAGTACAACCGGTACCGACACAAATCCACCTTTAGAAAAAACAATATTTGGTTTCACCTGTTTAAAGATTTTCTTAGCTTGAAATATTCCTTTGCCAACACGGAACATATCCTTCAAGTTTTCCTTACTCCAGTAACGGCGTAGCTTCCCTGTTGAGATCGCGTGGTACTTTACCTCTTTGAACTTTGAAACTAATGATTCTTCAATTCCACCTTTTGACCCAATATAGTGGATATTCCACCCACGTTCGAGCAGGTGTGGAATTAAAGTTAAGTTGACCGATACGTGGCCAGTCGTTCCTCCGCCCGTCAATACAATTGTTTTCATCTATAACACCCTTATTGTTGTTTTTTTGTTGGGAACTGTAAAAGCACTTCTTGAATGTCCTTTGGAATTGACTGCCTTACATAATAATCAATCCATTCCTTGTCTGTTGGATTCACATTTAAGTATTGCTTTAACAGATCAGCTTTTTGCTTCCTGCCCATTAAGGAATAGGCAATAAACCAAACGAGTGGATGTGCAATTTTCATGTTCTCCCACCGATGATGAACAACAGCTGGAAGTGGAATTAAGGCATCGCCGGCTTTAATCGTAAAGTACCCAATGATTTCAATAGGCTTACCTTCATCATTTTTTAACTCCAGCAAGTATTTACTTTTAAAAAATGAATGTTCATCACTCGGCTTTTCTATAATATCCCAGTTTTTCAAGGCGTCGAGCACCTCTGTTTTTTCAACATCAATAAAGAAATCCCAATCACTCATTTGTACTGGAAATCCCAGGCTTTTTAACAAGCCACTTCCACCGATGGTATATGTAATTCCCTTGTATTCAAGGTCTCGAATTAGTTTAGAAATTGAAAACAAATTCAATTCTCCTTTGCACATCAAATCATAGTATAGCAGACGGACAAATTATGTTTCATTAAAATCTAAAGGATTTCCATTAAATTTAGCCCAATTAAGATAATGGCTACATCAGCTAAAATATGAAAAATCCATGAGTTTAAAAAGTTCTTGGAATATGTATTGAGCCAATTAAAGAGGATTCCAGCTGTGAACAGACCAACTAAAGCCACGAACATTAACCAAACATTAAACCATGTGGCAAAAATAGCTGTGTGGTACAGGGCGAATAGTAAAGCGGAGAAAACATGCGCAAACACTTTTGCTCCTGTTTTATACAAGTTCAGAAATACAAATCCCCTGAAATAAAACTCCTCCATTAAGGAATTACCAAAAGTAATATATAGACCAATAAAGATAAAGGTTTCCGTCGTAATACCTGAACGGACTTTGATATCGTAAACTATCGCATCTGTGTCTAAAAACCCTTGTAGGAGCCAATAGGCAACAAGAATGAGAATAAAGGCAAGCCCACCGAATAATAAGCCCAATCGCACACTTCTCCAACGTACTTTTTCAATATTAAAGGACTCTTTTACCGTGAGCTTAAGCACAAAACGTATGTAAAGAACTGGAATTACTAAAAAGAAGAATGCCTTAGCACCTGTTTTAATATAGTAATTCACATCTAAAATTTGCTCTATGATAAAAAGACCGCTGCAGCTTATGACAGCAATTAAGCAGATATGTATGATCAACAGTCGTTTCACTCTTTCCACCTCTTATGGGTACATCTCTTACTTTATCTATAACATGATTATATGCAACATACAATGTTTATCCTCTTGTAGTACTTATGAATCAATTTTTCATGTTCTCTCTCAGAAAGTCTACTAAAATGGCGGATTTCTCATATAGTTTAAAGATGTTACCATCATTTACTATCGAATTGAACCCCCAAAAATGATACCTTACCCATAGAACAATATGATAGACCAACAATAGAAAAGGTTGTGTGAAAGACGTATGTTCGCAAATGCTGAAATTGGAATTGACTTAGGTACTGCAAATATTCTTGTATATAGTAAAAACAAAGGAATCATCCTTAACGAACCTTCTGTAGTCGCAATTGACACTGTTACGAAGCAAGTGTTAGCAGTTGGAGCAGAAGCAAAAAGCATGATTGGGAAGACACCCGGAAAAATTGTTGCGATCCGCCCTATGAAAGACGGTGTTATCGCTGACTATGATGTAACTACCAGCATGTTACGAATGATTATGAAAAAAGCTAGTAAAAAGACGGGAATGGCTTTAAGAAAACCAAATGTGGTCGTTTGTACACCATCTGGTTCTACTTCTGTTGAACGTAGAGCTATTCATGATGCCATTAAAAACTGTGGTGCCAAGCATGTACATCTAATTGAAGAGCCTGTTGCAGCGGCTATCGGTGCGGATCTGCCTGTAGACGAGCCAGTTGCTAACGTAATCGTGGACATCGGTGGCGGTACGTCCGAGGTGGCTATTATCTCTTACGGTGGGGTTGTATCTTGCCAATCCATTAGACTTGGTGGGGACAGGCTAGACGATGATATCGTTCAATATGTCCGTAAGAAGTATAACCTTCTTATCGGTGAAAGAACGGCTGAACAAATTAAAATAGAAATTGGGTATGCACCGATTGATCACCCTGAAATGACAATGGAAGTTCGTGGTCGTAACCTCGTTACAGGTCTACCTATGACTGTTACGCTCCACTCTGTTGAGATTCAGGAAGCTATTAAAGAGCATTTACTACAAATCCTCGAAACTATCCGTACTACCTTAGAAACAAGCCCACCTGAACTAAGTGGTGATATTGTAGACCGAGGTGTTATTTTAACGGGTGGTGGAGCTCTCATTAACGGAATGCAAGAATGGCTATCTCAAGAGATTGTTGTTCCTGTTCACTTAGCTCCAAGTCCATTAGAATCTGTTGCGATTGGTACTGGACGTTCATTGAAGTTTATTCACAAGCTGCAGAAAGCTGCGACTTAAAAATTTCGGGGACAGGGCCTGTGGCTCTGTCCCATATTTTGTGTTGGGCATAAATTCTGTTATCCCCTACTTGATCACTCCTACTAATGATGAGCCCGTCTCGCAAAATCAACAAAGCGGAACTTGTCCAATCGATGTCGGGATTCCGTATATTGAAACAAGGTAGCGTCTTCTAAATAAATATAATTCTTCACCACCACAATGTGCTCAAAACCCTCAATATCGAGTATGGATCGGTCTTCCTCTGTGCATTCTTCCACAACGATTTCCTTTTTAGCAAAGCTAATTTTTAACCCAATCTCGTCCTCAATATAAGCAAAAATGGACTGTTCACATATCTCTTTAGTTAAAAAGGGGACATGCTTCCTTACCAAATAGTCCTTGTCCAGGATAATACGTTCACCTTGGATTTCTCGTGCACGAACAACTTTCCAAACTTCCTCACTCGAATCGACTTGCAGTTGATTCTGTAGAAATGCATCGGGTCGAATTAAACCGAAGTCATAAACAATTGTTTTGGTCTCTCGCCCCATTGAATGCTGAAGCTCTTTGAAGCTTACTAACCCTGAAACAGGAAAGCTCATTTTTTTCACATCTAAGACTACGGAGCCTTTTCCTTTTATCTTTTGAATATATCCATTTTGAGCTAGAAGCTGGAGTGCTTTTCTAATAGTTTCACGAGACGTGTTATATAAATTGGCTAGCTCATTTTCGGAAGGGAGTGTTGTTTTTTCTTGATAAGTCCCTCGTTGTATTTCTTTGACTAGCTCTCTATAAATAGGGGTATATTTATTTTCCTTCATATCAATCATCACCTATCGTTATTGTACCATTGTCCTGATTAAAAAATTGTAATATTGGGTAACCCATAATAGAATGGGGGATTATTGAAATGATTCAAGTGATCATTCGAACGGAACAAAATGAAGTGATTTCAAGTCACTCATTGAAAGACCTACAGCGCCCAGACATTGTTTGGTATTGGGTAGATTTTAATCAGCCTTCCGAGGAAGAGTCAATGGAATTAAAAAATACATTCCACTTCCATCCACTTGCTATTGAAGACTGTACATCTATTAGACAAAGACCTAAGTTAGATTATTATAGTGACTACCATTTCTTTGTTACACACCGACTGAACCCTGAAACGTACGAAAGAGAAGAAATCAATTTATTTGTTTCAGACGACTTTATCGTGACCTATCATCAGAATGTCTCACCCGAAGTGAATGATGTAACCAGACGCTTACTTCATACCGAGAATGCAGAAGAAGGAAATAGCTTTTATGTGTTACACCAACTACTAGATAAAATCGTAGATGATTACTTTCCTATTGTGTACAAGCTTGAAGATGAAATTAGTGATATTGAGGATCAAGTCGAGGGAACCGGGATGGAAGGTTTATTGGAACGGCTTTTTGATATCCGCCACTACCTATTAACCCTTCGGCACACTGTGCATCCAATGCGTGACCTACTCTACCGGATCATCAACTCCACCAAAATTTTTAAGGTTCAAGAACGAAAAGAATACTTCTCAGATATTCATGACCACCTACTAAAACTAGCCGAAATGATTGAGTCGAATCGAGAAATTACAAACGATATTCGGGACAGCTACATGTCCTTAAACTCGCACCAGACAAACCACGTAATGAAAGTACTTACTCTTGTTACCACCATCTTTATGCCACTTACCTTCATTGCTGGGGTTTATGGAATGAACTTTGTCTATATGCCCGAGTTAGACGAACGGTATGGATACTTTATCATTCTTTCTATCATGTTGATCATTAGTTTTGGTATGTTTGGGTGGTTTAAGAGGAAAGGTTGGTTTAAGTAAGGGACGAGCACTTAATGTTTGGTGTTCGTCTTTTTTACGATTTTTTTGGCTTTATTAACCGGCTTTTTATTCAATCCTGATAGTGTATTTTAGGTGCTAGACGGGGCCTCTTTGGTTTGCGTTCCCTCTTCGTGCGTTCCTCTTTGGTCCAGGGCACGTTTCCCGGCTTTTCGTTCCCTCTTGCTGCGATTCTCTTCCGGCCAGGGCACGTTTCTTTCCTTTGCGTTCCCTCTTGCTGCGATTCTCTTCCGGCCAGGGCACGTTTCTTTCCTTTGCGTTCCCTCTTGCTGCAATTCTCTTCCGGCCAGGGCACGTTTCTCCTCTTTGCGTTCCCTCTTACTGAGATTCTCTTCAATTCAGGGAACGTTTCCCCCTTTTGCGTTCCCTCTTACTGCAATCCCCTTCCATCCAGGCCACGTTCCCTCCCTAGCTATCTTCAATTCAAGGTAATCACCAATTGGGAACAACACTCCCCCATTCAAAAACCCAGATCCACCTTTGGACCTGGGTTCCACTCTTATTTCATATAATAAACAACTGACTCATACGGTCTTAGCGTTATATCCTCTAACTTCTCGAATGAATCCTTATAATTAGAAAGCACCAATTCCGCTTTCCCTACCATCTCTTTTACTTGTCCAGGTACTTCAAACTGAACCTCTTTTCCATAAAAATTGTTGATAACCAACATTTTTTCATCGCCTGAAGTTCTTACATACACAAACAACTCAGGGTGATCCCCCAATAACAGTTCATAATCACCATCCGTGATGATGTCCAGCTCTTTTCTCATTTGAATAAGCTTCTGATAATGATAGAAAACAGAATCCTTATCTTGTAGGACCTTTTCGGCATTTATTTCTTTGAAATTATTCGCCACCGGAATCCATGGTGTGCCTGATGTAAAACCACCATGTTCGGAGTCGTTCCACTGCACAGGCGTTCTGGAATTGTCACGAGATTTATGTTTTAAAATTTCTAAAACCTCTTCCTCTGACTTTCCTTCTTCCTTCATAATCTTAAACATGTTTAACGATTCAACATCCCGATACTGATCAATCGACTCAAACTTCGGATTGGTCATGCCGATTTCTTCACCTTGATATATATAAGGTGTGCCTTGCATTAAATGGATCGTTGTCGCTAACATTTTTGCTGATTCTTTGTGGTACTCTGTGTCATTCCCGTATCTAGAAACAATCCGGGGTTGATCATGATTACACCAGAACAAAGCATTCCAGCCTCCACCCTTGTGCATTTCCACCTGCCAAGTCGATAAAATTTCTTTAAGCTTCAAGAAGTCGAAATCTGCCAATGCCCATTTTTCTCCATTTGGATAGTCGACTTTTAAATGGTGAAAATTGAACGTCATGCTTAACTCTTGACTATCAGGGTTTGTATATTGGATACAATTTTCAATTGTGGTGGAAGACATCTCGCCAACCGTCATACTATCGTACTTAGAAAAGACCTCGCGATTCATTTCTTTCATATATTCATGTACTCTTGGACCATCTGTGTAAAACTTCCGCCCATCACCGGGAGGTACGGAGCCATCATCGTCAGGGAACCTTTGGTCCTTAGAGATAAGGTTAATCACATCCAATCTGAATCCATCTACGCCTTTTTCAAACCAGAAGTGCATCATATCATATACATCTTGACGTACTTTTTCATTTTCCCAGTTCAAATCGGCTTGGGTTACATCAAAAAGATGAAGGTAATGTTGACCGGTTGCTTCATCGTATTCCCATGCAGAACCACCGAATTTAGAAGCCCAGTTTGTCGGTTCTTCTTGTCCAGGTTTTGGATCCTTCCATATGTAATAATCTCGGTATGGATTATCTTTAGAGCTTCGAGATTCTTGGAACCACTTATGCTCAGTTGATGTGTGGTTTACTACGATGTCCATGATAATTTTTATATCTCGTTGATGGGCTTCCGCTAGTAAGCGTTCAAAATCCTCCATCGTGCCGTACTCTTCGTGTATTCTAAAATAATCCCGAATATCGTATCCGTTATCTTTTTGCGGAGAGTCATAAATGGGGGTCAACCAGATGACATCTACGCCTAACGTTTTTAAATAGTCTAGTTTTTTAATGATTCCATCGATATCTCCGACTCCATTGCCACTTGTATCATAAAAGCTTTTAGGATAAATCTGATAAACGACACTTTTTTTCCACCATGGTTGTGATTGTTTCATGCTGTCTCACCTGCTTTTGGATGTAATGTAATAAAGAAAAGAGGAGACCACGTAAGCTCCCCCTTTTCGATTTATATATTAAGCTTGGATTTTCTCACCTTTAATTTTTGCAAACAGAATCGTTAATACAAATGGAAGTACGATTGAGATTAGCATTCCGATTGCGAATACGATCCAATACTCTTGCATGATGGATAAAATTCCCGGAAGTCCTCCGACACCAATGGAGTTTGCACGGACACCAAAGAATGAAATAAAGGCACCTGCAATCGCCGAAGATACAATACCACTGATGAATGCATAACGATAGCGAAGGTTGACCCCGAACATCGCTGGTTCTGTGATCCCCATGTACGCTGAAATTCCTGACGTTAAAGCAAGGCCACGTAGTTTTTCATTTTTACGGCCTACATACATCATCGCTAAAGCTGCAGAACCTTGAGCAATATTAGACATTACGAGAATTGGCCATAAGAATGTACCGTTTCCTGAACTTAGAAGCTGTAAATCGATTGGCAAGAACGTGTGGTGCATTCCTGTAATAACTAATACTGCATATAAACCACCGTACAAAAGCCCACCGATAATAGAGAAGTTGTCAAACACTGTTACAACCGCATCTGTAATCATATTTCCGATAGCAAATGTGACTGGACCAATAAATAAGAATGCAAGGAATCCTGTTACTAAAAGTGCAACAGGTCCAACCACCAACAATTGAATGGAATCGTGCACTCGATTTCTTAAGAAAATTTCAATCTTTGCTAATAGGTAAGATGCAACTAGAACAGGGAGAACTTGCCCTTGGTACCCTACTTTTTCAACGGTCATACCAAGTATGTTCCATGTCGGTACATTTCCCTCTTGAAGAGCACTTCCATAACCCCATGCGTTTAATAGCTCAGGGTGCACAAGCATAGAACCTAGTACGATACCAAGCACTGGGTTTCCCCCGAATTTTTTAACCGCTGACCAACCAATCAGTGCTGGCAAGAAGGTAAAAGCAGTATTCGCAATTAAGTTTATAATTCCGGCTAAATCGGCCCATTGTGGGTGAACCGCAATGACTGATGTTCCATCATAAAAAAGATCATCTGCTGTTAGAAGGTTGTTAATCCCCATTAATAAACCTGCTGTAACAATTGCCGGTAAAATAGGAATAAAAATATCAGCTAATGTTTTAATCGCTCTTTGAAGCGGATTTAACTTTTGTGCTGCTTCATTTTTTACATCTTCTTTTGATGCGTGTTCAATTCCAGTTTGGGCTGCTAATTCCTTGTAAACTTTATCAACCGTCCCTTGACCAATAACAACCTGATATTGTCCACTAGCAGAAAAAGCACCTTTTACTAGGTCAATATTTTCTAATTTTTCCTTATCTACAATTGCCTCATCCTTTAAGGCAAATCTGAGACGCGTTACACAGTGAGTCGCAGCTGCGATATTTTCTTTTCCGCCAACAGCTTCAATAATCTCACGAACAGACTCCTTATTGACACTCATGATGTCCCCTCCCGTATGCGTTTTCAATTTATTTTGCGCTATTTCTCCTTTTATATGACTCTGTTTAAAACAGAGGCTTGTATATACAAGATGCTCTATTATTGTATTCCTGTATATACAAGTTGTCAACGAATTATGTTCACGCTTTCATTCGGTATTTTTTTCCATCCCCTTCAAAATAAAAAGCACCTAGATTTATCACCTAAGTGCTTACTCCTTTTTTACAAGCTCATAATGAAAGGGGCCTTCTCCATACTTTTCAATTGCATTAGACACCATTCCGACTGCTGTAGGCTCTAAAAGAACAATGCCCGCATTTTCAAATTGAAGTCTGACTCCCTTCCCCTTCCACTCTTCTTTTATCCACTCGACTTTTTGGTAAATCGGATACCATTTGTTCCATTCTTTTAGAACTAAATCAACGTCACGAACGGCAAAATACACATCCGGTATCTCTAAATCTTTGTTTAGCCAGCCTTGTTCCTGTAATTCCTGTCTTCTTTCTTGGTCCTCTCTCCCCCATTCAATGAAAAATGGAGGCTCCATTCCAGCTGTGGTGGTATTGAGGAAAAGCATCTTCCAAGTCATGAGTGTTCCATCTTCCCGTTTTCGACTACCGTCTACTAACTGATAAGGTATCTCTTTTTCTTGTATATTTTTAAGAAATTCTTCAAAACGTTCAACTCGAAAGGCTATTTGCGCTAGATGCCCCCCGCAGCCTTCTTTTTTAACCAGATGCTGGATCAACGGATTTTCTGCTTGCCTTGCTATTTTAGGGTCGTTAACACCAATCCATTCTATATACGCATTGTTATTCACATATAATAATGAGTTATGGGTTCCCCACTTCACATGACTTCCACCTCTAATAACCGGTAAACCTGATTGCATTAGCTTGTTTGTATATAAGGTTAAATCCTCATAAACGAAATGCACCAAGTGATCTAAGTAAACTCTCATTTTTGTCAACTCCTTCTACATATTGTTATTAGGTAGAAGCTCCTGAATTCCTTTTTTCTTCTCTTTTTTCTTAAAACATCATGTTAAAATAAGAGAAAAAGCATAAGGGGTATAGGGATGGGAAATCAAACAGAAACCAAAACTAATGAAATCGACCATCGAAAAATTGCTGTAGAATGTTTTAATGCTGTATGGGATTTATTAGACAAACATGAGCGTACACCAGAAGAAATCGATCGCATGATACATATGGCACATACATCACGCTATCACTGGGAGCAGGTTGGAGCACCCGTCAATCTTTCTCGTGGAGAGTGGCAAATCTCTCGAGTTTACTCTGTATTAAAAAGAAGTGAGCCCGCATTATTTCACGCAAAGCGTAACTTGGAGATTTGTCAGGAGTACAATATTGAAGATTTTGATTTAGCTTTTGCGTACGAAGCATTAGCAAGGGCGTATAAGGTTTCAGGAGACGAAAATTTGGTTAATACATATAGGGAGCTTGCCATTTCTTCTGCAGAAAAAATCAGTAAAGAAGCCGATAAAAAATACTTTCTACAAGATTTATCAACCATTTAAAAGAGGTGAATGAACATGACATTATTACATGAAATTCTTGATTACAATGAAAAATTCGTAGCTGAAAAGAAATATGAAGAGTATCAAACCACAAAGTTTCCAAGCAAAAAAATGGTGATTTTAACTTGCATGGACACTAGGTTAACAGAACTTTTACCTAAATCCATGAATTTAAGAAATGGTGACGTTAAAATTGTTAAAAACGCTGGTGCGATGGTCAATCATCCGTTTGGAAGTATCATGAGAAGTATATTAATTGCCCTTTATGAGCTACAGGCACATGAGGTACTTGTGATTGGACATCATGATTGTGGAATGGCAGCGGTAAAAAGTCACGAAACGATCGCTAAAATGAAAGAGCGAGGCATTACGGAAGAAATCTTTCAGACCCTGAAGTATTCTGGGATTCCCGCTGAGGAATGGCTACAAGGTTTTAGTAGCGTTGAAGAAAGTGTAAGAAATAGTGTGGATATGATTAAAAATCATCCATTGATGGACAAAAGTGTTCCTGTACATGGGTTAGTTATTAACCCTTCTACTGGGAAACTGGATTTAGTTCAAGAAGGTTATAACGTATAGTAAAGTAACTAGCATCGGGCGAGGGTCGGTGCTAGTTTTTTGTTGTTTAGATTTTAGCGTGGGGGCCGCACTAAAAATGGAGATTTTCGCACTTAAATCCCATTCCTCGCACTAAAGTATCCATTTTCCGCACTCAAATCGAGATTTGCACTTAAACTAAGATATTCGCACTCAAAATTAGTTTTTTGCACTCAAATTCACCTTTTCGCACTCAAAATCCATTTTCCGCACTAACGACTCCCCGAAACCCACATCCACTCAATATGCACCCACCTAAACTACGTAAAAAATCTATATTTCATTAAAATCCGGTTAATTTATATCGAAAAATAAAAAAACTATCTTCTTTAACCTTAAATTTCTCAAAATCTAGCCTTAAACACAAAAAAACGAACCCTCTAACGGAATTCGTTTCACACTAAAGTATGTTATTTTACCAAGGAATGTTTAAATGCATAAATAACCGCTTGCGTTCGGTCCTGAACATCTAATTTACTTAGAATATTACTAACATGGACTTTCGCTGTTTTTAACGCAATAAAAAGTTCATCTGCTATTTCTTGGTTTGTTTTTCCTTCTGTCATGAGTAACAGGATTTCCATTTCTCGTTCCGTTAATTCCTCATGTGGATGTCTTGTTTGTCCTTGCCTCATCTTAGACATCACTTTCCCTGTGACTTCAGGCTCAAGCACTGTTTGCCCCTCATAGGTGGAGCGGACTGCTTTTGCAATTTCACTTGCTTTAGACGTCTTTAAGAGGTAACTAGTGGCTCCCGCTTCCAATGCCGGGTACACTTTATCGTCGTCCAAAAAGCTCGTTACAATAATAATTTTAGCTTCCGGCCACTGTTCGATAATTCGTCGGGTCGCCTCAATACCGTCCATTTCTTTCATAACCAAATCCATTAAAATGATATCTGGTCTTAGTTCAAGTGCTAATTCTACCCCTGTTTTCCCGTTGTCTGCTTCTCCAATAACTTCAATATCAGGTTGTGCAGACAAATAGGATGAGACTCCAATTCTCACCATTTCATGATCATCCACAAATAATACTTTAATCATCCCGATCCCCTTCTTCTGTTACCTTTGGTATTCTCACTTCTAGCCTTGTTCCCTGATTAGGTATACTAACAATTTTACACGACCCACCTAGCTCTACTGCCCGTTCATACATATTTTGCAGTCCGTATGAACCCGTTTTACTCGTATTCATATCGAATCCAACTCCATCATCTACCACTCGTAAAATAATGAGGTCGTCTCTTTCAATAAATAAAACTTCCAATGTTTTGGCTTTAGAATGTCGAAGTGTGTTAGAGATTGATTCTTGAAAAATACGGAACAAGTGGTCTTCTACACCTTTATCTAGACTGAGCGGTTCAAGCTTCCACTTAACCTCCATTGGTACTTTAAGCGAAAGTTCTTGGAGCATTTCTTCCATACCTTCATGAATAGTTTTCCCTTTCAAGGCAACTGGTCTCAAATGTAGTAATAATGCTCTCATTTCCATCTGGGACTGTTGAATCATATCTTCAACCATTTTCAATTGCTTCGCTTCCCGCTCCTCTGTATCAGGTCTTGATTCTGTAATCGCAGACATCATCATTGAAGCAGCAAATAGCTGTTGACTGACTGAGTCATGAAGTTCTCGTGCTAATCGTTGCCTCTCCTGAGAGACCATTTCTTGAATCACTTTTTCCTGGTTCTCGGCTTTCTCATTTGCAAGTTTTTGTGAAAGCTTTGTCTGCTCTAATATTTGCTTTTGTACTTTATCCATTCTGGTCCAAATAGGGTCTAGTTCAGGAACCTTATGAGGCTCATCCAAGCTAATTTGCTTACCTTGTTCTAATAAATATAGACCGTCTTCTACTTTTTTTAGCTGATTTCTCCAAAACAAACCGGAGACTATTCCCACAATAATCCCAAGTAAAAGACAAATCCCAGGAATAAAAGTAATAAACGGCATATCTAAAATTTCTTTTTCCCAAAGGTCAGACCAATTTTCTAAAGGGAAAAAGAGAAAAATCGAAGCCATAATGATGACTACGACACCAAGGGTTAGACCTATACTCATGATGACATGGCGCATTAACGTACTCATAATCGTTTCACCTCTAAGTTTCCAATAAACATGGAGGTAACGATTTTGATTTTCTGAGGAGCTGCACCATATTCAGGAGTTTGATACATCACATTGGCGGATAAAACCCTCATTTCTCTGTTCTCAAAAATATCAAAAGTACCCGCAACAGCCGAATGGCTGGCTTGCACCTCTAAATCATAAGGAACATACACCTGAACATTCCCCACGATATTTCGAATCATGATTACTGACTCACCTTTTGGTAAAACCGTATTGGTTAAGTCGATGATGGTGTCTCCAATTCCCGCTTGGATGTTGATATCATTCCATTCATAAACGGTTTCCGGTGTTCTTTGTCTACCGAAAAGAACATTCTTGAAAAGTGGTTGTTTTTGCAAGGCTGACTTTGTAAACGTGTCATCATCAATGATCGGTTTAACAGCTATGGGCTGTTGTTTAGCTTTTGCATAACGCATAACTAAATATAATATGAGTCCAAACAATAACAATTGAAAAGCAAATGTACTCATCAATGAAATCACTAAACTAATGAGCCCAAACCAGAATATGATTTTTCCTGATGTTCGGTGCGAGCGTTTTCTTCCCCAATAAATACAGAACACAGAAATAGCTACAGAGAAGATGAACCCTGGATTAAAAAAAGAAACCTCTAGTAGCAATAAAATAACAAGCGCAATGATGCCATATTTGATGTAATCGGATTTCCCTTTCAAATTCAAGAGTCTCTCCTCCTTTCTGTGTAAAAAAATATTAAGTACAAGGAGGCAATTACATCACTAGTAATTGCCACTTTTCTTTAAACAAATGATACACTCTGCCACTTAGATTACTGTCTAGCTCCAGCGCCTAGCCCTTCGAGGTCACAAGCCAATCCGTCAAGAAGGTCAAACAGCGGACCTTCTCGCCGGCTCGTCTTGTGCTTGTCGGGGCTGGGCAAGGCGCTTCCGCTTTTCTCTTAGAATACCACGTTTTACCTATTTAGCTGTAATAGATTCTTCTTTTTTCAGCTCTTTTTCTAGTGAAATGATTCTTGCATCAATTGTATTGCGGTGGTAATCTGAGTTGATTTTGTACTCTAGTCTTTCTAGGTAGTTTTCCATATCACTAAATTTTGAGAACGGCTGCTCAGAGTAGCTGTTTGTAGACTGAAGCATTTTGTTCATTTTCATTTGAGCACGCGTCATGTTTTCTCTGCCCATAAGCTCCATTCTGCGAATATGCATGTCTTTTACTTTGTGTTTCATTTCCTCATATTTGCGCTCTAGCTCTACTAGTTGTTGTAGCACTTGAGTACGAGAAGCCTTTAATCGCTCAACACGCTCTTCATACATTTTTAGTTCTGCTACTGCAAATTGATGAAGTTCTTCTTCTCCTGCTTTTGCAGCAATGTCAGCTTGGTGTCTACGTTTTTCTACAAGATCTAATGCTTGTTGGTACTCTTTTGTAAACTCATCTTTTAGCATATATTGACGTTCTAAAAGCTTGCGAACCTTCTCCACCTCTTTTTCACATTGACGAAGGTATTGGTTAAGAGCTGCAATTGGATTCTTTTGCTCCTTGTTGTCTAGCATTTCATGAAAATCTGCCTCTAATGAATTTTTTAAACGACTAAATAAGTTTGCCATGTTTGTTTCTCTCCTTTTTTGTTTTAGGTTTTTTTATGGGTCCGATGGTTGCCGAACCCTCGTTTAGCCAAGCACTTATTAGTAATTCTTTTTAAGCTCTGACCATTCTCTTTCAAAATTTACGAATGGGTCATCAACTTCAGTAATTTCTTCTTCTTTTTGTTGGTTCCATTTTTTATACACCATGTATAGAACAACGATGGCTACGATCCCAACTAGAGCTGGCACGTTAGAAAGTGTTGCCGATAGAGCGATAAGACCAATAATCGCCCAAAGTACCTTTTTACCAGTTGATTCTGCTTTCATAAATTCCTTAGCAGCGTAATAAAGAATCACTGCGCTAATCGCTAACCCGATCATTGGACCTAATGTTCCAAGTAGCACGAGTACTGCGATACCTCCTAAAAGTAATAAACCAAATTTTTTCATTGTCTATTTCCTCCTTCCGAATTCCTTCTTGCCTTTCATGTATGAGTAAAATATATGTGGGTATTGCTCAACTTTAAAATAAATGCCCTCAATAAGGAATTGGAACACGCTCTATCGTTCCAATTCCTTATTGAGGGCCAAGCAAGCGAAGCGCGGTAGTGAATTTTTGAGCAAAATAAAAGAAAAAGAGGCTCTCTTTTTGTAAAGTAGTGTTTGCGGACACAATACGAAAGGAGAAACCTCTTATGTCCAAGGATAACATGAATTCACTCAGCTTAAAAGAACTAGAAATTTTCACATGGAGAAGAGCACAGGAACAAGCTCGTCTTGAGTTCACCCAAACGCTTGAAGAACTTGATAAACAACTAGCGGAAACAAGGGATAAAAAGCGATTCTATTATCATGACAAACGTTCTCTCCAAATGGAAACTTTCTTTGGATTCATTGAAGTCGAAAGGATTTATTACAAAGATACATATACAGGTAACTACGTGTTCCTACTAGATCAAGCATTACAGTTTGAAGGAGCAAATGGATTTAGTCCGTTGGTGGAGGAAAGTGCCTTAGAATTAGCCGCTAAAGGACCTTCCTACCGGAAGGCAGTAGATGCCTTGGAACAATTCTTAGGGTATAAAGTAATGAGTCATGAAACGTTACGACAACGTATGTTGGAATCTCAAGTACTTCCCATCAGTGAGAAAAGACCCTCTAGGCGAGTCTTGTTTGTGGAAGTTGATGGACTTTTCACTAAGTTTCAACGCTCTAACCAAAGTGGAAAAGAAATCAAAATAGCTGGTGTGTTTGAACAATGGGCTGTTAACGGGAAAAGAGTATCCCTTCAGGGAAAACGTCATTATGTTCATAAAANTAATGAGTCATGAAACGTTACGACAACGTATGTTGGAATCTCAAGTACTTCCCATCAGTGAGAAAAGACCCTCTAGGCGAGTCTTGTTTGTGGAAGTTGATGGACTTTTCACTAAGTTTCAACGCTCTAACCAAAGTGGAAAAGAAATCAAAATAGCTGGTGTGTTTGAACAATGGGCTGTTAACGGGAAAAGTGTATCCCTTCAGGGAAAACGTCATTATGTTCATAAAGATAAGAACCGTTCGTTTTGGGAGGGATTTGAGAGTTTCCTAGAAGAGAACTATCAGTACGATCCTCTAGATACTCTACTGGTCATTAACGGAGATGGAGCACCCTGGATTACGGCCTGCCAGGAATACTTTGGAAAGCGAGCCTTTTACAGTCTGGACCGTTTCCATGTGGCAAAGGAACTGAGGAGTTTGTTTCGTGACCATAAAAGATATCGAGCCATGCGAAAAGCCTTAGCAAGCTATGACCCAGATCAGTTTTTACTTGAACTAAACAGTGCTGTAGGTACTTTAAAAGATGAGGAAAAGGAAGAAAAGCTGATTGACTGGATAGAATTCCTGACAAAGCATAAACAAGCATTAACAGATTATCGGAAATGGTTGATTTCAAAAAACATAGAAACAACGGGAATGCGTCCAATGGGAAGTGCAGAAGGGATGATGAATACCTTCGCAAAACGGTTAAAGAATGGTCGAGCGTGGAGTGAAAAGGGTGTCATGGCAGTAACCAATGTCTTGATTGGTCTAAGAGATAACCTTGATATTAAATCAACATTAGGAATTTGGATGAAACATCATGGCGATCAGAATAAGCCAGTGTACCAAAAACGCCAACCTTCAAGCTTAACGAGAAAGAAGATAAATGAAAGCACACGTAATAACCTACCTTATCTTTTACAACCAGCAGGAAAGCCAATTGTCCAAGCATTAAAAGCAATTAGCTACGGTTTTTAAAAATAACAAAACATCAAAAAACAGGAAACTAACAACAACGGAAAACGCTTACAAACACATACGAATAGAGAGAAGTTTCTATAACAAAACCTATTAAATTTTATAGGTGAATTTTTCACCCACTAAAACTTGACTCAATCCTCGAACCGTCCTCATGTTCCTGTTTTTTATGAAGTATGCTATAGTTATAGGGAAAATAAAATAATTGATGCACTAGGGGTGCCGAATAGGCTCGGCTGAGAAAAGATTGCGATTGTCTTTGACCCTTTTTACCTGATCTGGTTAATACCAGCGGAGGGAAGTGTTCTCATTTGGCATGATATCTAGTATTCAATCATGACATTTGGGTAGGTTCCTCCTAGTGCAAATGATAGGAGGAATTTTTTTATGCGCAAAACCTATAAGCTTACTTTAACGGCTATGTTTGTAGCGATTGGAACGGTAACTAGTAGTCTAGTCTTTATCCCCATTGGAATTGTGAAGGCTTTTCCTATTCAACACATTCTAAATGTCATGTCAGCTGTTATATTGGGACCTTTTTATGCAGTCCTTCAAGCGTTTACGATTTCATTACTGAGAAACCTGATGGGAACAGGGACGCTTTTTGCTTTTCCAGGCAGTATGATTGGGGCACTACTGGCTAGTCTTTTGTTCATTAAAACGAAGAAAGTATATTTGGCTGCTGGTGGCGAGGTTGTTGGAACTGGGCTAATTGGGGCTGTTTTTTGCTATCCTATCGCTACACTCTTCTTAGGTAAGGAAGCGACTCTCTTTGGTTTTATCCCCTCCTTTATTGTGAGTTCTTTCGTAGGTGGAGTGATCGGGATTATCGTTTTACGTGTGTTAATGATGAATAAAGGACTTGAAAGGTCCATTCAAAAAAGTTTTTAGAAAGAGCTATTAGCTATGAAAGGATGGAGAGGGATGTCTGATCAGGATAAGATAATGGACCTTCTCATAACTTTTATGAGGAATGACATTCAAACTGATGATGAGTTTAATCGGATTGCTATGCACCTATTTCGTTATCAGTTCACAAACAACCTTGTTTACCAAAGGTTTTGCCTGCAAAAAGGAAAAACACCAAGGACCGTTAAAATGTGGCGGGACATTCCAGCAGTTCCGATAAACGCCTTTAAGGAATTAACGTTAAGCTGTATAGATCCATTGCATGCAGAGAGAATATTTATGACGAGTGGAACGACCAAAGGGATCCGAGGAAAACATTTTCATCCTAAAATGGATGTTTGGGATTATTCGATGATATTAAATTTTAAAAGTCGATTCATGAAGGGAATCGAGAAAGTGAAAATGGGTGTCTTATTCCCCACTGAAGAAGAGATGCCAAATTCATCATTAGCTCGTTATCTATCACTAGCAAAGCAGGAATTCGGTACTTCTGATAGCCAATATATTTTAAAGAATAACAGGATTGATATGAATCTTTTAATTCATGAGCTGGAAAAGGCAGAACGAACAGAGAAACCATATGCACTAATGGGGGCAAGTTATAGCTTGGTACATATGCTTGAACAATTAGAAAAAGAGGGAAAAACATTTACCCTTCCTTTAGGAAGTAGAGTCTTGGACACTGGGGGATTCAAAAATCAAGCAAAGGAAATGGATTTAGATGATTTTTATGATCAAATCACGAGAAGCTTGGGGGTTCCTCGTGAAAATTGTATAAACATGTACGGAATGACGGAACTAAGTACTCAGTTTTATGATGATGGAAATGGACAGGTTCCATCTGTGAAGACAGGTCCACCATGGATACGGACTCGAGTCATCCATCCATTAACAGGAGAGGATGGACCTCCAGGCGAACGGGGAGTACTTGTTCATTGTGACCTGGCAAACTTTAATTCTGTTACTACGATTTTGACAGAAGACCTTGGAATTGAAAAAGAAAACGGTTTTCAACTATTGGGGAGAGTACAAGGAACGGAAGCGAAAGGCTGCTCTCTAGCAGTAGAAGAGTTTCTCAGGACAGCACAGGGGACGACACAATGAGAGAAATGGCTGGATATATCCCAAATATCGGAGAAGAGAATTTTGACACCAAATTTCTTAGGTTCGAAGGCAAATTAGGTAAGTTAGAAGTAGAGGTGCCACATCTAAATTACCGTCAGATGGAGAAAGTGATTCAAAAAGTGAAAACAGCAAGTGCTACAACGTTAAAGTCGATGTCTGTCAATGAAATCGTGTCCATTATCGATCGTGTGATTGAGCGGCTACTGAATAGGAATTCCAATGAAAGAAAGAGGTTAGAGGAGCTACTTCCCTATATAACCGCTTTTGATCATGAAATGATTCGGCTTTCGCTTACATCCTATCTGAAGTCGTTTCGGAAGGCAGAGCTTCAGCGATTTTTAGTAGAGGACTTTGGCAATCCACTAATGCTTGACGATTTTCAACCAAGAGTAAAGCGGGGGTTCTCAAAGGCGATTGGACCTGACCTCATTACACATATTTGGGCTGGAAATGTCCCGGGTCTTCCACTATGGAGCTTTATCTCAGGATTGCTCGTAAAAGCAGGAAACATTGGAAAGGTATCAAGCGCAGAACCCCTGTTTGCCGGTTGGTTTGCAAGACTAGTAGCCGAAGTTGAGCCGAGGCTAGCGGATTGCTTTGCTGTCGTCTGGTGGAAGGGTGGAGATGAGGAACGGGAAAGGTTCATCTTTAACCAATCAGAGGTTGTTATTGGATATGGCAGTAATGATTCATTAGAAGCAATAGCAAATAGGATACCCATTACAACTCGCTTTCTCCCGTTTGGACACAAGATTAGCTTTGGTGTCATTACAAGCTCTAGTCTTGATTCTAAAAAAGCATGGGGGGCTGCACATGAAGCGGCATTAGATAGTATTCGCTTTGACCAACAGGGATGCTATTCCCCTCATCTCTTTTATGTTCAAAATGGAGGGGCTGTTTCACCGATTGAATTTGCTAAACTGCTTGCACATGAGTTGGATTGCTTTGAAAGAAGGTTCCCACGACATAGGCTATCGATTGAGGAGGCTGCATCAGTTGCAAGCTGGCGTAATAGTGAACAGGTTCGGCAATTATCTAGATCTGACATAGAAATTCTCGGCAACGAAAAAAAACAATGGTCAGTCGTTTACGAGGAAGACGGCAACTTTAGCCCTACTTGTCTAAATCGAAATATTCGAGTTATGGCTTTTGACAGGATTGAAGAGCTTGTTCCACAGCTTAATCCGTATAAGCCTTTCCTTCAAACCGTCGGAGTCGCGACCAATCCAAAAGAGTTGTTTCACTTTGCTCAAGTGTTAGGCGAAGTGGGTGTCACTCGAATCACAGCGTTAGGGAAAATGACGTCCCCAGAAGCAGGCTGGCATCATGATGGTCGCTTTAACTTAAATGACTTAATCAAGATGGTTGATATTGAACAGAGTGCTGAGGACGCAGCAGAACGATTGGCCCCTTATATCGATTAGGAGGTAAACCATGAGTTTTCTAGAATTAAAAGATGTCTCCTACGGATACGATTCAAACGAGCAGGTAGTTGAGGGAATGAACTGGAAGCTAGAAAAGGGGCAGTTTTATAGTTTATTAGGGAAAAGTGGTTGTGGAAAAACGACGCTTCTAAAGCTAGCATCTGGTCTTCTTCAGCCTAAACAAGGCAGTGTTTTTCTAGATCAAAAAAAAATCTTAAAACCTTCACCTAAAATCGGGTATGTGTTTCAGTCACCGACGTTACTAGAATGGAAGACAGTTATGGATAATATCCTGCTACCCCTCTCTCTTAGAAGAAAGATTAGAAAAGAAGATCGAGAATATGCAGAAGAATTGTTACATCTCATGGGTGGCCTATCTCATTTCGCCGATAAATACCCTTTAGATTTGTCTGGTGGTCAACAAAGTAGAGTAGCAATTGCAAGGGCGCTTATCCATCATCCTTCTATGTTATTTTTAGACGAACCATTTGCAGCCCTTGATGCCATTACAAAAGAAGAACTCCAGGACGATCTCTTAAAGCTCTGTCAAAAGGAAAACAAAACGGTACTGTTTATCACCCATGATATTCATGAGGCGGTTTATTTATCCGATTACGTAACTGTCATGGATAAAGGGAACATTCTTGCTGAGTTTGAGATCAATTTGGAAAAACCTCGTAAAAATGAGGTTCGATATGATTCTCGTTTCATCGAATATACCTTACAAGTTCGTAAGGCAATCAGTGGGAGGGCTTCTAATGAATAAAATGCCGTTTTACTCCATTGCCTTGTTTGCACTCCTTGTGGTGGTGTGGGAACTAGTAGCAAAAGGTATGTCCGAGCTGGTGTTACCAACTCCATCTGTTATTCTAGTTACTTTATGGGACGGAATGAAATCAGGATATTATACTCCTCATATTTTACAAACAACAGCCGAAATTTTACTAGGGTTATTACTAGGAAGCTTATTAGGCTTACTCACTGGTATTCTCTTAGGTGAGATCTCGTTTCTTAGAAAATTATTACTTCCCTATGTTATTGCTAGTCAAGCGGTACCGAAAGTGGCGTTAGCACCATTGTTCATTATATGGTTCGGATTTGGAATGACATCAAAGGTCGTAATTACAGCATTAATTTGCTTCTTTCCACTACTAGAAAATACAATAACAGCCATCCAATATGTCGATCCAAAGAAACAGGAGTTGTTTCGTGTTTTAGGTGCAACTAGATTCCAAATGCTATTTAAACTAAAGATACCAGCTGGTTTACCGGGGATTATGGCTGGATTTCGAGTGGCTACAGTGCTTGCGGTAGTAGGAGCTGTTGTTGGGGAATTCCTTGGTGGGAGCAAAGGCTTAGGTGCTCTTATTGTTGCTTCACAGGGAATGATGGATACTCCGCTTATGTTTTCTATACTAATCCTTTTAACGCTTATTGGAACCATTCTATATCAATCCATAAGTTTAATAGAGAGGAAACTTTTAAAACCATATTTAAAGGAGAAAAACAAATGAAAAAAAGGCTATTACATACTGCTTTAATAGCTATTCTTTTATGGGTTTCTGGTTGCACTGCGAAAACTGATATTAAAACGGAGGAAGAAGCTAAGAGGATTCGTGTAGCCAGCTGGAGTCAGCCAATAACGGAACAAACGAATTTATTGATAGATGAAGAGAAGGGGTTTTTTAAGGACAAAGGTTTAAAGCTGGAATTTATTCCGGGTGCTGGTGGAGGCGATGCGATTAGAAATATCCTTTCTGGTCAAGCAGACATCGCTTTTACAGATCCAGGCTCTCTCTTTTTTGCTTTAAATCAAGGGGAGAAGCTTAGAGTGATTTATAACATCTACCCCCAAAATGTGTTTAATGTCGTTTCCTTAAAAGAAAAAAATATAACAAAACCAGAGGACTTAAAAGGGAAAACAATTGGTGTATATAGTCTTTCCAGTGGGACGAGGCAAAACTTACTCTTGCTTTTACATCAGGCTGGTCTTTCAGAGAAAGATGTCAAGATTGTTGAAACAGGATTGCTGAATTTCGCCCCTTTAATTCAAGGTCAAGTCGATGCTACAGCAGCGACCGATACAGGTCTCGTTACGGCCAAGGAAAAAGGACTTGGCCAAGTAAATGTAATGGAAGTAAAAGATTACTTGAATATTCCGAGTGATGTATTCGTTGTGACCGAGGAAACGTTTCAAACTAAAAAACAATTACTCTCAGACTTTTTAGAAGCGTATCGAAACAGTGCTGAATGGATGATTGATCAGCCTGAGGAAGCAGCAGCACTGGCTGTGGAGTATGCAATTGATGGTAAGGATGAAGCACACAACTTAGAAATCATAAAATTAAGAAACCTTGCAAGTATGTCAGAAGAAACAAAAGTGGATGGTTTAGGAACTATTAACGTGGAATTGCTTCAACAAGGGGCCGATGCTTATAAGAAGTTAGGTTTGATTGAAAATGAGCTAGACCTATCTAGTGTTGTTTCCGAAAGTTTAAACCAAGAAAAGTAAGAGGGGGTCCTATGCGAAAGTTTGAAAAAAAAGTCGTTCTCGTTACTGGGGCTAGTCGAGGAATAGGTGCATCCATTGCCAAGGCGTTTGCACAAGAAGGGGCAACGGTCATTGTGAACTATAAACAAAATCATAAAGCTGCTGAAAGCATCGTCTCTTCTTGCGTTGAGCTGGGCGGTGATGCATGGGCTATTCAAGCAGATGTTACATCAGAAGTGGCAGTCTGTGACATGGTAAAAGAGGTTACTCTAGAAGCAGGGACTATTGATATTGTCGTAAACAATGCCTTTAGGCCATATGTATTTAATCCTGAAAAACGAAAATTTGCATGGCAGGTAAGTTGGGAGGATTACCAGGATCAATTGGAAGGTGCTCTCCGCTCAGCCTACCTTGTGAACAACGCTGTCATTCCAATTATGAAAAAGCAATGTGAGGGAAGTATTATTCATATTGTTACCAATTTAATAGAGCGTCCTCTTGTGGCTTATCACGAGTACACAACAGCAAAGTCCGCATTAGTGGGCTACAGTCGAAACTTAGCGACTGAGCTTGGACCATTTGGCGTGAGAGTCAATTGTGTAGCCCCAGGCTTAGTTTATCCAACTTCTTCAAGTAGTGAAACGAAAGAAGATTTGAAAGAACTGATTATCTCACAAACACCACTAAGAAGGATTGCGTCACCGGATGACATAGCTGGCCCTGTCTTGTTTTTGGCATCTGACTGGAGTGGATTTGTAACAGGGCAGACACTTTTCGTCGATGGTGGTCTTGTGATGCGATAAATTATTATAAGTTTAATAGGAAAGGAATCGAGAAATGAATCGGAATGATATCATTACTTTGCTGGATCGGGTTAGGCAATCCAATCCTCTTATCCATAATATAACCAATGATGTTGTGATGAATTTTACTGCAAATGGCTTGCTTGCCTTAGGTGCCTCACCCGTTATGGCTCTAGCAAAGGAGGAAGTAGCCGATATAGCCAGAATGGCAGATGCACTCGTTTTAAATATGGGGACATTGAATCAAGAGAAAATCGAGTCGATGATCCTAGCCGGTAGATCAGCAAACGCCAATGGTGTTCCGGTTGTATTAGATCCTGTCGGAGTTGGAGCTACAAGATTTCGAACGGAAGCTGCTAAAAAAATCGCCAAGGAGGTCCGGTTATCGGCTATAAGAGGAAATGCTGCAGAAATAGCCAATCTTTTAGGGGAGCACTGGAGTATTCGAGGTGTCGATGCAGGTAAAGGAAATGGCGATATCATGGCCCTTGCGAAAAAAGCGGCAGAGAAATGGGGGGGCGTCGTTATCGTTACGGGGGAAGAAGATATCATCACAAACGGAGAACAGTCATTTCTCATAAGAAATGGACATCGTATTTTAACCAAGGTGACAGGAACGGGTTGCCTTCTGTCTTCTGTAATCGGCGCTTTTATTGCAGTTGAAAGGGAGGTACTGCTAGCTGGAGCAGCAGCTCTTGTTACCTATGGGGTAGCGGCGAATATAGCAGCAGAGAAAACAACAAACGAAGGACCTGCTAGTTTTCAAGTTGAATTTATAAATCAATTATCAAAAGTAACAACAGAACAAGTTGAAAAAAATGCTTCAATTGAAAAGATATAAATAGGAGAGGTGAAAACAATGGAGAAGGTCTTTAAAGCTTTAACCATAGCAGGCTCTGATAGTGGAGGAGGTGCAGGAATTCAGGCTGACTTAAAAACATTTCAAGAACTAGGTGTTTATGGAATGTCTGCCATAACAGCAGTGACTGCACAGAATACACTAGGTGTTCAAGGTGTGTACCCACTAACGGTCGAAGCAGTAAGAGAGCAAATACAATCGATTGGTGATGATATGGGTACCGATGCCGTAAAAACAGGTATGTTGTTTAGCTCTGAATTGATAAAAGCTGTGGCTGAACAGATACAGAAATTTGAGATTGCTAACCTTGTGGTAGACCCAGTTATGATTGCTAAAGGAGGTGCGCCACTTCTGAAAACTGAAGCAATCAGTGCGCTCATCACCTATTTAATCCCACTGGCTACCGTTGTAACACCAAACATTCCAGAGGCGGAGACATTAACTGGTTTAAAGATTGACAATCTTGAGGATCGAAAAAAAGCCGCAAAGCAAATAAAGGATTTAGGTGCTAAGTTTGTCATCATCAAAGGTGGACATGGTGAAGAGAATGAATCAATGGACCTTTTATATGATGGGGAAGAGTACACTCAGTTCGTAAGCAAACGAGTCGAAACGAAGCATACGCACGGTACTGGCTGTACTTTTGCAGCAGCGATAACAGCTGAGTTAGCAAAGGGGCATGACATTAGAGAGGCTGTACAAACGGCCAAGTCCTTTATTGAGGCAGCGATTATAAATCAACTAGGTATTGGCAATGGGCATGGACCAACCAATCATTGGGCTTATCAATTGAAAAAAGCAATGATGACCGATGGGCGGTGAACGAATGCCAAGGATTTCACAACAGAATATGCGTAGACTTTTGAAGCTATATTTTATTATGGGGAGTACTAACTGTATGAAGAATCCAGAAGAAGTTCTGACAGATTCCATTAAAGGTGGCGTCACCTTGTTTCAATTGCGGGAGAAGGGAAACGGTGCTTTTACAGGTGAAGAGAAGTTCGAATTTGCAAAAAAACTTCAACAAATTTGTAAGAGCTACGATATTCCGTTTATCGTAAATGATGATGTCGAACTTGCGATTGCACTCAATGCGGACGGGGTTCACATTGGTCAGGAAGATGAGGATGCTGGGTCTGTTCGCCAAAAAATAGGAGACAAAATTCTTGGCATATCTGCTCATAACGTTGTAGAAGCAAAGCGAGCTATTGAACAAGGGGCTGACTACATTGGCGTAGGACCGATGTTTCCAACAAAGACTAAAAAAGACACAAGGAAGGTCAAAGGCCCCTCTATATTTTACGAGCTCCTTAAGGAAGAAATTGATATTCCAATGGTTGGAATTGGTGGAATCACATCCGAAAATGCTCAAGAGGTGTTAGCAGCAGGGGCTGACGGAATCGCTGTAATATCAACGATTAGTCAAGCTGAATCTCCACTTTTGGTCTCGCGAAAATTAGCGTTGATTTGAGGTAGTAGTGCGCCCCCCCCCCCACCCCTTTTAAGTGCGAAAGTAACGACAGGCTGGCCTCGGGAGTTCATTGATGCCTCAATCAAGATTTAGTGGTTAGCTTACACTTTCCATAGTCCAATAATGGACAGTGTATAGAAAAAAATGATAGTAAACAATCGGGCGCGTTTATCCCTATAACGCGTCTTTTTTAGAACCGCCTTCGTGGTCTTCTAGCATGTCTTCTCACATAAGGCCCCTTTCTAAAACCTCCCCGCATTGGAACAGAACCGACCCTACCATTCGTACGAATAATAATCCACGTAATTCCAATTATGATACCCAGACAAATAAGTAAAATAATAAAAAATAAAAGAAAGTAAACGCAAATGATGATGTTAATAGAATGAATAATGAGAAGGAAAGAAGAAACCAAGAAGTTCCGAAGCGACAACTCTCTTAAGATTTCGTGAACGGCCAATAATGAGATAATCAGTCCGGATAAGGTGATGATAATGGCACAAATCAACGTATAAGTCTCTTTATTCCCATCAAAAAGTGTATGAACAGATTGTACTAAAATCGGTTCAATATCCGTAACATTTCTAATTCTATATAGTGAAGACAGTCTACTTCCAATGCTGGAACAAATAAAACTAGCAACGTAAGCGACTACCAAGAAAGAATAATTCAAATGGAATCACAACCTTACACAAACTAACCCCCAATAGTTCATTTTGTTGGCTTGACTCATAAATATGAACTCGTTTCTAGTAATATGATTAACTTGTCCTATTGGAAACGCAGGAAAGTTTTTTTGTTCCCTTATCAAAAAAGAAACGCAAGAACCCTCCCCGAGTTCCTACTTTTATGATGGTTCGAAAATTGTCATTCCGATATAGCCTACCAACATCAGAATTTTACCTATATACTTAATTTTCAGAAAAAAACCATTGAATTTAAAAAACGAGTGCTGTAATATATAACTTGTATACAAGATATATACAAAGGTAAAAAGGGGATGAAGGTTAATATGAAAATTTTAGACAGAGTTAATAACAATCAATTGACACCAGTATTAAAAGAACGCTTCGAGAAGGTTGAACCTGCAACGATTGGTCACCATCTTCATTACGGATTTATGGACCCTAGAGTTCAATCTCAGCTTGTTAACGTGAAAATTGTTGGAACCGCTTTCACTGTCCGCACTTCTGTTAACGACTCTACAATGGTACATAAAGCGGTAAGTTTAGCTGAACCGGGGGATGTACTAATTATTGACCGTACAGGAGATCAAAAGCATGCGTGTGTAGGGGAAATGGTCGCTTATGCAGCAAAAGCTCGTAAACTTGCTGGAATCATTATCGATGGTCCAAATACGGATATACAAGCAATTCGTGAAATTGGAATTCCTGTATTTTCAACAGGTTTATCACCAATCACAACGAAACTATTAGGCCAAAGTGGAGAAATCAACACACCAGTTCAATGTGGTGGTGTAACGGTTCATCCTGGGGATTTAATTGTAGCGGATGACAACGGCGTGCTTGTTTTAGGCCAAGATTTAGACTATCAAGCTGTGCTTGAAAAAGCAGAAGCTAGTGAAAATAACGAACCGCGTACTAAAAGATTACTAGATGATGGTCATACTTTAAGCAGTCTTTCGAAAGCGGATTCATTAATTGAGCAATACTTTAACACAGTAAAATAAGGGGGAAGGATTTATGAAAAAATTACTAATATTACTGTTTTCGGTTTTACTTATAGCGGCTTTGGCTGCATGCTCTAGCTCGAGCTCCGGATCTGGTTCAGGTAAAGTCATTGAACTAAAACTAGGAACAAAAATGCCAGATGATACAGCTGAAGGTCAAGCTTTTAACTATTTTGCTGAACTTGTAGAAGAAAAGAGTAACGGAGAAGTAAAAGTTAAGGTTAATCCTGCTGAACAATTAGGTAAGGGTACAACTCAAATAGATAACATGCTTCTTGGTTCTCAAGACATGTACGCTGAAGGAATCGGTTACTTCGCTGATTTCGATTCTAGGGTTGAGGTTAGTTCGATCCCATACCTTTTCAATGACTTCGAGCACTACCAAAAATTTAACACAGGTGAAATGGGTCAAGATATTCAACAAACATTAATTGACAACGGAATTCGTATTCTAAATACGGAGCGTAACTTTGTTCGCGGACCATACCGTGTCATGCTTTCTAAGAAGCCAATCAAGTCTGTAGAAGATCTACAAGGATTAAAGCTTCGTTCATTTGAATCAGAATTTTATTCTGCAGCATATAGCTCTGTTGGAGCAAACCCAACTGTAGTAGCTTGGACTGAAACGTATTTAGGACTAAAGCAAAACCTAGTTGAGGCTGTTACATCTCCCATATCATTAGTATGGCCGATGAAGTTTACTGAGGTTGCGCCTTACATGACAATCATCGATGAGTATCCACAGGATGTTGTTATTGCGATTAGTGAAGAAGTATTCTCTGGCTTGTCTGAAGAGCATCAACAAATTCTAATTGATGCGGCTAATGAAGCGGGTGAGAAGGGAACTGAATTGGCTAAGCAAGAAGTAGAAGAACATATGGAACTTATGAAAACAGAACATAACATTGAAGTTTTTGAAATCGATAAAGCAGAGTGGGTTGAAGCATTCTCTGACTTCCACTATCAATTAGAAGAAGATGGAAAGCTACCTAAAGGATATGTCGATCAAATCAAATCTATTGGCAAATAGGATGTTTTTACAATGAAAAAATTATTAAATTTGATTTCAAAAGTATATTTAGGTGTTGCCATTATCTGTATGGTTGCTTTACTGGTGCTACTAACACTTGAAATTGTGGCACGCTATTTCTTTGACTATTCCTTTGTATGGTCACAGGAGTTCTTTTCCATCTTGATCTGCTGGATTACTTTTTTGGGATTTGGAAAAGTCGTAGTAGACCGAGAAGATATTATGATATCTTTCTTTGTGAAAAAGTTAAGTGAGGGAGCCATTAAAATGGTGGGAATCGTGAACAGCTTTTTGCTGTTCGGGATTTCCGCAGTGATGTTGTATTTCTCATTCACGCTAACTATTTCTCATTTGGATCGAACAACACTCATCATGAGAGCATCTTCAGCCTGGTTTTATGCGCCGCTTGTATTGTTGCTCTTTCTAATGGTTTTAGTGTCTATCCAACAAATCATTTTATCCATTAAAGGGCAATACGACATGTTTGCTGGAGAGGAGGATTAAAAAATGGTCATTGGAATTACGATGTTTGTCATTTTCATAATCCTGCTGCTCATGAGTTTTCCAGTATCATTTGCGATGGCGTTGTCCACTCTGATTGCGCTGATTATGGGTGGATATACTTCAGAAGTACTCTCCCTAATGCTAGTTGAGGGAATTAAGGGATACACTCTTTTATCCATCCCATTGTTTATTTTAGCTGGGAACCTTATGAACTCAACAGGGATAACCCAAAGAATTTTTGATTTTTGTACGGCCCTAATTGGACACATTAGGGGCGGATTAGCACATGTAAACATTTTAGCCAGTGTTATTTTCTCTGGTATTTCTGGAACAGCTGTTGGGGATCAGGCTGGTCTTGGAGCCATTGAGCTACGGGCGATGGTGGAAAAAGGTTATAAAAAACCATTTAGCGCAGCTCTTACACTAGCATCCTCCGTAATTGGGGCCATTATCCCTCCATCTGTTCCATTTATCGTATATGCCTATCTAGCAGAGGTATCTGTAGAACAACTCTTTATTGCAGGAATTATTCCAGGAATGCTTATTGCTTTAACTTTATCATTCTATGTTGTCGTTGGAGCGTCACGGGGGACTATCGTTGTACCGAAAGCAGACCCATTTAAACCTCAAGCACTTTGGAAAACATTCAAGGATGGATTCTTTGCTCTCCTTGCGCCATTAGTAATCCTTGGTGGGATGCTTGGTGGTGTTGTAACCCCAACAGAGGCAGGGGTTATAGCAGTATTATACGCATTATTCTGTTCAGTCATTTACAAAGAATTTAGCTGGGAAACCTTGAAATCTGGTTTCGTAACTTCCCTAAATTCCACTGCCTTGATTATGTTCTTAATCGGTGTGGGAACTGCAATGGCATGGATCATTTCAGCTGAACAGCTTCCAGTCTTATTATCAGACTTCCTACTGGGAATAACAGATAATAAATATTTCATGTTATTTATTATCAACATTCTTTTATTATTCTTAGGAAGTATTATGGAAGGAATTCCAATCAAGCTAATCATGCTACCAATCCTACTACCAATTACGGATAGCTTAGGAATTGACCGTGTACATTTTGGAGTTTTAATGTCATTCAACCTACTAATCGGGATGATCACTCCTCCTGTAGGTCTCGGACTCTATGTTATGAGTCGAGTTGGAAGGATATCGTTTGAGAAGGTTGTAACAGCTGTTATTCCGTTCTATATCCCACTATTTATTGCATTACTGTTAATCACATACTTCCCTCAGTTGTCCCTGTGGTTACCATCCATTTTAATTAAATAAAAAGTGTAGTAGATTAAAGGAGGCGTTTTTGATGAAAGTTGCAGCGATTCAAATGAATACAAAAGCTGATAAACAAGAAAACTTACAAAAAGCAGAACGTTTTATTACCAAAGCTGCTGAAGATGGAGCAATCTTTATCTCTTTACCAGAGTATTTTAATTTCATGGGGCCGGATACAGAAAAGGTTCAAAATGCTGAAGAAATTCCTGGCGGTGAAACGTATCAATTACTGTCTTCACTTGCGAAAAAACATGGCGTTTATATCCATGCTGGTAGTATACTAGAAAAATATTCTGATGAAAAAGCCTATAATACAGGTTTTGTAGTAAGTCCTGAAGGGGACGTTGTTGCAAAATATAACAAGCTGCATTTATTTGATATTGAGATCAATGGAATGCCAGCCTATAAAGAATCTAATACGATCCAAGCAGGAGAGTCTTCGGCAACCGTTGAACTTCCATTTGGAAAAGCGGGATTGAGTATTTGTTATGACTTGCGTTTCCCTGAACTTTATAGAGAATATGCGTTAGATGGATGTAATGTTTTGTGTATCCCTGCTGCTTTTACACAATACACAGGTATGCTTGCTTGGGAAGTTCTTCAACGTGCGAGAGCGATTGAAAATCAATGCTATGTCATTGCTGCTGGACAATTTGGCTCCCATGCACCTGGGAAAGCTTGCTATGGGAACAGTATGATTATTGATCCATGGGGAACGGTAATCGCGAGAGCTCCTGAAGGGGAAGGCGTGATTGTTGCTGAAATCGACCCAAGTACAGTGAAACAAGCGAGAGAAAGTGTTCCTTGTTTAACTCATAGAAGACCTGAACTATACAAAGTGAAATAATGGTGAGATAAATTTGAGTCAACGACAGTATTTAAAAGACATTGCATATGAAAAAATTAAATATATGGTTATCCAAGGTGAGATCAAGGGGCCAACTGTTTCTGAAAATGAACTGGTTGAGCTCCTCCAGATGAGTAGAACTCCGATTCGGGAGGCACTGCAACGATTACACAATGAGGATTTTCTAGAAGTTTCTCCTAAACGAGGTATCTTTTTAAAGGAGATAACGGTTAAGGAAACCCATGATATTATGGATATGAGACTTGCAATTGAATTGTATGCCCTTGAGAGAGTAGAACCCTTTTTTAGAGAAGAACATCTTGCTTTCTTAGATGAAAAAATCAAAGAACAGGAAGAGTACTTAAGTCAAAACGATATCTTTAAGTTTATCCAGCTAGATTTAGAGTATCATGCGTTATTTTTACGAGTGTTTGACAATGAGTTTTTTGTCAAAACTTTGAACAATATTAGTGATCGGCTCTATCAAACCGCAATGATACGTTTTGGCAGGGACATATCCCGAGCTTGGGATTCAATTGAGGATCATAAACAAATCAATGCTCTACTTCGAGAAGAAAAGTTTCAGGAAGTTCGAGACTTAATGGAAAAACATATATTAAAAGGAAAAGAACAATTTTTCTCCCATTAAGGAAAAATTGGTGATTTTCACAGCTATACGTGCCTTTTCTCGGTTCTCTCTGAGAAAAGGCTGTTTCACTATTAAGAATCAAAAGCAGGGAAGGGAACTACTATGAAAAAGTGGGTTCAAGATATTGGCCTCATTTTATTCGGGGCTTTTATTTTTGCAGTCGGTATTAACTATTTTACGATTCCAAACCTACTATCCGAAGGTGGAATTATCGGCCTGACAGTTATTGTGCACTATGTGTTTGGCTGGTCACCGGGTGTTGTCAATTTTGTGTTGAATATTTCTCTATTAGGAATAGGGTTTAAGTTTTTCAATAAAAGAACCATTATTTATACCCTTATAACCATTGCATCCAGTTCGCTCTTTTTATATATAACGGAGGAAACAGGAAAGCAAATAACAGAGGATACGTTATTGGCAGCTATTTTTGCAGGTTTACTTGTAGGAGGAGGTCTAGGCTTTATCTTCCGAGCTGGTGGGACCTCTGGAGGTACGACGATTCTCGCGCGATTGGCCAATCAATTATGGGGTTGGAGTATTGGCAAAGGAATCCTTGTGATTGACTTAATAGTAGTTTCAGGATCTGTCTTTATCATTGGTTTAAATAAGGCGTTGTATACCCTAATCGTTGTCTATATTGGAGCAAAAGTGATTGACTTCATAACAGAAGGCCTAGATGAAAGAATAGCCGTCCTTATTGTCTCAAACTCACCTGAAAGTGTTTTAAATACCATAAGCAGTAAATTATCAAAAGGTATTACGGTTTTAGAAGGTCGAAGAGGATACTCAGGTACACACAAAGAAGTTCTCTACATCGTCATCAATAAACATGAACTCGTCCAAATCAAAAATATCATCAAGGATATTGATCAAAACGCTTATGTGACCGTTCATAATGTTTATGAAATGGTTGAAAAAGCTTAACAAAAGAACTTCTGGTCACAGTGACACCCCGAAAGTCGTGGAGCATTGATAGAAAATAAGAATAATAGAGTACACATAGGGACGGTTCTCTCGTTTTCAAATTTAAAAAGAAACGAAAGAACCGTCCCTGTTTTTCCGCGTTTTTTAAATTAAATCCAGCTCCAGTCTCTTGGACCTCAATCTTCTCCCTATCACTTTTGCTATATACAGCTTAACTTCCATCATTTTCACCCTTTTTTGACCCGTCTTGATGTCCGAGCAGGAAATCATAGGAATAACTCTGTCGGCTTCACTACATACCTTTGAACTAGTTTTAGAACATGGAAAATCCGTAATATATGCCTTTAGTTGTATAAAAATACTAAGAATCTAATTTTTATTTATTTTTTCTATTTTTCTATTGACTTAATAATTTGAATTGATACAATATTCAATTAAATATACAAGTTTGCTGGTCAGACCAGCGACAGGGACAAAGGGGAGAAGTTTGTGGCATTAACACCTTTAAACAAGGAAAGGATGTTCGAGGTAATTGCAAAACGAATTTTAAAATACATACGAGAGGAAAATTTAACACCTGGAACTCAGCTACCTACTGAGAGAGAGCTTAGCGAAAGACTTCAAGTAAGTAGAGCATCTATTCGAGAAGCATTACGAGTTTTAGAGGTATTAGGATTTATCGAGTTAAGGACAGGGGAAGGGTCATTTGTTCGTGATCCACTAAATAACACCGTGTTGAGCCAGTTTTATACCGACTATTCAGACATCAACTGGTACATGGAGCTAGTGGAGGCAAGGAAAATTCTGGAGAAGGATATTGTCACACTGGCTGCGTTACGGGCAAGTAAAGAACAAATTGAACAGCTAGAATCCATTATCGAAGTGATGAAGTTGAAACTTGAGAGGGGGGAACGGCCGAAAAAGGAAAACCTTGAATTTCACCAAACTATTTGGGAAGCCTCACAAAACCGCTTTTTAAAAGAGATTGTAGGGACACTTTTTAACTTTATATTAGATAAAGAAAGTGTTCTTAACTATCAAAGGAATGTATCCAAAAACTTCTTAAGAGACCACAAAGCCATCTACGAAGCTATTAAAAATCGTTCACCTCAAGAAGCCGCAGAAGCCATGGACCTTCATCATCAAACCATTCAAGAAACCGTCATCATGCAATTTAAAGAAAGAGAGGAGTAATAAAATGAAAATCGTTCAAATTGAAGCGACTTGTATTTCGCTTCCCTTAAATACTGATTTAAACATATCTGGAGGGAAGTATAACCGGGCTGATCGCGTGTATGTCAAGATCACGACAGACCAGGGTATTTATGGGTGGGGAGAAGCAGCGCCAATTCCACAATACGCAGAAGAAACCATGGAATCCGTCAAATTTATCATTGATAAGTATTTGGCCCCACTCCTCATTGGGCAGGATCCTATGAATCTAGCACAAATTCATGAACAAATGAAAGTGATTAAAGGAAATAACTTTGCGAAGGCTGCTATCGATTTTGCTTGTTATGACATTAGCGGAAAAGCATTGGGTGTCCCTGTGTATACCTTACTTGGTGGCAAGTACCGAGATAAAGTAGCAATTGGTCAATCCATTGGAATCAAATCCATAGACCATGCTGTTGAGGAAGCTCATAAATATGCTGAAGAAGGCTTTCAATCCATCAAAATCAAAATTGGAATCGACCCTGATCATGATGTGAAAACAGTGGGGGCGATTCGTGAGAGGTTACCTGATATTCCTATTCGTGTAGATGCGAATCAGGGGTACCGATTAGAGCAGGCTATCCATGCCTTATCAAGAATGGAAGAATACAATTTACTCCTCATCGAACAGCCTGTTCCCAAGTGGGATTTGGACGGAATGGCAGAGCTTTGCCGATTATTAAGAACACCAATACTAGCGGATGAAAGTTTGTATACCATTCATGATGCGGTTCAGTTAATCAAACATAAGGCTGCTGATATTTTCAATATTAAAATCATGAAGCCAGGTGGCCTATATCCTTCCTTGAAAATTGCAGGGATGGCAGAGGCCGCAGGTATTCCCTTAAGTATTGGAAGTATGATTGAAGCAGGGGTTGGAACTGCTGCGGGGGCGCACTTTGCTGCAGCCGTCAAATACTTAGAGTACCCATCCGATATCAAGGGTCCAACTTTATATAGTGACGATGTATTACAAGAGCCAGTTCGAATTGAAAAAGGATTTACTTACGTTCCAGATGGACCAGGGTTAGGTGTTGAGGTCGATCAGGAAAAAATCAATCACTATAAAGTAGATCTATAAAAAAGGAAGGGTGATGAAAGTTGAAATCAAAAAGTAGAAAGCTTCTCTTTTCACTTGTCGTTTGGATGCTTATCATGGTTGGATGTAGCCCATCAGGACCCACATCAGAAGCGAAACCAGAAGATACGAACAGCGAGAATAAGCCTTCAGATCAAACGTCTACAGATACACAATCCGTTGTTGTCGCATTAGTTGAGGATGCAGAGACACTTGATCCACATAAGACAAATCAACTTACATCTCACATGATTTTCAGAAATATTTTTGACCGTCTTGTTTATATCGATGAGAATAAAAACCCTCAACCTTGGGTGGCAGAATCATGGGATATTAAGGACGATGGGAAAGTCATCGAATTTAAAATCAAAGAAGGCATCAAGTTCCATAACGGTGAACCATTAGATGCCAACGCTGTTAAATATTCGTTTGAAAGAATGATTGATCCGGATACAGCTTCACCAACAGGATCTATGATGACTGGACCGCTGGAAAAAATAGAAGTTGTAGATGATTACAAGGTGAGATTTACATTCTCCACATCTTTTGCTCCATTCTTCATTAACTTGTATAGCGGCTATACGGGGATTGTTCCGCCTGACTTAGGTGGGAAAGGGGATGACTTTGGACGCGAACCAATTGGATCCGGCCCCTTTATGTTTAAACAATGGAATTCTGGTTCTGAAATTCATCTGGTCAAAAATCCCGATTACGATTGGGGAAGAGCGGATTACGACTTAGACGGTACAGCTAAATTAGATGAAATCGTCTTTAAAGTCGTTCCAGAAGAGGGATCAAGAATGGCTGCCTTAGAAACAGGCGAAATTCAAATATCCCAGGCACCTGTTGAATTGGCAAACTCTATTAAAGCGAATGATAATTTCCAAATCATCCAATGGGAAGATGCTACGAATTATTTCAGTATTGAATTTAATACGTTAATTCCACCATTTGATAGCAACGAAATCCGTTCAGCTTTAGGCTATGCGATTAACAGTGAGGAAATTGTAACAGGTGCATGGTCAGGCTACGCAAAGGTCAACAAAAACCCTATCGGAACAGGTGTATTAGGACATTCGCCTGAAATCGGTGAAGAGTACGGGCCATCCTATGACCCTGATAAAACAAAGGAAATCCTAGAAAGTAATGGATGGGCTGTAAATTCAGAAGGGATTTACGAAAAGGATGGAGAGCCATTTAGTATTACGATGTTAACGTCCAACGATCCGAAACAAACAAGAGCGGCCCAGATTATTCAATATCAATTAGGTCAAGTTGGAATTGATGTAGAGATTCAGGTGATAGAAGGTAGTGCGTATCGTCCTACTCAATTAGAAGCCAAGCATCACATGCATTTGCAACGTTGGAATTGGCCAGATCCAGTTCTTCTATCCTTCGTTTTTGAAGATGGTGGCTTTGTAAAATTGTATGAAAATGATGAGATTGATGAAGTCATCCAGCTTGCCAACAAAGAGATGGATGTGGAAAAGCGGGTTGAATTTATCGAACAAGTACAACAAATGATTTTAGAAGACCATGCCATTGTACCGATTTTAACTGAATATGTAACAGACATTGTTCGCAAAGAAGTTAAAAATTATAAATGGGATTCCTTAGGCTATCCAATTTGGACGATTGTAGAACGCGAATAGCATGTCACAAATAAAATCCTTCGATATAGATCACTACTTTAGAATATCAGGTAGATGTTCTATATCGAGGGTTGTTTTTTAAACAAAAACTTCGAAGTTCGAAGAATTAGGAAAGGAAAAGAGGTGTGTATCATGAAAATGTATATCTTAAAAAAGGTAGCCATGCTTATTCCCATATTACTTGCTGTTAGTATCCTTGTTTTTTTAATGCAGGCTGCCATTCCAGGTGACCCTGTTGAAGCCATGTTTGCAGGGCAGGTTCCTGATGAAGAAACCGTTGAAAATCTTCGTGCCCAATTAGGACTCGACCAGCCGTTACATGTTCAATATATCCGCTATATCAGTAATGTTGTTCAAGGAGATCTAGGTACTTCTATTCGGACAGGAAGGCCTGTGATTGAAGAAATTTCAGAACGGTATAGTAACACCTTGATATTAGCGGTTGCGAGTCTTTTAATTGCCATTTTTATAGGCGTGGGTCTGGGAATTATCTCAGCTATGAAAAAGGATTCTATCATCGATACACTTAGCACCATTGTAGCCCTACTAGGCGTATCCATGCCTTCCTTTTGGTTAGGACTTTTACTTATGTATCTTTTCGCTGTGAACTTGAAATTACTGCCTGTTATGGGGAGCGAATCCTGGGCTCACCTCGTCTTACCAGCCTTAACAATGGGGCTGATTTCAGCAGGGATTATCATGAGGATGGTTCGCTCCTCTCTACTAGAGGTATTTCAACAGGACTATATTCGAACGGCCCGATCCAAAGGAATGAAGGAAAGAAAGGTAGTCATCAAACACGCCTTGAAAAATGCGCTAATCCCAGTTATCACTGTCGTCGGACTTCAATTTGGATTCTTGCTTGGTGGAGCTTTCATTATTGAAAATGTCTTTGCTTGGCATGGATTAGGTCAGCTTGCCGTTCAAGCATTAGGTACACGGGATTTTCCATTAGTTCAGGGAATTATTTTGGTAGTAGCTGCCACTTATGTATTAGTAAACTTGTTGATTGATATTTTATACAGTTTAGTAGATGCGAGGGTTTCCTATGAGTAATGTCGAGTTAACAAAACGTAAATCAGAAGAATTGACGGTTGTCCTTCCCAAGGAAAAGACAGTGAAGGAGAGATTCTTTAAATCTGACTTTTGGAAAACCACAAGGCGAATATGGAGAAATCCTTCCGCGAAAATTGGTGGGTTTATTATTTTGGTTTTGCTCGTTATGGCTCTATTTCCAGAAGCCATAAGTACGCATGATCCGGAGGAACAACAAATTATGGACCGACTTCAGCCTCCTTCCTCTGAACATTGGTTTGGAACCGATGAATTCGGAAGAGACGTCTATAGTCGAGTCGTTCATGGGGCTCGTATCACCTTACAAGTAGGTCTCATTAGTGTAGGAATCTCTCTTATTGTCGGCGGTCTACTAGGATTACTAGCTGGGTACTTTAGAGGGAAACTTGATATTGCCCTAACGGCAGTATTGGATGTGGTTCTCGCTTTTCCAAGCTTTATCATGGCTCTAGCCATTATTGCGATTCTTGGACCAAGCTTAACGAACGCAATGATTGCGGTCGGGATACGTGGAATTCCTATTTTTGCGAGGGTTGTTCGGGGAACCACCATCTCGATTAGGGAACAGGATTTTATAATGGCAGCCAAAGCATCAGGATCGTTAAATACCAAGATTATTTTTTCGCATATTGTTCCCAATATTACGTCATCTATTATCGTTTTAATTACTCTCCAATTTCCTTCTGCTGTATTGATGGCAGCTGGATTAAGCTTTCTTGGTCTTGGTGCCCAGCCTCCTAGTCCAGAATGGGGAGCCATGTTAGTGAGTGCTCGGATTTATATGACGAATGCCGTTTGGATTGTTAACTTCCCAGGTATTGCAATTTTACTAACAGTACTAGGCTTCAATTTACTAGGGAACGTATTAAGAGACGTTTTAGATCCAAGATTAAAAGGAACGTCATGATTGAAATATAGGAATATTAAGGAAAGAGGGATGTCCAAGTGGAAACAAAGGGTATTATTGACGTGAAAAATGAAATCGAGAAGGTCGTCAGTGGATTAAACGGTACCTTAGGAGTTGCCATCAAAGATTTAGTAGATGGGGAAGAAATTCATGTGAATTCAAGTGAGTGGTTCCCGACTGCAAGCACGTTTAAGATTTTTATTCTCGTAGAATTGTTTAAGCAAGTTCAGGAAGGCAAGCTGAGTTTAGATGATCGTCTAACCATCCATTCAGAATTCCAAGCCCCTGGAGGTGGAGTTTTGAAAGATTGGCAGCCTGGTTTGAATCCAACCGTAAAGGACTTGGCGACCGTCATGATCCAGATTAGTGATAATACAGCGACGGATATGCTTTTCGACAAACTTGGAATTCACAATATCAATAAGACCTTACAAGAATTTGGATATGACGAGATCAACGTTGTAATAACCGCTAAGGAAATTTTATTTAGTTTAGTAGGTTTGGATCAAGAAGATTTATCAGATAAAGCCTGGCCAGAAATTTTAGCAGAATTTGAACGAAGAAGAGGGCACTCCGAATATAATCTGAACGGAAAATATGATAGTGACCAAAAGGATAACAATGTAGCGACTCCTCGTTGTGTGACAAGCTTAGTTTCGGATTTGTACCATGGAAGAGTAATCAACCGCGAGGCCTCAGATGGCATTATTGGGATTATGAAACGCCAGCTTTACCGTAATCAAATTCATAAATACTTGCCGAAGCATGTGGTCGTTGCCAATAAGCCTGGTGGAGTAGAAGGAGTAAGGGCGGATTCTGGAATCGTCTTTGCAGATAGGCCGTTTGTTATTACCTGTTTTACGAAAAACCTTGAAAAAGTGGTAGATGGAGAAGAGGCTATTGCTCGAGTGAGTAAAATCGCATACGACTATATCATGTCAAAGTAAAAAGGGTGTTGTTTCATGTCAGAAGAAAAAATATTAAGTGTTCATAATTTAAAAATAAGATTTAATACTGAGGATGGACCCGTGCAAACGGTAAGCGGGATTTCTTTTTCATTAGATAAGGGGAAAACCCTAGGAATTGTAGGTGAGTCAGGGTGTGGAAAGAGTGTGACCTCTCTTTCTATCATGCGGCTTATTCCAAATCCTCCGGGTGAAATTGAAGACGGGGAAATTTTATATAAAGGGAAGAACCTAGTGGCGCTACCTGAGAAAGAAATGCGGAAAATTAGAGGAAATGACATCGCCATGATTTTCCAGGAGCCAATGACTTCTCTTAATCCGGTATATACAATCGGTAATCAAATTTGTGAAGTCTTGGAAGGTCATAAACGTCTAAGCAAAAAGCAGGCGATGAAGCAAGCTGTTGAAATGCTCAAGCTTGTTGGAATTCCAGAACCGGAGCAGCGGGTAAAGGAATATCCTCACCAATTGAGTGGAGGAATGCGGCAGAGGGTAATGATTGCGATTGCCTTGGCCTGTGATCCGGAACTTTTAATTGCAGATGAGCCAACAACGGCATTAGATGTTACGATTCAGGCTCAAATTTTAGACCTGATCAAAGACATGAAGCAACAAAGGGGCATGTCTATTATTTTTATCACCCATGATTTAGGGGTTGTATCTGAAGTAGCAGATGATGTGATGGTAATGTATGCAGGTGAAATTGTAGAGAAAACCTCTGCTGCTGAAATTTTTGCAAATCCCCTTCATCCTTATACAGAGGGGCTCATCAAATCAGTCCCGGATGTCTACCAAGATATTGAAGAATTAGAAGCCATACCAGGTATTCTTCCACATTATTCAGAAATGCCAAAGGGGTGCCGCTTTTCAACTCGTTGTAGCTATGCCAAGGAAATTTGTAAAGAAATGAAACCAGTATTAGAAGAAGTAAGGGAAGGTCATCAAGTTCGATGCTTAAAGTACAGCGATATTTGGGAGCGAGAGGAGTCAAAGGTGTATGGTTAATGCAGAACCGCTACTCAAGGTCGAAAACTTAAAGAAGTATTATCCTGTTAAATCTGGATTTTTTAATAAAGCGAAAAAATATGTACGGGCAGTCGATGATGTTTCGTTTGAAGTATTCCCAGGTGAAACCATCGGGGTGGTTGGAGAATCTGGTTGTGGAAAATCTACCTTAGCTAAAACGCTGTTGAGGTTAATAGATTCCACTAGTGGACATATTTTTTACGATAATACGGACTTGAACTCTCTATCGAATTTGCAAATGCGTGAGGTTAGAAAGAACCTACAGTTTATCTTTCAAGATCCGTATTCCTCCTTAAATCCAAGGAAAACGGTTGAAAAAATTATAGAAGAGCCATTGGTAAACCTAACCGACTATTCTTCAAAGGAAAGAAAAGAAATCATTCGAAAAACAATAAAAGAAGTTGGGCTCGACACACATCACTTAAACCGTTATCCACATGAATTTAGTGGTGGGCAAAGGCAAAGGATCGGGATCGCACGGGCATTAGCGGTTCGGCCAAAATTTATCATTTGCGATGAACCCGTTTCAGCACTTGATGTCTCGATTCAGGCTCAGATTCTAAATCTATTGAAAAAATTACAAAAAGAATACCAGCTCACTTACCTCTTTATCTCGCATGATTTAGGTGTAGTTCGTCACTTTTGTAATCGAATCATTGTAATGTATCTAGGGAAAATCGTAGAGGTCGGCGATAAAGAGTCCATATTTAATAACCCAACACATCCGTATACCAAATCGATATTATCAGCGGTTCCTTCTATTTATCACAAGCGGGACCGAATCATTCTAAAAGGAGAAGTACCAAGTCCGATCAACCCGCCAAGTGGGTGCCCATTTCATACCCGTTGCCCAGAAGCCACCTCAGCTTGTAGTCAAACGGAGCAAAGGCTTGAAAAAATTGGTGACAATCATTTTGTGGCATGTCATGTAATGGGACAGGGGGACAGGTTTGCTGTCCCGGAAAGGGAAAGAACTGTCCCGCGATCTACGTGAAAAATAAAGTTAGTAACTAAAAAGAGTGTTGGCATAGCTTGTGCCAACACTCTTTATTATTGCTGCTCAAAATACATAGGGTCTACATACTTACCGGATGGATAATATAATATTCTCCCATGTCTTGAGCTGTAACGATTTCGTTTGTAGGAGCATTCGCCGCTATATGATGCAGAAAGTTCACGGATAATGGTCTGATAATCTGAAATTTTATAGAGTCCCGAACCGTCCCTGCGTTCTACTGAAACACTATATATTTTTTGTATTTTCAGAATAATCATATGATAAAATAAAAATGCAACTGAATATTGTGAGGGTGGTTGGTTGTCTCTCTTCTTTCCTTGGTTAGGAAAGGAGGTGATAATCATGGAAACATTTCTTGAAATAATTCGTGAAATTTTGAAAGGGATTGTACGGGAAATTTCTGCACATACCTTTCGAAAAAGCGTACTAGATAACAAGAAAACCACCCTACGCCGTCGCAAGCTAAAGGGTGGTTCTCAAGACAAAAAATAGTTTATTGACAACCACCACCCTGACGGTAGAGGTTGCAGAGAGAAGCGCTCCAACGCTTCTCTTTAATTATATTTCCATTATACATAAATTTATTCTTGATTAAAAGCTAAATGGGTGAAACATGGGGAGCAGTTCTTTTGTTTCCAAATATGGAAAAAACAAAAGAACTGTCCTGCGATCTACGCGTTCTAATCATCAATTACAGCTTTGCCTTGTTCACGTAACGTTTTTAAAGATGAAAGCATATGATTGATTTCTTCATCGGAATGTCTTTCCCATGAACCTAATTCAGCTATTATTTTCAAAGGCGATTTAGACCTATAAGAACGAGTTGGGTTTCCAGGAAATCTTTTGTCCGTTAAGTTCGGATCATTTTCAAAATCACCTAATGGTTCTACAATGTAAATTCTTTCTTTAGCATTAGATGTGGCTAATTCAGCACCCCATTTAGCAGCATCTAATGTTGCAGTGAAATAGATATAGTTAGATTTTTTGTCTTGGTAATTTGATAAGTGTTGCGGTTCTAAAAGGTCACCAATTTTTAGATCTGCTTTCGTACCATGAAAGAAAGGGCCATAGTCTAAGACATCTTTTTTGTCATTCATACTGATACACCTCTTATTTTTAATGAAGGATGATAAATAGTTAACGAGCAATTAACTTCAAATTAACCCTGAATGATGACTACAATGACTTTCTAAAAGAATAACACCATTTATCATAGTCTAACTTTTCTTCATAAAAACGGTGAGCGTTAACTCGCTGAAGCCCAGATTCTAATGTTACATACTCAGCACCATTTTCTTTTGCCCAATTATGTATAAACGTTAGTAACATTTCGCCGTATCCAAAAGACCGGTGTGCTTCATCTGTTATTAAATCATAGATGAAAATATGGCGTTTATTATAAAAATTAACTCTCCAACTTAACCCTGCCAACGATACAAGTTTCCCATTGATATATAGACCGATCAATGTATATCCATCTTTCTGCATTTCTTTAAGTAATTCAAAGTATGTTTCATGAGTTAAATCTGTACGCAATTGATTCATAATAGGGAATGCCTCTAACCACTGTTCTTGGGTTTGTAATTCCTGAATTTTTTCGGACATACTATACCTCTTTCACGGCGAATTTACCTTTTAAAGTTTAGCACTATTTTAATTTCCCCCTCTACAAATTACAATACATTTTCATGGAATTAGAACCGTCTTCGTGGCCTTCTTCTAGGATGTCTTCTCACATATGAACCCTTTCTAAAGCGTCCCCGCATAGGGACATATCCGCCACTACCATTCTTACGTATAATGATCCACGTAATTCCAATTATGATACCCAGACAAACAAGTAAGATGATAAAAAATAAAAGAAAGTAAACGCAAATGATGATGTTAATAGAATGGATAATTAGAAGGAAAGAAGAAGCCAAGATGTTCCGAAACGACATCTCTCTTAAGATTTCATGAACTGCCAATAATGAGATGAGAAGTCCTGATAAAGTGATAATAATGGCACAAATCAACATATAAGTCTCTTTATTCCCATCAAAAAGTGTATGAACAGATTGTACTAAAATCGGTTCAATATCCGTAACATTTCTAATTCTATATAGTGAAGACAGTCTACTTCCAATGCTGGAACAAATAAAACTAGCAACGTAAGCGACTACCAAGAAAGAATAATTCAAATGAAATCACAACCTTACACAAACTAACCCCCAATAGTTAATGTTGCTGGCTTGACTCATAATATGAATTTGTTTCTACTAATATGATTAACTTGTCCCATAAACAGTCTCCTTGTTTAAACATACAGTAGAAACTTATCAGGATCTTTATCCGAGAGAAACGTAGGGACGGTTCTCACGTTTCCAAATATAAAAAGAAACGAACCATCCCAGCATCCACAGAATAGGAGAACCGCCCCTGCGCCTATGTTAAATTATTATCATTTGAAGTATAATAGGCGCACCTTTTGGAGGTACATCTGTTGTTTTTAATGTGATGGTCCCTTTTTTTACAATATAACTCTCTTTAGGTTGTAATACTCCATTGATAAATAGATTCATATATGAAACCATGTGAGGGTCCAATATGACTTGTTTACCCAACTCTTTTATTCCATCTTTTTCTTTAAATTTCTTTCCAATTCCATCTGCTAATGTGTAATATTCGTAGACTTTTACCTTTTTGGGTGTTTTAATCCAAAGACAGCTGGGAGGTAAAATTGGGATTGTGAGACATGGCTTAGGTAATTCGTTATTTATATTTATTTTTTTGCTCAATTTCAATCCACCCTATCTCTGTTTAATTTTCCCACTTAAGCTATTTTATTAGGTAGTCCATCAAAATGTGCGTCAGAGCTAGAGACGAATGCCTTCCCATTATATAAAAACGTGAATAAACATGTAGTATAACTTGAAAGGAGGTAATATGATTGCCTTTACAAATTATGAAGCTTGCTATTACAGCAGATTCAACTGTTACTACTTCACCAACTGTTGAAAGATTTTTTAATGAAGCAACATCAACTGTAACAGGTCCCGGAACATTAACAATTCCTGTTGAGGATTTTTGGACTGATACAGGGGCAGATGCGACCACACTTCCAGCTTTAGCTACTGATAATAGTTATTTTAATGTATATGTTAATGGAGTACTTCAGATGGAAGATTTATTAGCATACACACCAGGAGGCACAGGTGTTGGCCAACTAGAAATTACAGTTCCTACTGATTCCACTATTCAAGTAGATTCAGCAATAGTTTTAGTAGTTGCTAATTTTACTCCTACAAGCGATACAACAATAATCACATAAGTTTTGTGCCTGGGAAACGATGGACTGTTTTTCGTTTCGAATATAAAGAAACGGTGGAACCGTCCGTTCTTATTTCTCCGTTCTTGTTATCTATCACTCAATTTGTCACTAAATGAGTGCCTGACCACAGTCAGATAAAGCGTTAAAGTGCTGGGGGTCAGGCACCATTTCCTGGCTTTGTATTTGACTTAAATAATGTTTATGTATTTAAATTTCTAGCTAAAGAGGGTTTGCTAAGGTTTGTATATAAAAACTATGCTACTTTAATAATTCTAGTTGATAAAGAGGCACCCCTAGAATAAAAATTATTTACAAAATCTCCATCTAGCGTAGCCAAGTAATTATATTCATTTTCTTGAGCGATTGCCAAATGGAAAGAGTCTGTAATATCCAGTTGGAAATGTTGCATATAGACTATAGCAGCGGGATATGAAATAGCTTCTGTTGAGTCCAAAATTTCGACTGCTTCAAAACCCAGTTCATCAGTCATCTTTTGTACAAATCCCTCAAATGTATCAACCGCAGCCCGATAAAAGACATCTAATTTATTTCGTTTATCTTCGTCTTTTTTTGCTTGTTTTATTAATTCCACTACTTTTACATTAACATTGATATTTTTGTTGTAGAAATTCATAATTTCCTCACGTTTTGCCAAGTTGTATAAGAATCTAGCACCATCTAAATCTAGTAATCTCGCCTTCTGTTCAAAGGATAATTGATTGACTCCACCTCTAGTCTGGTTAATAAGTTTATTGTTTTGCTGATAGACCTCTAAGGCTCCCAGAACTTTCATTTGAAAAAGCCGATTGATTACCTCTGCTACAGTATGGTTACTGATCCCTAGAACACCCCCCGGATGATCTGACCACACATCTAGCACTCTTGCGACCTCAGGGCGACGGCCATCATCAAGATCCAAAAACGCCAAAATAAAACAAGCATCTAAATAAATAGATGCTCTAGAGAAGTCTTCCTGGTCAATTTGATCCCCACCAATAATAAAGTCCATACCTATTTCCCTGCTTGTGAAGGTCCGACAAAGTGCGACCAAAAGCTCCGTGAACACCAATAGAATTTGAAATCTCAAGAGCACTCCGTTTTTTTCTTGGATTTTCTACAACTTTTTTTTCAACTGTTTTAGTTGGGACTGATTTTGTCAGTGGTATTGTAAGCATTTTTACCACCTCATCTTCATTTTTTTTAGAATTATTCTTATCGTAATCCCTACTTCTACGCTTGTCCATAATTTTCCTTTTATCTTCCTTTATAAACCTATGAATAACCTTTTCAAACATGACAGTATCAACCATTCTTTCCTAAATTCATTGCATTTATAAGCAAGAAAGAAGGGGGAAGCCTAAGTGCCATATCTAAAGGGAACGAAAATAGGATGATTACTGGTGCCTGCCCCCAACTGACTAGCGCTAACGTTAAGGGGGTCAGGCACTCTTTCTTCTATTCAACACACATTAAATTGCATACAAAAAAGCTCAGAGTTTATATAGCTCTAAGCTTTTCTTTTCTATGAGACTAATTCCACATTGGGTAAAATAGAATCTACCCTATCATAATATTATTTATCCCGATTGGTGATTTTGTATTTTTCACCCTTGCTATCATAGGTGATCCATTCACCAACAGGCTCACCATTTTCAAAATAACCTGAACGCTTTATTGTCCCATCGGCACGGTACCATTCCCAATAGCCCTCTGGTTTATCTTCAATCACTTTTCCCTTTGACCAAATTGTTTTGCCATTTGCATGGTATTTTATCGTGTAACCATCGATTACTTCCAGTTTCTTTTCCTTTACGCCGTTTTGGTGTATCAAGTCACATTTTTCATTTTCCATAACTGACCTCCAACAACATTTATGCCACATTTTCAATGAAACTTTTAACAATTTCACCTATAGTGTACTTTTCCAATATACAGCTTATTCAATCATCTTGCATGTTAAATAATAGCCTAAAATACCTCGCAAGTTACAAGGGCCCATCTATCCATTACCAAATAACCATTGGGAAACCCAGGAAAATGTATCCCTGTTACCACCACTGGACAGCCTCCGTTTTCCCAATACAAGACTCACTCCCATCATGTTACGATGAAATGGAATTTTCAGAAAATTGGTGGAGGTGGTTTCCTTCGAGTAGGCATCCCTGATCCTAGCCTGTTGGGCACATAAAATCTAGTTGTCTATCCATCTATTACAAGGTTCTTACTAACTAAATGGGAGTTGATCTGGTTGAAAAAGTACTTAGGTGTTTTACTTTCGATGCTTCTTTTGATTTCTTGCTTTTCTTTCGGGGCTTTTGCAAAGGTTCCGTCAGATTCGGATGAAAGGAACGCAAAAGATTTACGTGTTCTGATTCAGCATAAGAAGGCCAATGAAAAAGCTCAGCTTCAAGCAAAATACGGAGTCCGTTGGGATTTTGAAGAAAAAGGGTTTACGACTAATGTGACTGAAGCTCAATATGAAGCCCTGCAAAAGAATAAGAATGTTGAGGTTTCTTTAGTTAATAAAGTTTACTTAGATAACGTAAGTACAGCGGCTAGCCGTACTAGCACGCCATCTGACCAGACTCCATGGGGGATGGAAGCCATCTATAATGATGCGAACCTTCAGGCAACAAGCGGGGGAGACAACATTCGTGTAGCTGTATTAGATACCGGTACCTACACGAGCCATGTAGACTTAGTGAATAATGTAGAGCAATGTAAGGATTTTAGTCTTTTCTTTTTCTCAATGAGAAATGGTAGCTGTAATGATATCAATGGGCACGGAACCCATGTGGCCGGTACCGTTTTAGCAGATGGTGGAGCTGACGGTCAAGGCGTTTATGGTGTGGCGCCCGAAGCGAAACTTTGGTCTTATAAGGTATTAGGTGACTTAGGCTTTGGTTTCTCTGATGATATCGCGAATGCCATTAAACACGCAGCTGATGAAGGAAATCGTTTAGGGGTGAATGTGGTCATTTCCATGTCACTCGGATCAGCCTCGAAAGATAGCATGATTGCTGATGCCGTAACGTATGCGGTGAACCAAGGTGCCTTAGTGGTTGCGGCTGCTGGAAATAGCGGACCAGATCCAGGTACGATTGGATATCCAGGTGGTGTAGCCGATGCGGTTGCAGTAGCGGCTCTCGAAAATGTGCAAGAAAACGGAAACTACCGTGTAGCGGACTTCTCGTCAAGAGGAATCTCCGGTGGTGCGGGTGACTATGTCATCACGGAAGGCGACGTCGAACTCTCAGCTCCAGGAGCTGCAATCGAATCGACGTGGAACGATGGAGGCTACAACACCATTAGCGGTACTTCCATGGCCACTCCACATATCTCTGGTTTAGCTGCGAAAATCTGGGCTGAAAATCCAAGCTTGTCCAACACGCAGCTACGTGCGGAACTTCAAAATCGTGCGAGAGCGAATGATGTGAATGGTGGACTACATGCCGCTAGTGGAGACGATATTGCTTCTGGATTTGGGTTTCCGTTGGTGCAGTAATATACATTGAATAGGGGAAGGCTCTTGATTGTGAGGGCCTTCCTCTTTTTTATTGGGACAGAGGGGACAGGTTTAGTGTCCCGCAGATCGCTTTTTTATAAAATTACATAGATTTCTAAGTAAAAGTCATAGTTTTACAAAGGTCGACAAAAGAATTTTTAAACAAACGTTTGTTTAAAAATGGCTGAACTATTGGAATGGAAGGAATATGACCTGGGAAATTACAAAACTGGTGTCAAAGTTTGTCGGTCATGAGGTTGATAGGGATGAGTCCTTTTCATTTATTGTGTAGTATGGGATCCCATTCTTATCTGCTTTACATACTTGGGAATTCGTGGGTCTAGCTATCATTTACACCCGTGTCCAACTAGAAATTGCAAACACCATAGGCAGAAATTGTTCATACGATAGGGTGGAGGTGTTGCTAGATGTATGATTTGTCAAGGTCATATGGAATGCCATTTCATCAACAAAGTATGAGGGCATCTGTGCCTTTTCATTATTCAAGCCACTATAATCGACAAATGGAATATAAGCCTGTTACGGCATATACAGCTCTTCAGCCTATTTTAGTAAATGGAGAAAACATCAATACTGGACCGTATCCAATCTTGAACTTTCAGCCTGAAGGCACTCAGTCTCCCTATATCTATGTTCCCATTGCTCAATTCAGCAAAGTGGGTGCAACCGTCGAATGGAGAGAACCAGGCAATTATATGTGGGTAGAAAGTGATTATTCCATAAATGAATCTCTAGTAGAATTTTATAAAAATAAGATGGATCAGGTGGAAGCGGGACAAATGCCTGAGATAGAAAAAGGCCCGTCCCCTGAATTAGATGACATTGGTTACGGGGGGATTATTGAAGGAATCGGTATGCACGATGTTGGCGGTATCCTGTGGAATCTTGTATCCGATGATGAAAGTGCAGCTTTGACACCAGGAGGAACGTACAAAGGTTTTATGGATATAACCAGCCCTGAAGTAAAACCACCAAGGGTTTCATGGGCTATTCTTATCGATGATAATGGTAATCCGGTTACATTTAGTACGACAAAAATATAAAACGACTGTTTGGTGACTAGAAGTTTGAAAGACACAAAGTGTGGAGGTGTTGCTTAGTGTATCATTCAGGTGGATGGTACGGCATGTCTTGGAATGATTATGGTATGAGGAATTCATTTCCTATAGCCAATAATGGTATTGATTATCGGGAAATGGGATACAATCCAGTTACAGCCTATACCGCTGTTCAGCCCATTTATGTAAATGGGGAAAATATAAACACGGGAGCATACCCGGTCTTGAATTTCCAGCCAGAGGGAACGGACTACCCTTATATCTATGTTCCGATCGCTGATTTCAGCAAAGTAGGTGCACGTGTTAATTGGAATGAAAAAGCACAATTACTATCAGTCGAAACGGACTACTTTACCAATAAATCAAGAATAGCAGATTATAAAGCCAAACTTAGTTTTCTAGAAAGAGGGCAGCTACCAGCTGGAGCGGAAGAGGGGGACTCTCCGAAGACACAGTACTTCACCTATGGGGGTAAAATGGAAGGTAGGGAAACCCATCAAATAGATGGTGTACTATGGGATAAGGCTTCGTACAAACAAGAGATTAGTTTTACTCCAGGTAAAGCCTATAAGGGGTTGCTGGATATCCTCTATCCTTTAACATCATCGTACAATGATGCTGTTTTGATTCTTATTGATGATAATGGGCAGCCTGTTACATTTCGAACCAGGCGGATCTTTCAGGAAACATGAGGGGAATTGGGGCTAGACCCTAGGTGGGCTAAAGGGTTCACGAACTAGGGTCAGGTCCTATGTTCAAGATTTTTATAATGAAATTTATTTAAATTGGGTAAAAATTACTCCCCTGAGTTCTGAATGCCAACCCCTGAGTTCCGAATTCCGGCCCCTGAGTTCTGAATACCAGCCCCTGAGTTCTGAATGCCGGCCCCTGAGTTCTCAATTCCAACGCCTGAGTTCTGAATACCAGCCCCTAGTTCTGAATTCCATCGCCCAAGTTCCGAATTCCATTTCACTTTTAATATTGGGACAGAGGGGACAGCTTTCGTGTCCCGCAGATTGCTTATAAAAACGGAAATTATATAGATTACAGAACCTTTCTCTTTAGGAAAAACGTTCTAGAAAAAAAGATGGGACAGAGGGACAGGTTTTGTGTCCCATAAAAGCAAGTGGATAAATGGACAGCTAGACAGAAATCGACAGAAGAATTTTTAAACAAACGTTTGTTTAAAAACTATGGAGCTATTGGTATGGGAGCAGTATGCCTTTGAAGTTAAGAATCTGGTGTCAAAGTTTGTAGTACATGTAAGTGAAGGGAGGCCACTCTGTCCAGATAGAATAAGAACAGCGTCAAAAGAAGATAATAGGAGGCAAGAAATAATATCAAATAAATTATGCCTAAATCAAACCGATTGTTAACCTACTAATTTAGGAGGGAAAAGCTATGTCAAGAACAACAGAATTTGTCTTAGGATTACTAGGTGGTATTTTTGGATTCTTTGGTGCCTTCTTTGCACTATTTGTTGGAGGAATTGACGCTGCATTTAACGAGGCTGGCACAAGTGAGCTAACAGGTCTCGGATTTGGTGGGATTATCTTTTCAATCTTAGGAATCATAGGCTCGGTAAGGGTCAAGAGTAAGCCAAAGCAAGGAGGCATCATCATGCTCATTGCTGCCATTGGTGGTCTAATCAGCATCTCACTGGCATTCCTATTATCCTTTATTTTATTACTCATCGCTGGTTTAATGGGTGTATTTAGAAAGGACAAAAGTGTGGGACAGTAGGGACAGGTTTCGTGTCCCACATGATTAAACCGGGGGGAGGAGCCATTGTATTCATCCAACACCACCCTTAAAAGTGTGTCATTTTAATTAGGCTTTGGAAAGTAGCGAGATTCTAAGTTTCTCCTTCGCCTCCTTCTTCCACCGCTTCACAGCCGAAATCGACACTCCTTCCACCTCCGCAATCTCCCGCACACTCAACATATGAATACAAGTATACTCCACCCATTTTCTCTGCAACTTCGTTAGGTGGCATTCATTGCATAAGGCTAAAATATTCCCATTGGCTTGCATTAGAGGATCCGCATCATCATCTTCAATCATGGACCAAAACTCTTCTTTCGGATAAACATTTCTCTCTTCGTCACGAATGTTACGTTGTAAATCTCTCAGCATTCTTCCTCGGATATAGCTATAAGCGAATGTCGAAAAACTACCTTTATAAGCATCAAACTTTTGGTAAGCCTCCCACAAAGCTATCAAACCGGTTTGATAAAATTCTTCCTTTCTTTGATAGACATTGAGGGTCTTCATAATCTTATAAATCATAGGCTCATAATTTTGTATCAACATCTCAAACTCTTTCAACTTTTCATCCTTCTGAAAAGCGCGCTATTCGTTTTATTCCTAGGTAAGTCAACCATACAAAGGAAGAGGAAATAGAACAAAAGGAGAAACTTCATGTTTCTAGGCTGATTGGGTAGGTTATTTGAAGTTTCTCTAGGGGAAACTTTAAGTTTCTAGTGAGAAACGTTAAGTTTTACAGTTTTTTGAAGATGAGACAGAGTGGGACAGTAAACCTGTCCCCTCTGTCCCAATTGCCTGAACATTACGAAATGTCGAAAGAAGTCGAAATATGGAGAATTTATGTTGATTTGGCATTTTTTATCCTTTATAATGACTAAGGAACTAGTTCTTTTGGATTACTAATGACTAAAAATTGAATATCTCAAACTACCGGAATGGTATAAATTTGAAAAAAAGGCAAACTTATCGAAAGGTAAGGACGCAAAGCTTAGGGTCTAAGGTTCCATAACTATGATCGCCTGGTTACCAAAAATAATGTTATTGTTTTTAATAAACTTAATAAAATGCATGTTTTGGCTGCTCATTTGGAGTGGCCATTTTTTGTGAAAAGGAGTGGGGCAAATGGCAACAGTTTTAGTTACAGATGATGCCATGTTTATGAGAATGCAACTGAAAGATATTTTGACGAAGCTAGGTCATGATGTTGTGGGAGAAGCGGAAAACGGTCAAGTAGCCGTAGAGAAATATGGGGAATTAAAACCCGACCTCGTCACCATGGATATTACGATGCCTGAAATGAATGGGGTAGAGGCTGTAAAGGAGATTAAGAAAGTGAACCCCAATGCCACTATTATCATGTGTTCCGCTATGGGGCAAAAGGATATGGTGATTGAAGCAATTCAAGCGGGAGCCAAAGACTTTGTTGTGAAGCCTTTTGACCAAGTACGAATAAAAGAAGCCGTTGAGAAGGCTTTGGTATAGAAAGGAAATAAGGTAGAGGGAAGATGACAAATATATCATTACTTAGTGAACCAAGCTTACATCGCACATGGACTGTAAAAGTATTAACAAAGAACCTTAAACATTGCTCTATTACGGCAGTGGATACGTCAAACAAAGTTCAACTGTTTAAGGAGATTGTAGATGTAGTCATTGTAGATTTGGAGACTACTGACAACCACAGTGACTTGATTGATTTCTATATCGCTCAAAACAAAAAGGTAATCGTGACTTCTGATATGACTAATCCAGAATTACTTGATTGCTTTGGAAAGAGACTTCATGGCTATTTTTACAAACTCATGAATAACACCGAACAGCTTGAGGCGATTTCGATGATTTTAGAGGGGAAGCGATATATCCATCCACTATTATCATCCGTGCTTCTAGATGGTTATATCGACTTGAAAAGCAATAAAGGTACACGTCCGAAAAATCTACTAACTAAGCAAGAGTGGCTGGTGCTAGAGCTTTTGGCAAAGGGGCACAACAACCAAGACATCGGAGATCAACTGCACATCTCAGAAAGAACAGCCAAGAATCACGTGTACTCTATTTTAAAAAAGTTAAAGGTAACCAATCGAACAAGTGCAGCATTGCTTTCTATTAAAAATCGATGGGTCAACATATAAAGGGGTGATTTTATGTCAGGAACAGTGGGTTATGGGTCTCAAATGATAACTGAACTATTTAATGGAACCATCGCTTCTATTGAAAATGTAATTCCTCATTCATTTACAATGGGAGAACTCAATCTCATAGAAGATTCTTTACAACTTCAGTTTGGCGTTTTAATAGGGGTAACTGGAGACGTGAAAGGAAAACTTGTTTTCTCTGGAGAGTCATCTGTATTTAGTTTTATTGGTGAATCCATGTTCGGCATGCCCTTAGAAGGAGAAATGCTGAATTCATTTAGTGGTGAATTAGGGAACATGATAGCAGGTGGCTTTGCTACGAATATTGTTAATAAGGGAATCAAAACAGATATCACCGCTCCAACAGTTATGGAAGGAGATACGAAGGTATCTGGGTTTAGAAACGCATTTGAGGCTAATTTAACGTTTGAGAATGAAGAGGAAATGAATGTTTATTTATTGCTAGATTGACATTTTATAAGTAGGGGGAACACTTGTGGAAGCAAGTAACAAACAAATAACACCGTCTCTGAAGCCAAAAAAGGTGAAGGTTCGAACAACTTTACAAGTAAAACTAACTTTTACCATTGTCCTTTTAATATTTTTCCTTAGTACGATTCAAAGTACTGTTATGGGAGTTGCGAATCTATACCTAGAAAACACACAGATCTTAAACATTGTAGCTGGTGTAGTCAACCTAATCATAGGGGCGTTTGTCTCACACCTCATCATTCAATTCTTCATCAAGAAACCACTTAAGAAGTTAAATGACATTGCCGAGCAATTTTCTGATAACAACTTTACAGAACGTGTAGACATTAAAAGTGGAGATGAGTTTGAAAAGCTAGGTTTTGTTTTTAATGATATGGGTGGTAAAATCCAGGCACTCATTAAAGGAATTCAAGAATCTAGTGCCAACTTAAACCAACAGTCTCACGGAGTTAAAACAGCCTCATTAGAAACACAATCCTCCTCTGAACAAGTTGCAGCCAGTATTCAACAGATTTCAGCAGGAGCCAAACAAATTGAATATGATATTTCCAACATAAGTGAAACCATCCAAGACATCTCTAAATCAAGTCAGCAAGTCTCCGTGAATGTTCAGTCGGTAGATAACTATGCGAATGAGGTAGCTGAATTAGTAGGAAAAGGGGAAAAAGCGGCTGCCGAAACAATCGAGAAATCAAATAGTGTTCGAAATAAATTAGATATCACCGTTGAAAAAGTAAACCAGTTGTACAAAGCATCAGATAAAATAGGTGGAATTTTAAAGATCATCCAAGATATCTCAGAACAAACTAATCTCCTAGCGTTGAATGCAGCCATCGAAGCTGCGAGAGCTGGTGAGAATGGGAGAGGTTTTGCAGTTGTAGCAGAAGAAGTTAGAAAGCTTGCAAGTGAGTCCAACGAATCAACGGGGAATATCCAAAAGCTGATTCAAGATATCCAAAATGGAGTCCGAGAAATCGTAACAGAGATTAAGGGAAGCCAATCTGAAACAAATGAAATGTTGATTACAGTGACTCATACGGAAGAAGCAGTCCAAGATATTAGTAAAGCAGCGGTCAAAATGAAACAACAACTATCAGACATTACCGTCGCTACTCAGGAGTTAGCATCCGGGCATCAACAAATTGTAGATGCATCCATGAATACTGTGAGTATTGTAGAAGAAGCAAAGGCCGCTACTCACGAAGTGTCAGCATCGGCGGAAGAACAAAATGCAACCATGCAAGAGTTGGGGGCGATGTGTAATGAATTGCAGAATCTAGCAGATCAGTTAAACGAACTGGTACAAAAATTTACAGTTTAAGGGACAGAGGGGACAGGAACCTTGTCCCAGTGAGATAGAACATAGGACGGTTCTCAGTTTTCAAATGGAAACGCGAGATCCGTCCTTTTTATTTACTCATTCACTAGGTCTTAAGTCTTATATAATATAGAGTTCAAGTCTGTATTCTTATCATTTTTTTAAGAGTATAGTTACATAGAACCAATCAGAAATAAGTATTAACTTTAATTATGGAGGAACAAACAATGGGGAAATTAGGAAAAATTTTTGCAGGTACAGCTCTTTTAGCTTTAATCTTAACGGGGTGTAATGTTTTCAGCTTTGGAAAGGCAAGTGAAGAAAGTATAGAAATAGAAAAGGACGATGCGAAGGAGCTCGACGTTGAACTAAAACTGGGAGCGGGTGAGTTGAATCTCTCAGGTGGAGCTAATCAGTGGTTAGAGGGAAGGATAGAGGACTCGAAAGAACCAAAAGTCAGCTATAAGTTGAATGGGGATAAAGGGAAATTAACAGTCGCACAAAAATCCAAGCAAGGGATCAATTTTAAGGATAACGAATGGGACCTTCAACTGACAAAGGATGTACCCCTTTCGTTAAAAATAAGTACGGGAGCGGCCGAGACGGATCTAAACCTTTCTGGTATCCAGCTAACGGACTTAGACATAGAAACGGGTGTGGGTGAGCTCAATTTAGATGTAAGCGGGGACTGGAAAGAAAGCTTTGATATTAACCTAGAGACAGGTGTCGGGCAAGTAACAGTCATTCTTCCATCCAACGTTGGTGTTAAAGTAACCTCTAGTAAAGGCATTGGTAGTGCAGAATTCAAAGACCTCATTTCTCAAGGGAATGGAGTTTATGTAAATGAGGCATACGAAAATTCCGATATCATCATCACAGTCAATGCTGAAATGGGAGTGGGAGAAGTAATATTTAAAGTTGAATAGGGACAAGGGGACAGGTTTACTGTCCCACCCCTCTCTTAACTAACTTTTTCAACAAACTCTCCTAAAAAGGAAAGACTATGTCTATTAAATTCCTCAAACCGCTCAATATTACAAACATGCCCACATGACTCCAAAACGACTAACTCCGAGTGCTCTTCCTGTTCAACATACCTTTGAATGCTGGGCAAAAACATATGGTCTTCATCTCCGCTAATATATAATTTTTTAAAAGGAATAGACTTATCCAACTTCTTATACGTTTCTGCAGACTGAACACCAACGTTCACCCAGCTCAAATAATCGGTCTTACCAAGCTTTTGAGCCTCGCGGATAAAAATATCCCTGGACTTTTTATGATTTCGTTTGGGCATTAAAATATTGGCGAACAGTTTATATTCCAGCATGTAAGGAATCACGTGCTTCAATGGGAAGGAGAGGGCAGCCTTTCCTAAAAACAACCCCCAGCTTTTCCATTCATTAACGGCTCCAGCCAAAATCATTTTCTCCACTTTTTCAGGGTATTTCAGAGAGAACTCCTGAATCACAATCGTCCCAAGAGATACACCTACAAAATGAGCACTCTTGATTTTCAAAAAATCCATCAAATCACTTACCCCATCACCACTCTGATCTAGGGTATGATCTCCAACGGTCGGCCCAGAATCTCCATGGCCAGGTAAATCTAATAACAAAACATTAAATCTATTACTAAATAAATCAATTTGTTTATAAAAAATGTTGTGATTTCCACCTAAACCGTGGACAAAAACAACCCATTCTTTTGTACTCGAATTCTTGATGACTTTATGTGCTAGCAATATGTAATAGCCTCCGTTGTGAAAGGTAGATTTAAAAAGCATTCTTTTGATTATAACCTTTTTGTGAGGAACGGGACAGGGGGACAGGTTTGCTGTCCCACTACATACGAGACATCCGGGACTATTGACCTGCATAATTTTTCATAATTATTTGGAAAAAAGCATTAAATATTGTAAATTATTACCGAAATATAGTATGGATGGAAGAAATTTCACACTATCGGTCAACAGTAAGAGGTATACACCAAGAAATCGGGGGGAAACAACATGAAGAAACTGATTGCTGGAGCATTATTAGGGAGCGCTCTATTAACTGGATGTTCGGTGGAGTTATCTGAAGGAGAAGCCGACGGAACAGTTAATGTAAAAGTGAACGCTCCAGAAGAAGAACCAAAGAGAACAGTAAGTGAAGTAACTGCGGAGGGCGAACTGATTTCGTTTGATGAATTTGATATTCTAAAAAATGATTCGGATGCCTATCAAAACAGACCCTTTGAAAAGGTCCCAGTACATATTACTTCAGTCGATCGTAAGGCTGAACAAACGTTGATTCTAGCAGAATACAAAGAAGACAAAGAGAATGGAAACACGGTATCCTTTGCCTTATATATGGATGGTAATAAGGTGGATTTCGAAGAAGGTGACCATGGATACTTATCAGGGATTGTAGCGAATGATGTGGAGAATGAATTTTTCGTTATTATGTCTGTAGAGAGTGTGTTTACTGGGTTTGAACCAATTGATGAAATCGTATTCCACAATCCTAACCTTGTTGAGTACGACATCAACCAAACGATGAGCAATGATTATGTTTCTGTGACCGTAGAGCGTATCGTATCTGGTGATAAATTCACAATTGTTTACTATAGCTTTGAAGGGGGAGAAGAAGAGGTTAGTTATGCATATGCCAATGCGTTTAGTAATGGACAAGAAGTAAAGAAAACGTATTACGGTAACGTCGGAATGGAAACTGAAATAGAAGAAAACCACGAAATGTATGAAGGGTTAGACATAGCCCAACCATTTAGAATTGAGATCAATGGTTCATTAGATATGTTTAAAAGAAAAGCGTATACGGATAAAAACGTAGAAGACCTAGTATTCGAATTCGATGGATTTGCGAAATAAGTGGGACAAGGGGACAGGTTTTGTGTCCCACGGGTTGACATAAAAACAGGCCAAGAGAATGAATAAAACTTCTCTTGGCCTGCTTTCTTCTATAAAATCGTTTTATGTCGTCTCATGTCCCAGAATCCCATAATAAACCAAGTCCAGATATTCATTTTCCTTCATAACATGATCTCTCAGAATTCCCTCTTTTTTCATCCCAATCTTCTCCATAACCCTACCGGAAGCCGGATTCGTATGAAAGAAGCGAGCAAATACTTTGTGGTAATGCTTTTCAATAAAGGCAAATTCGAGCATGGCTTTACTTGCCTCGGTAGCATAGCCATTCCCCCAATATTCCTCTCCGACCCAATAAGCCAGCTCACCATTATTAAACTTTGGATGGTTAGACAATGCTATGGCTCCATATAACTTTCCCGAAACCTTATCGGTAATTGCAAACTCATAGTGCTTATCACTGTTAAAGTTATCAAGATGATTTTTTATCCAGGATAAGGCATCTTCAATGGAATACGGATAGGGCAGATATAAAGTGTTCTTATAAAGGTTGTAATTATTACAAAGCGTAGTAACCTCTGGTGCATCTGATTCTGTAAATAGTCGTAAAAGGAGTCTATCTGTTTCTATGGTTTTGGCTGTTTTAGAGTAAATCATGTTTTCCCCCTTAAAAATATAGCTCCTTTATGTATTCGGTGTTTTCTCCTTTAATCCTTTTGCTCCTGCGTCACGTATAGTCACAACATTACTTTACTAAATCCAAAGAGGATTAACCGCAGTTCTCTTTTTTAGTATATTCTTATTATATAAGTCATGATCGCTAACAAATATTTGGCGGTTTTCAACAGGAGGTGCGAAAATGATCTGGATTTTACTTTTCATGATTGGCTTAGTAGGAGCGATGCTGGGTAGCCTTGTGGGATTAGGCGGCGGAATCATTGTGGTACCGGCATTGTTATTCGTTGGTACATATACGAATCTGTTGCCAGAGGTGACACCACAATTGGCAGTGGGGACGTCTATTATCATCTTAATTGTCACCGGCTTATCTTCAACGCTGTCTTATCTAAAGCAGAAAAAGGTCGATTATAAAGCAGGTCTGATTTTCTTTATCGGAAGCGGTCCGGGGGCTTACGTAGGGGCTCTTGTGAATAAATCGATTGATTTGAATGTGTTTTACGTATGCTTTGGCGCATTTATTATTTTTATTTCTATCGTTCTAAGTGTTAGGAAGTACTTGAAGCCTAGTCAAAAGCAGTTAGGCGCGGTTCGGACTTATGTAGATCCTAGTGGAGAGACGCATACATATCAATTCCAACCCGTCATAGCGGTGGTCATTTCCTTTTTTGTCGGTGTACTATCCGGGTTATTCGGGATTGGGGGCGGTTCCTTGATGGTGCCAACGATGCTAATCCTATTCAGATTCCCAGCCCAAGTAGCCGTGGCAACCTCTATGCTTATGGTGTTCTTATCAGCCATTGTGGGTTCAGCAGCTCATATTCAATTAGGTAATGTCCAGTGGTTGTGGGCTCTGGCGCTGGCTCCAGGTGCGTGGATTGGGGCGAAGCTTGGTGCTTTCTTGAATCATAGGTTGCAGGTGAATACTGTAATTTTGGTACTACGAATCTTGTTAGTAGTTGTTGGGGTGAGGTTGATTTTTCAAGGGCTGTAGGGACAGGTTTGGTGTCCCACTATAGATGAATGTGACAGCTATCTTGGTACCTTTCCGGAACACAAAAACAAGAACAAGTGTTCCTGTTTTTGTAGAATCTGGTAGACTAATGTGCTATCATATTTTTAGCAGCTTAATATTGTTAGGGTGGTTGGTTGTCACGCTTCTTTCCGAATCTTTTCGGGAAGGAGGTGATAGTCATGGAAACATTTCTTGAATTTCTACGTGAAGTTCTAAAAGGGATTGTTCGCGAAGTTGGAGCATATCTCTTTCGGAAAAATGTACTAGGAAACAAGAAAACCACCCTACGCCGTCGCAAGCAAAAGGGTGGTTTTCGACACAAATAATTAAGTCTGACAACCACCACCCTGACGGTAGGGGTTGCGAAGGAGAAGTGTTAGCAGCACTTCTCTTTTTCTATTGTATTCTAATTATACATGAAATAAACATTGGATTGAAGTGGATTTGTTTTTGGGCAAAGTGAAATTAGACCTTAAGTCTGAGATAGGTTAGCTTGTGATCTCAGCAGGATGTACAGTTGATGAAAAAGGAAACATTTTCAAACAAACGTTTGTATAAAATATGCTAGACTATTTGAACTAAGTAGTATTTGAATGAGGAATGTAATTTCTGGTGTCGAAATCTGTCTACAAGTAGATTTTTAATATAAAGTTATGGGAAACCAAAACAAATTACTTGTACCTGAAGTGGAAATAACTGCGGGAAGATGGGTAAAAAGGCCGAGGAACAGTTGGAGCAGCAGTAATCGTAACAAAGGTCAGTGGAATGTTTCTACTGACCTTTGCTTTTTTTATGGGAAAAAAATATCAAGAAATTACCCCTACTTACGGCTAGGCTTTTAGTCTGTTATTCCTTGCGATTCTATTAAAAGTCAACAAAATAATCGTTACAAAATTCATAAAATTTATAATATTATGTCATGTTAGCAGGTTTTTTGTAATAGAATCTCGTATATATGAATCTATGACTTTAAATTATAGAAATATTAGGAAACAAAAGGGGGATTTGGGGAGAAGGTACAGACCTTACATATTTGATTCAAAATTGGTTTTAGGGGAGGGGTAACGTGGGCGGTTACATCGTAAAGAGAATATTGGCTGGTTTGTTGACTTTGTTTTTTTTAACAACCATTACCTTTTTTTTAATGCATGCAGTTCCGGGAGGTCCATTTAGTCCTTCTGAACAACGGAATGTTCCGAAATCAGTGCTTGAGAAGGTTGAGGAAAAGTACGGGCTGAATGACCCTTTGCATGTTCAGTACTTCAATTACATAAAAAGTATTGCCCAATTAGATTTTGGATTTTCCTTTAAGCAGCAGGATCTTCACGTAAACGATTTAATTAAGCAAGGCTTTCCTGTGTCCGCCAAAGTGGGATTGATTGCAATCCTCGTTGCTTTATTAGTGGGGATTCCTCTTGGTATTATTTCTGCGGTCAAACGGGGGAAGTGGCCGGATTGGATATCGATGATTATAGCAACCATTGGGATATCGATCCCAAACTTTGTTATCGCGGTTCTCTTACTCTTTTTATTTGCAGTGGTGTTGAATCTATTACCAACTTTCGGTTTATCGAGCTGGAAGCATTACATTCTCCCGGTGGCAGGACTATCGTTTTACCCGATTGCTTACATTGCTCGGCTGATGCGTTCAAGCATGCTTGAGGTCATGCGCCAAGATTATATTCGAACAGCTAGAGCCAAAGGTGTGCACGAAATGGTCGTGCTCGGAAAACATGCTTTGAAGAATGCGATTATTCCGGTAATTACCTATTTAGGTCCGCTGATTGCCATTCTGTTAACGGGAAGCTTTGTAATCGAACGGATTTTTTCGATTCCTGGAATCGGAAGAGATTTCGTAACCGGAATTAGTGACCGAGATTATGCCGTCATTTTAGCGATGACTGTATTTTTTGGAGCCTTGATCATTTTAGCGAATCTCATTGTAGATATTTTCTACGCTATTATTGATCGGCGCGTAAAAATCGATGAGTAGGTGATGGTTTGGCGAATTTAGTAAGCTACAAAAAAGATAATGTAGAAATCACCGATTTTCATAATTTAAAAGATATACCGGATGAAATGTTTGAGAAACTGGGTTCAAAAATGGACTTAAATAGTGAGTACATTGCTCGTCCCAGTAAATCGTACTGGGCGGATGCCTGGTCTCGTTTTCGAAAGGATCCTCTCGCCATGTTTGGTCTTTGCGTGGTGATTCTAATCACCCTTGCAGCCATTTTTGGTCCCATGTTTTCGGAGTATACATATGACGGTCAGGATATTGAAAATGGAAACCAGGGCCCTTCTGCTGAGCATTGGTTTGGAACGGATAAATTTGGACGAGATATATTCATTCGGACTTTGTACGGCGCACGTATCAGTTTAACCATTGGGTTTGTGGCTGCAGCCATTAACATGGTCATTGGTGTGATTTACGGAGGAATTTCTGGATTTTTTGGTGGACGAATCGACATGATCATGATGCGAATTGTCGATATGCTAATTGGAATCCCTGACCTGTTATACATCATCCTGGTGATGTTGTTCTTGGGTAACTCTCTTCAAAGTATCATTATTGCACTCTGTATTACATCGTGGATTGGAACCGCCCGGATAGTGCGGTCACAGGTGATTACACTGAAACATCAGGAGTATGCGCTCGCTGCACGTTGTATCGGTTCTTCTCAATTTAGAATTTTATTTAAGCATTTGTTCCCGAACAGTATGGGGCCGATTATCGTAACGGTTACATTCCTAGTGCCGTCCGCTATTTTTGCTGAAGCCTTTCTAAGCTTTCTTGGTATCGGGATTCAAGTTCCGATTGCAAGTTGGGGGACGCTTGTCAATGATGCGATACCAACTATTTTCACTGAACCGTATCAAATGTTGTTCCCGGCACTTGCTATTAGTATAACGATGTTTTCTCTTAATTTTATTGGCGATGGCCTACGTGATGCACTCGATCCGAGACTAAAGAAGTAAGGCTGGTGTTACGATGAAACTACTTCAAGTGAAAGATTTAAAAACGACCTTCCATATAGATGCTGGGCAAGTTCAAGCCGTCCGAGGCATTTCCTTTCATATTGATAAAGGGGAATCGATTGGTATCGTAGGAGAGTCTGGCTCCGGAAAAAGTGTTTCCATGCTCTCCATCATGGGGCTACTCCCAGACAATGCCACAGTGGAAGCAGAGCGAATGAACTTTGCAGGCCATAATCTATTGGAAATCCAACATAAAGAAATGCGGAAGCTTCAAGGAAATGATATTGGAATGATTTTTCAGGACCCGATGACATCATTAAATCCGCTCTTCACAATCGGGGATCAAATCATGGAACCGATTCGGATTCACCTAAGATTATCGAAAGCCGAAGCAAGAAAAAAGGCAATTGAGATTTTGAAATTAGTAGAAATTCCGAGTCCAGAAAGCCGACTCAATCAGTATCCGCATGAGTTTTCAGGTGGGATGAGGCAAAGAGTCATGATTGCGATTGCGCTTTCCTGTAATCCCAAACTATTGATTGCAGATGAACCAACGACGGCACTGGATGTGACGATTCAAGCCCAAATTTTAGACTTGATGAAGGATTTAAAAAGCAAGCTGAATACCTCCATTGTTATGGTCACACATGATTTAGGTGTGGTAGCCAGCATGTGCAGCCGGATCATTGTGATGTATGGAGGAACCATTGTGGAGGAGGGCACGACTCGGGAGGTTTTTTATAACCCGAAGCATCCATACACGTGGGGACTACTTCGTTCAGTTCCAAAAGCACCAACAGGAGAAAAGAAAAAACTAGTTCCAATCCCGGGGAGTCCGCCAGATTTACTAGCCCCTCCAAAAGGATGTCCGTTTGCAGCAAGATGTGAGCATGCGATGAGAATCTGTGAAGAGATTCCACCAGCTCAAACACAGCTTTCGGATACCCACCAGACAGCCTGTTGGTTACTGCATCCGAAGGCTCCGAAAGTGGAGAAGGAGGTGACGGTGTAAGATGGCAAAGACAGGGGAGACATTAGTTGAGCTACGGAATGTAAAGAAGCATTTTGTCATGAAGAAAGGCTTCTTTGGTAAAAAAAATACCGTACTAAAAGCCGTCGATGATGTAAGTTTTACGATTAAAAAAGGGGAGACCTTTGGGCTTGTAGGGGAATCCGGTTGTGGAAAATCAACGATCGGAAGAACCCTCTTAAAGTTGTATGAGCCTACTGCTGGGGAGATTGTTTTTGATGGGGAGCATGTTGAACATTTGAAACATAAAGAGATGCTTCCTTTTCGTAAAAAAATGCAAATGATTTTTCAGGATCCTTATGCGTCCCTGGATCCTCGAATGACTGTTGGGGATATCATTGGGGATCCCTTGGATGTTCATAAAATTTTACAGGGGAAGGATCGGGTGGACCGTGTTCATGAGCTGATTGAGCTTGTTGGACTCAAGCGGGACCATGCGAACCGCTACCCACATGAATTCTCAGGTGGACAACGACAGCGTATTGGTATTGCGCGTGCCCTTGCGGTAGAGCCAGAGTTCATCGTTTGTGATGAGCCAATTTCAGCACTGGATGTTTCGATTCAGGCGCAAGTTGTGAACATGCTTGAGGAACTTCAAGAAAAGTTCGGATTAACCTATTTGTTCATTTCGCATGATTTATCGATGGTGAGGCACTTATCACATCAAATTGGGGTTATGTATTTGGGGTCGATGGTAGAAGTGGCAGCGGCCCATGAGCTGTATACAAACATGCAGCATCCGTATACTCAGGCTTTGCTGTCAGCTGCAACCATTCCAGATCCAGATTTGGCTGAGAAAACGGAGAGAATTCGTCTAAAAGGGGACGTTCCAAGTCCGATGAACCCACCAAGTGGCTGTGCGTTTCGTACGAGGTGTCCGCTGGCTTTCGAAACTTGTGCCCATGAAAAACCTCAACTGAAGGATATTGGGAATGGTCACAAGGTCGCCTGTCATGCTGTACATCATTGAGTGTAGATTATCCTGAAATTTCTCAGGTTAACCTAATAAATTTTAAGCAAGAAAGTTAGGGGGATGGAAATGAAGAAATGGTTATTGTTTTTCACGCTGTTGGCAGCCGTTGCACTGATTTCTGCTTGTAGTTCACAAAGTGGAGGTTCAGATGGGAAAACCGTAGTCTATGCATTACCAGGTGAACCGGAAACATTGGATCCAACTTTAAACGTTTACTCCCGTTCATCTGTAGTTCTACAGAACCTATTTAGAGGCCTTTACACCATTGGGCCTGAGGGGATTCCAGTTCCGTCATTAGCAGCAGAAACGACTGTGGATGAAACCGGAACAAAGTATACTTTTAAAATCGACCCAGATGCGAAATGGAGTGATGGTGAATCAGTTACGGCGCATGACTTTGAATACTCATGGAAACGAGTGTTAAATCCAGATGTCGCATCAGGTGCAGCGTTTGACTTGTATTATTTAAAAAATGGTCTTGCTTACAATGAAGGAAACGTAAGTGCCGATGAGGTTGGAGTTAAGGCTGTGGATGAGCATACCCTTGAGGTAGAGCTTGAGAATCCCACTACATATTTCTTAAATCTATTGTGTGCAACGTCCTATTACCCGGTTAGAAAAGATGTAGTAGAGGGTGAAGGAAACTGGACTAGTTCAACGGATACGTACTTGTCTACGGGTCCATTCACGCTTGAAGAAATCAAGCCAAAAGAGAAATATGTTCTGAAGAAGAACCCGAATTACTTGAATGCGGATAATGTAAAACTAGATACACTGGAAATCGTATTTATTGAAGCACCAGAAGCTGAATTGGCTGCTTACATGAATGGTGAAATTGATGTTGCAGACAACTTAAGTGCTGAAGCAATGCAACAATACAAGGATTCATCTGAGTATACCGTTGCCCCACGTATCGGTACCTACTATTTTGATGTGAATACAACGGTGGAGCCTTTTGATGACCCGCGTGTAAGAAAAGCATTCGGTATGGCGATGAACCGTCAACAAATCGTTGAAAATGTTATGCAATCAACGGAGAGACCGGCCTTCGGTTTCGTTCCATACGGAATGCCACATGGTGTTGAGCAAAATAAGGAATACCGTGATGTTGTAGGACCTTTATTCGAAGAAAACATTGAGGAAGCTAGGAAGTTGCTAGCGGAAGCAGGCTATCCAAATGGAGAAGGCATGCCTGAAATTGACTTTTTAACGATGGCAAGTCAACGTGACAAAGATATTGCACAAGCCATCCAAAGTATGTGGAAGGAAAATCTTGGCGTGGAAGTGAGTATCCGTACGATGGAATCCAAAGTTTACTGGGATGAATTAGAAAATGGAAACTTTGCTATTGCTCGTGACGGTTGGACTGGGGATTACTTAGATCCAATGACAAACCTCACGTTGTTCGAGTCCATTAACACAGCGGATGATTCTCGTTGGGTGAACAAAGAATATGATGCGCTTATGGAAGAAAATCGAGCAATTACAGATCAAGAAAAGCGCATGGCTAACTACGCCAAAGCTGAACAAATCTTAATGGACGAAATGTCTGTCATTCCTCTTTATTTCTATGAAGATTCTTATCTAGTCAAACCACATGTAAAAGGTGTGACGAAGAACTACATTGGGCATACGTATTTTGAGTATGCGGATGTTGTGGATAAGGAGTAGGGTTTGTAGGCTGAGCCAGGGGAAGTTTCGGTTCGGTGGCTGGCTGTAACGTTTAACTTTTAGAAAGGGGCTGTACTCATTAGGTGGGGCAGCTTCTTTTTTTGGGGTGGCGGCGGTTGGTCCTTGTCTGTTGTTTGGGGACTGCATCCGACCGGGGGTGGAGTGACGAGCTGTGACGAGGTGAGGCGATGCGGAGCGTGGTGGACACAGAATCCGTTATTTTAATGAAAATACCGGTTTTTGAGGGTCAAGCGGACTCACGTTCCGTTATTCGGTGTTTTTTGAGGTTATTTTGCCTGATTTTAGCTAAATAACGGAACCACAGTCCGGCTATATCCAAAAAACGCCCATTTTTAGGGATATAACGGAACCTCTGTCCAGGTGACTAATGGTTTTGATGTATCCACCACATTATTCACAAGAAGGAGGAACATCCTATGAAACTCTTTATTAGTTCAGACTTAGAAGGGGTAGCGGGAATCACTGCCTGGAATGAGACGGATAACACAAATCCGGCTAGTCGATATTTTCTTGAACAAATGACAGCAGAAGTCAATGCCGCGTGTGAGGCAGCTTTGGATGCAGGTGCTAACGATATTTTTATCAAGGATGCCCATGATACAGCTAAAAATCTAAACCCTTCAAAACTACCGGAACAAGTGAAAATTTTACGAGGCTGGGCCAGCAATCCTTATTTAATGATGGCTGGATTGGATGAAAGTTATGACGGAGTGTTTATGATGGGCTATCATGCGGCTGGAGGAAGAAACGGGAGCCCACTGGCTCATACCATGAATACGAGAAATGACCATGTCAAAATCAACGGAGAAATTGCGAGCGAATTTCTGATTAATGCTTATACCTCGGCTTTATGGAAGGTTCCAGTTCTTATGATCACGGGGGACAAGATGATTTGTGAGGAAGCCAAGAGACTGAATCCCCATATCAAAACCGTTGAGGTAAGTGAAGGAATCGGAAATGGCTCGATTTCCATTCATCCAAAGTTAGCCATCAAAAAAATTAGAGAGACAGTTACGAAGCTGATGAAGGACACAGATTTTTCTAAGTATGAGATTCAGTTGCCAAAGGAGTTTACGGTAGAAATCACTTTCAAAGACCATCACCTAGCTTACCGTGGCTCGTTTTATCCAGGTGCCAGACAAACAGGTGACAAAACAGTTGAATTTCATTCTACAGAGTACATAAATGTTCTTAAATTTCTATTTTTTGTACTTTAAGGCACAAGGGGACAGGTGAGTTACTACCCGACAAGGGACAGGGGGACAGGTTTTCTGTCCCATTCCCAAACTAGTGACTAGTGGAGCAACTATAGTTTCCGATAGACGCGAGGGAATTTCCGATAGACGCGATAGAATTTCCGATAGACCCGGTGGAATTTCCGATAGGGCAGCGAAAATTTCCGATAGACCCAGCAAAATTTCCAACAGCCTACTAAATCATCGACAAAAATTAACGTAAGTGTTCGAATACATGGAGAATACCAGTGATTGACACCGACACGTGCTCCTTACAAAATCAAGGATAATCACAATACTCAATAATAGCCCCTTGAGTATCAGCTGGATTTAAATAGATTAACCGTCTGCCATGCTTATTTGTTCTTAAAGTATCTTCCAAAGTCCGAATTCCTAATTCTTTAAGTTCGTTTAAAGCATCATCCAGATTATCTACTCGATACGCAATGTGATGGACACCTTTTCCTTTTTGCTTAATAAAGCGAGCAATCGGGGAAGTGGTGTTATTTGATGGAGCTAATAACTCCGTGCGTGTTCCATTGACTTCCATGATGGCAATCTCGCTTTCAACCCCAACCGCTTCACTTCTGTATCGGTCAATTAGTTTTCCGCCCAATACATTCTCATAAAAGTCGATACTTTCATCTAAATTCCGAACGGCAACCCCGATATGGTCTAGAACTTTTTCCATAGAACATCCTCCTTTGTGGGACAGAGGGGACAGGTTTCGTTGTCCCACTCCGAGGCTAGTTAGCGTAAGAACCTTATCTTCCAATCAGCGACAAAAGAGTTTTTATACAAACGTTTGTTGAAATGAATGTTATTTGAATCAATTATAATAATCCCAACTCTACTGTTTATTAAACTCAATCCTATATTTCCATCTTTCACTACTAAAGTAGTTCACGGTAATATCTACGGGAGTAGATGCTTGGTCTAAAGAGATTCTAGTATTTTTTAATACAGGTTCTCCTTCATTTATCTTTAAGATCTCCGCAACCTTGCTACTTGCAGAAACGGCATTTATTTCTTCTTTAATCGTAAAGAATTCGATATCTCTTTCATCTTTTAATAATTGATCTATTGAAATGAAAGAGGGGTCATTTTTAAATATCTCTAGCGGGAGGAAGGGATTGATGTAATGTTCTAAATAGATGATTGGCTCTCCATTATAGTAACGAATCCTTCTAAGATGTATAATATCTGACTCACTGCTGACACCTAACAGCTCCGAGTAGAATTTTGATTTAATTGTGGTAGCCTCTATGGTTCTTGCAGAGATTTTTCTCCATTCTTCTTTATATATATCACTGAATCCTGTCATGGTGGTCCACTGCCCGAGTGGTTTGAAGTTTGCCACAAAAGATCCTTTTCCTTGTAGACGATAGATCAATCCATCCATTTCTAGTTGTTTTAATGCTTGTCTAACAGGTGTACGGCTCGCTTGAAAGATTTGTTCTAGCTCACTCTCTGAAGGTAATAAGTCACCTACTTGATAGGTCTTTTCTTCTATTTTATTCGCAATATAATCATAAATCCTTTGATACATTGGTTTTTTATTTATATTTTCGTACACCCAACATTCACTCCTTAATACCCGTTCATAATGGTAATGGGAACAATATAATACTAGTATAAGTCATAATCTGACAGGTAAGATAATATTAAATGTTCTGAAATTTTAGAATTGACATAACTTGTAATACTAAGTATTATATATTTATGAAAACGCTAACATCAAGTTTTTTGAAAGGAGACTGTTCATGGGGGGATATGATAAGGGAGTTTTATTCCACGATGACTTGTTAAAGGACATACGAGAGAAATTTTTATGGATTGAAACAGACCCCATTCAACAAAGGAAGAGATTATTTTTTGATAATGCTGGTGGGTCCTTCCGTTTAAAAAGTGCATCAAAGGTATTTATGGATTTGGATGCAATTCCAGATTGTCCTGAACGAGAACACAAAACAGCAAAATATTTAATAGATGTTATTGAAAAGGGTACAAATGATATTAGGAAGATATTTAATGCGAAAGATGGAAGTATTGCAACTTATCTTACTGCCTCTCAGGCAATCTTTGAGATAACGGGGAATATGGCTGAAAATGCAAAAGGAAATAATATTGTTACAACAGCTCTTGAGCATCCCTCTGCCTATGATGCAGCAAAATATTATGCTGAGAAGCTGGGAAAGGAATTTCGTGTTGCCAAGACGAATCCTGTAACAGGTGGGGTTGATACAGAAGAAATATTAAAACTAATTGACCAGGACACCAGTTTACTAAGCGTAATATATGCGTCTAATATCTCTGGAGCCATTTTGGACATTGAATCCATAGTTCAAGAAGCGAAAAAAATAAACCCAAATATTTATATCATAGTAGATGCTGTTCAACATGCTCCCCACGGTGTTTTAGATGTAGAAAAAACACCAGTAGATGCCATTAACTTTGCTCCTTATAAATTTTTTGGAGTGAGAGGATCCGGAATCGCTTATCTATCAGACCGAGCATCACGACTTCCTCATCATAAGCTTTCTGGCAAAGCAGAAAATGAATGGTCATTAGGAAGTCCAGCACCTGCTCATTATGCTGCAATAAGTGAAATTGTTGATTACATATGCTGGATTGGGAGCAATTATAAACAAAGTAATGATAGAAGAGAGCAGTATGTTGAAGGGATGACGAGAATCTCCCTTCATGAACGGGCACTATTAGAAGTAATACTAGAAGGAACAGCAAACACTGAGGGGCTTAGGGGTATTTCGGGTGTTACGGTTCATCTTGATTATCCTGATTTATCAAAAAGAGATTTAATTGTAGCGATTAGTATAGATGGAATGGACTACAAGGAGGCTGTAAGGAAATACGAAGAACTAGGTGTTATTCTATTCGAACGTGTTAACACCAGTATCTACTCTAAGAGAATGATAGATTCTTTCGGAATGAAAGGGGCTATAAGAATTTCACCTTTGCACTGCCATACAGTGGAGGAGATAGAAGAATTTTTAAGCATTACAGCTAGGATAGCAGAACAAAGCCTAAGTAGAATATAAAGGTTTTAACTCTTTATAGAGTGAAGCTATATAAAAAATAAAAATAGAGGAGTGAGCACATGAAGAAGCTTTCGCTAGGGACCAAAGTAGCTATTGGATTTGTAGTCGGTATTTTAATAGGAATTATTTTTAAAGATCAAGCACTTTGGATTAAGCCATTTGGGGACTTATTCTTGAATTTAATTAAAATGATTGTTGTGCCATTAGTCTTGTTTTCCATTGTAAGTGGAATCGCTACGTTAAGCGATGTAACGAAGTTGAGAAGGATAGGTGGAAAGGTCTTATTATTCTATGTCTTTACAACTATTTGTGCAGGTACTATAGGGCTACTCGTAGCAAATATTCTTAAACCTGGGTCTGGTCTAGACTTGGATGGAATTGTTAAAGACACCGGAGAGTATACAGCTACAGAAACCCCTAACTTCTTAGAAACATTAGTAGGGATGGTTCCAACAAACCCATTTGCATCCTTATTTAGTGGAAACCTCATGCAAATCATTATCTTTGCTGTTTTTGTAGGAATAGCAATGGTCGCGATTGGTGAAAAAGCTGCTCCATTCCATAAGTTCTTCGAAAGTGGTGCACAGGTGATGTATAAAGTAACCGATATGGTTATGAAGTATTCCCCAATTGGTGTAGCTGCGTTAATGGCTGTTACTGTAGCTGAATATGGATCTAAAATATTAGGTCCAATTACGTCCTTAATTGTTGCGGATTATGTAGGCATTATTCTCATTTGTTTCGTCCTTTATCCTTTAATTCTTAAATTCTATGTAAAAATGAATTTGGGGACCTTTTATAAAACAGTGGCAACTAAAATATGGCCAATTACTGCTAGCACAACAAGTAGTTCCGGTACCTTGCCTGTAACAATGAAAGTAGCAGAAAATGACTTTGGAGTCTCTAAAAAGTTAACTGGTTTTTCATTGCCACTAGGTGCAACGGTTAATATGGATGGAGCTGTCAATTATTTCGCAATTGCGGTTATCTTTGTTTCTCAAATATATGGAGTGGATCTAACACTTACACAACAAATCACGACACTCTTACTTGCCACTCTTATTTCCATCGGGGCTCCGGGAATCCCAGGAGGCGGGATTGTCATGACAATTATGTTACTAACAGCAATGGGACTGCCGCTTGAAATTATGGGATTAGTCGCTGGTATTTATCGAATTATAGATATCGGTCACACGTCTCTGAACGTTACCGGAGATGTAGTAGGGACTTTAGCTGTTGCGAAATCAGAAAACTTATTGGATGAAAATGTGCTGTCGCAAAATAAGGGTGATAGTACTGGGATTTCTGCTTAATGAGTTAAAGATGAGGTTTATTAAAGAATTGTAGTAGGAAATATTAAACTAGATTAGAACATTAGATATTAAACAAACGTATTTTTAAAAACTGATTAACCTAAATTAGTGCTTACTTTTTCGAAAAAACGTACTAGGAAACAAGAAAACCACCCTACGCCGTCACAAGCAAAAGGGTGGTTCTCGAAAAACAAACGAATAGTTTTTGGCAACCACCACCCTGACGATAGGGGTAGCGAAGGAGAAGTGTTAGCCGCACTTCTCTTTTTTAGTATATTCTTATTATACATGAACTAAACAATGGATTGGAGTGGATTTGTCATGGGGCAAGAGTTTATTTTTATTTGGATCTAAGTATGTGGGACAAGGTTCCTGTCCCCCTGTCCCGGTTTGAAGCATGGCTGTTGGGAAACCATAACACCCAAGGAGGTGGAAAAATGGCCAGGAGTAGAAATAAACTTCTTGTACCAGAAGCCCGTGAAGGTCTAAACCAGCTTAAAGGACGCGTTATGGCGAAGAATGGGTACAGTTCTGGGAATGATGGTGTTCCCAACAATGTGAAATATGAAGTGGCCAAAGAAGTGGGAGTTCCGCTGAACAATGGTTACAATGGCGACATAAAAGCAAAAGATGCTGGGAAAATTGGCGGGAACATCGGTGGTAAAATGGTTCGTGAAATGGTCAAGATGGCTGAGGAGCAGCTGAAGAAGCAGTAGGGACAGAGGGGACAGGTTTGTCTGTCCCACAGCGTGACCAATAGGATTTAATGTTAAAAAGCCAAAGGTAGCAGATTCAAAACTCTGTTATCTTTGGCTGCTATTTTTTATATAGTTATATTTTACAACATAACCCTCGCTTGCTATAGAACCTCCATTCAACCAACAGTAGAGCCCACAACCACCCATTCAACCAACAGTTGATAGGTCCCAAACGAATCGTGTGCTATCCTAAAAATACAGTACGTACTGATCAACCCATAACGGAGAGGAATGTTGCGTGTGTTGAATTCAAAAGCGATTGGGGCTTATATCTCGAGCCTTCGAAAAGAGCAGGACCTGACTCAGGTTCAATTAGCTGATTTAGTAAATGTGAGCCATCAAGCGGTCTCGAAATGGGAGCGGGGAGAATCACTTCCTGACCTAGATACATTGGGGGCACTTGCCAAGCAGTTTAACATTACCATTGATCGGCTTTTATATGGGGGAACAGCTAACACTAACAAGGTCGACTCATTTGTAGGGCATCTTGTAAAAAATGAGCCGGAAGAAGCTGCGAAATTAGTAGATGGGGATAATATGAATCTTGATCAATTAGAGGACTTGGCTCCGCTGGTCAAATCCAGTACGTTTTCTCGAGTTGCGGAAGGGGTTAAAGGAACAACATTTACTTTTTCAAACCTCATCAACCTAGCTCCATTTTTAGATAGAGATACGCTTGAAAAATTAGTGCAACAAGTTGGTGGAGATGAGATGAGGTCATGGAAAGACATCGTTTCAATTGCTCCATTTGTTAGTAGGCAAACAGTGGGGCAGATAGTAGAAGGGTTAGAGGAAAGCATCCATGTAAAAGATCTAGTAAATATCGCTCCTTTCCTTCCAAGAGAAGTCGATCCTTTAATTGAAAATCTATCGTTGGAAGATCTTGAATGGCAAGATGTAGTCTCGCTTGCTCCATTTATCAATAGGTCTGGTCTCTCAAAGCTCATCAGACAATTTAGCCCAGAAACCATTGAAATGAGCACCTTAATTCAACTAGCTCCATTTTTAGAAAGAGAAATCATTACTCATCTCTTGGAAGAGGTTGAATTAAAAAATGTGGAAGCTCACCAAATCGAGCGGGTGGCTCCCTTTATAGGTAGTGGAAATCTTGGAATGTTGATTCAGAAACTGGGACAGGGGGACAGGTTTACTGTCCCACCTCAGGACTAGGGGAAAGGGAATCTTTTATTTAAACACGTTTGTTTAAGAACTTGAGAACTATAATACAACGCCAATAAAAAACTTGTAGGGAAGTAACATTCTCTACAAGTTTTTTTCATGACTATCTACCCCTTCTTAGTTTGATCAATAATCGTTGAAATGCCCATGGCGATGCTACCGTTTAAGATTCCAAACAGGGAAATGATTAGAAATAGGCTATCCATTGAATCAGATATGAACGTCATGATAAAGGTTAGAGCCATGATTAAAACAAATAATAATCCGAATATAAATAAGAAACGTGAAAGCATGGTGAACCACCTTTTAATAAAGCTTTACAAATACTGTAACATAGAATGAATTTGTAAAAGGCTGTTTTTTACAGGTAAATTTGAATTATTTCAAATATATGGAATAATTAAAGTATCAGATTGAGAGAGTAGGGTGGGAATAGGGTGAAAGAAAAAACTAAAAAGGTAATTGGCATTTTGGTGATCGTTATCCTTCATTGGTATTTATTCGATATTATCATGGAGAACTCGAAGGACACTAAGTCTGGATTGATTGGTTGTGGGATAATTATTTTTATCTTGTTCCTTGGTTTCCTTAACTATCGTTTTATTCCATCCTTTATTGTAAGAGCGGGCATCAGTGTTTGTTTGATGTTTTTTATGGCCTATTTTATGAACCGAATACTCACTATAGGGATCCATCATTTTACCCTTATTTTTACTGTGATTTGCATGACTGTCCTTGAAATTTGGCGTAAATATGATGGGAAAACTATGGTGAAACAGTTGGTGACATTTTTACTAGTTTCAGCTGTGTTGCTTTTTAGTTTGTTTCGGATTTTTGATCAAAAGTTGTTTGTTAGTGATCAAATGGAGCATGAGGTAGAGGTCTATGTGGCTAAATCTAAGAATCTAAGAGGTTACGAGATTCAGTCTTTCTATACTTTTAACAACCATTCGCCTACGTTTGCAGTAGTCACATTTAGGCAAGATCCTGAACATGAATATGTGTTTATAGATGTTGGAGATGGGATTGATTTGAGTGTGGTTAGGTAGGGACAGGGGGACAGGTTTCGCTGTCCCACATTTTCGAAGTTTTATTACAGTACTTGTGACCGTTGTCTAAAAATCAAATAAATCATCCCAAAAATCATCAAGTTCAACCTCTTTGAATAGAGGAATCTTGATTTTCACCCCAAACAATCTGTCCCCCCATATGTCCTGTTACCGAAATCAAAACTGCACCAGGTATCGATAAAATAGAAATAATAACTCGCATTCCTCTAACTTTGGGTAGGAATTTTAAAACCAAAAGGGCAGCAAATACGATTAACGTAAGGCAGAGCAAAAAATTTGTGTTCTTCGATTAAAGGTTTCACAGAGCTCCCGAATGAATCTTCCGCAAAATCTTTATCATACTTTCCTGCGAAAAATGCTACTAAACCTGAAATTAACCCTCCTGCTAAAAGGTAAGTAGCAAATGTTTCGAATAAAGGACTTTTCTTTTTCCCAAAAAAAACGCTATCACCTGAAATAAAACTCTAAATAAAAATAAGGCAATCGGAAAATGGACAAGCATCGGATGAATTGGAGAAGATAAAATACGATTCGCCTCCCTTTAAAAAAAGACCTACCCTATCATATTCCTGAATAATTCCTAAAATTCGAAGGCATAGAGGGAGTTCCTTTCCATGAGATAACGAAAACTTTAACTTCATGCTCCTTTTATTACAAAACGGAGAAATGTGTTGAATATAGGTATTTATTACTATAAAATTTAAATATAACTAGGTCTTAAGTATCATTGTTGATGAATGTCTATTTGGAGAAGATATTTGAAAATATCTTCACTAGAGTCAGTATGGGATTTGTACTGTACATATTCTTACATATAAAGGGAGAGTTCGAGCTTATGGCTACAATTATGATATCAGATGATGCCATGTTTATGCGAATGCAATTAAAGGACATTTTGACAAAGCTGGGGCATGATGTTGTGGGTGAAGCTGAAAACGGACTAGAGGCTATTGAAAAATATCGTGAATTAAAACCAGATCTTGTCACAATGGATATTACGATGCCAGAAACAAATGGAGTGGAAGCCGTTAAAGGAATTAAAGAAGTAAACCCTAATGCAACTATTATTATGTGTTCAGCCATGGGCCAAAAGGATATGGTAGTAGATGCTATCAAAGCAGGGGCTAAAGATTTTGTCGTCAAACCATTTGACCCTAAAAGAATTCAAGAAGCTGTAGAGAATGCTTTAAAATAAGCGGGACAGGGGGACAGGTTTACTGTCCCCCCATACCCCATATGGTTAGCTTTCTACTACAACAATCCAATCTCTCAACTTATCTTCTGCATGTTCCCTCCAATTTGCAACCGTTGCCCGATCCACTTTTTCTAACACCGCAATGGCAGGGTCTGTTACATCATGAACATAATGGTAGATAGCCCAGATCTTTTCGTGGTCTGTTAATTGACCCATTATGCAAGCAGGAAGGAGATATTCCATGATTTCTTCCCTAGCTGATAAGGTCTGTTCAGAATGTAATACCTCAAAAAATTCATTCAAAGGAGTGGTTTTACTATCTAGGATTTCGGTGGTGTTGATTTCGTTTATCAATTTGTGCTGGACCGAAAAATATATAGTTCGAATGATGTCATCGGTATCCAGGTTGGTTTGACTTAAAGCCTCCCAGACCTTGAGGACACCAACCTTAATAATAGCCGTATGATACCTCCTGACTTGAAGTGGTTTTATCATGCTACCAATGATAAGAATGCAGCGGCTAAGCATATTTCTGAGTTCTTCGGTTGCGGTGGCGTTCTTTATATGGTGAGTAATGAAGTTTGTGGTAGGTGTGGTGGCTTGATGAAGGGTTGTAGCTTGTTGATAGTGTTTGAATTGGTCTATGAGTCTACTGATTTCAGCGTCAATTTTTTGTCTTGAATCAAGTAAGGTATTCATTTTTTTCCTCCTTAATGGTGGTGGGACAAGGTTCCTGTCCCCGGTGTCCCGCCGGCCACACAAACCCAGTGCCCCACCTTTTAGTCTTTGATGGCCAGCAGTGTTCCTTTTAGTTTTTGCTTCGCTTCTGACCGCCAGCGTTTTACTGCAGAAACGGAGACTCCTTCGATTTCGGCGATTTCCCGAACGGTTAGCATATGAATGCATGTGTATTCGACCCATTTTTGCTGCTGCCTGGTTAAATGGCTGTCCCTACAGAGAGAGAGGAGGAATTCGTTGGCTTGTAGGAGAGGGTCTGCATCGTCATCTTGAATCATCTCCCAGAATTCTTCTTTTGGGTGTACGTTTCTTTCCTCATTTCGTATTTGCCGATCCATATCCCGTAACATTCTTCCTCGTATATAGGAGTAAGCAAAAGTGGCAAACTGTCCTTTTTTCGGGTCGAAATTTTGATAGGCCTCCCATAGTGCGATTAGCCCCGTTTGATAGAATTCATGCTTGTTTTGATAGATATTTAGTTTTTTCATAATGGACCTAATCATGGGATCAAATTGCTCCTTTAACGTTTCAAACTCATCCAACCGTGCCTCCCTTCGAAAAGCGCGCCAATCTTTGTTTTCCCTAGGTAGGTTAACCATACAAGGAAATAGGGGAGTGCGACAAAAAGGGAAACTTGAAGTTTCTCGGTGGTTTTGTAGGGTTATTTGAAGTTTGTCTAGGAGAAAGTTGAAGTTTCTCCGGAGAAACGTGAAGTTTTGGGTGTTTTCGAAATGGGGCCAGCTTTGTGCGTGGGAGCTTCATATTCGGTGGGACAGGGGGACAGGTTTCGTGTCCCAGCGCCACATCATTCTACAGGTTTCGGCAAGTATGCTCTTAATCAAACGTTTGTTTAAAGATGCGGAAAAGATTGAGGTAGTGGTATTTGGCTATTTCAATAATTGAACACGTTGTCGAATCCATAGAAATTGAGGTATGGACTGGAATTTTTCACATTACGCAAAAAAAATATCTGTGTAGTCATTGTTCTACAGTTTTATCGTAGTATATAGATATGAGCCCAATTACCTACAAAAGGAGTTCTTTTATGTATAAATCTAGAAAGCTACATATCTATGGGAGTTGGATTATTGTTGTTGCTTGGATGGTTTTGATTTTTAACTTATCCGCTCAGCCGGCTCACCAATCGAACAAGCTTAGCAAGGGAGTCACGGGAACGGTTGTGGAAACCATACATAAAGTGAACCCGAGCACTGAGATAACCGTCGACTCGCTTAATCATATGGTTAGGAAAAATGCCCATTTCATCGTTTATTTAGTTCTTGGAATTTTGGTGGTTATGGCTTTGAGTGTGAGTGGTGTTCTCGGATGGAAGACCATCATTTATGGACTAGGATTGTGCGTATTGTACGCCATTTCAGACGAACTGCATCAAATCTTCGTTCCGGGAAGGGGAGCGCAGGTGAAAGATGTGATGATTGATAGTTCGGGTGCATTGGTAGGAATCGGGATAGGAATGGGAACGAGGAGCCTGTGGAGCAGTCGTGGGACATGAGGGACAGGAACGGTGTCCCACCTACAACCAAATACAAAAAAAAGTGCCTATTCCAAGTCACGCTGCTTGGAGGATGGCACTTTTTTATTTCAAGGTGATCGAGGTGTAGTTGAAAATATTTTGTAATGAAAAAAACTCAATAGCTACGGAACAAGACCGTTCCCTATGACATAAACAGTAAATCTTCTACATATAAATCTATTGAATATCCTATCATTTCATATCCCCAAACATTTAGTCCTCAAAATATAGATTAGTGTTGCTTCAAAAAATGGATAGCTTCAAGAAATGCTCTGTCATTAGCTGCTTTTTCTTATGGAGTGCCAGTGGTGAATTAAGCAAAAGGGGAGCGGGTGCCAATGGAATGGCTCAAGAAAATCGTAAAATGCAAAATCAGGGGAATTCATAAAATTCCTTTCGATGGCCACTATTGTGTTCGGTGTGGAGAGAAGGTTAGAGGAATAGATCCGCCCGCACGTGGGTGAGCTAGGAGTGGAAAGGTAGATGTAATCGAGTCGAGTCCACCTAACTATCTATGAGAGAGCAGGTGGGACAGTAAACCTGTCCCTACTGTCCCGCCTCTTCTATGAATTTTATGATTGCCAGGGTTTCCTCCGCCGGAACTGGAGAGATTCCTGTTTGAAAGAATTGGATGACTTTTTCTAGTAATCCTGCGTAGTATGGTTTTTGGTCTTGGTAGATTGGGAGGTGAACGGATTCGTTTGGATAGTGGATGACGGCTTCGAAGTTTCCGTGCCATTCATGGTTTCCTCGGATTACGCCAAATCTTCCGTCCTGCCATTCTGTTGTGATGACGTCGTACGTTTCGTTTCCTTGTACCTCCACGCGCCTGTAGTCTGGTCCCATTACCGTGAATAGGAGCTCGATCATGTGAATGCCGTACCAGAAGTAGTGGGGCATTTTTTCTATGAATGGGAGTGGGCCACTTAGGTATACTCCGGTTGGTTTTTCATCCCGCTCAGCCAAGAGCTTAGTAACGGAATCAGCATACCTTAATGAAGACGAGCTCATCACAGGGGTGTTGAACTTTTGACTCAACGAAAAGACTTCCTCGGTATCCCCAACAGAAAGTGTAATCGGCTTATCAATGAAAACCGGCTTTCCAAATGCGACCACCTGTTTAAACAGCTCTAAATGCTTCCTACCATCCACAGCAGTAATCATGATGGTGTCAGCTTCGTGAGCGACTTCTTCCACAGAATCCGTTATTTTCACCCCATATGTATCTCTCAATAACTCAGTGTATCCCTGAACCCTAGTCCGACTCAAATCGAGGTCCAGTGATGGGTGGGGGCATCCGATGGTAACTTGAGCCTCCCCAAAGTTGTACGTTCCCTCATGAAGCAATTTTGTAAAAATCTCAACATGTGAAGTGTCTAATCCAATCATCCCAATTTTCATCCCAATCACCACTCCCTATGATAATAATTTATACACTTGTCGCGGACGGCCTTTTGATTGAAGCTTTTCCATCCCGACAATTTCAACAATGCGGGCATCTAACCAAGTAAGTAAAATTCGGTGTGCGCTTCTTGTCGTAACTCCTAAGGATGACGCAAGTTCTTGTGCGGTAAAGGTCTTGGTGTCGGTTCGATTCATAATGGACAAGGCCTTTTTCAAATAGTGAGGTGATACGTGATGTTCAGCTGTTTGCTTGACCCATTTTTCATCCGTAATTTTAAGCGGGTAAGCAATGGGTGCTTCATTCTCAATCGGACCAAATACACTCCGGTCTTCCTTCACGATAAAACATTTTTCCCCACCAAAATCATTCGATTGCATCAGAGCCATCCGGGCATGGTTCCCTGCTTCAATCGCGGAGGTCCCAAAGCCGATTCCAACGGAGGCAGCGAGACCAAACTCCTTTTTCAAATCATCAATGAGCGGAAAAAACTTATAGCCTTGTGTAACCCTCTCGAATGTTCCTCTTGTCGTAACGAACATATACTCATTTCCATTCAACGATGTGAGGTAGCCTTCCAACGTTTCCACATAGTCGAGAATCGTCTGCTGGACCTGTAAAAAAAGGCGTTGAATCTGCTGTTCAGAGGCCAGTCTTCTTTTTACCTGTTCAATATTTTCTAAACTGACAATCCCAAATACGATTTGTGACTCTACTTTTTTCCTTTGTTCAGTGGACAAAAGGGCACGTTCCAGTGTGACGATAATGTCTTCCTCGGTTGGAATAATCCATTCATTCGGAATTCCTTTAAGATTCAGTTCATCTGAAACGACCTTTAACCCTGTAAGTGCGCAGTCTGTTTGATTTTCACGGTACTGAGCTTCGTGAAACTCAATGATTTCTTTGGTTCGAGTCAAGGAAAGCCTATCGTCATAGTGAATACTTTCAATGGTTTCGTCCAGTTCCCCATTCAGGTGTTCTAGCTCTTTTCTAGACAGGGTATCGATTGAGATGTTGTTAATTTCATTCACTTGTTTCTGCAATTTATAGAAAGCACGGTATAAAGAAGAGCCTTTGACTGGGATGTAGTGGGCTGGAAGTTCGATTGGAATCTTCTTTTTTGAGATAGAGTAGGGGATGTATCCAGAATAGAGCAGAACGTCACATTGATCCTGCAATTCCTCTGTAAAAATTGGCGCATCATAGATATTGTTGGATGTTTTAAATAGGGGGTCAAAAATAGGAAATCTCTTAATGGAACGTTTGATCCGGTCATTGATCCAGGTAGGACCGATGATGCCAATTTTTATCATGCGTAACACTCCTTTGTTGAAAGAGAAATCGGAAACACAAGGCCGACCTGACCTGTGTTTCCGATTATAACTATATCTTCATTGTATCGAATCTTTGAAATCTATCAATCTTGGTTGAGCCAGATTGATAGATTTTCTTTTACAAAATCGTCGTCATGAAGATTTGGGTAGTCTTTGTATACGCGGTCAAGTTCTTCGGATTGGCCTGGGCTCAGTTTTTCTTTCTCGAGTAAGCACCAGTTGCCTTTGAGAAGTCCCTGTCTAGCTAAAACCTCGTTGATACCAGCGATACATCCTTTAAAACCGTTAGCTGCATCAAAGAATGCAGCATTTGTATCGGTAACCTGCTGAGCGAGAGGGAGGAACCTGGTGATGTCTTCTCCCGATTTGCGAGCTTTTTTTATGTCTGCTAAAAGTTCGACCGCCTTCTGTGTCCACACTGCCCAATGGCCGAGCAAACCGCCGACAATTGGTTTCTCAACAATTCTATCACCCACTTTTACCTCATAAGTCGTGAGCAAATCCAAGACAATATTATCGTCATTCCCCGTGTAAAGGGCAATTTCGTTACATCTTGAAGAGTGACAAACCGCTCTAACGACATCTAACGTTTTATAGCGGTCAAAAGGTGCCATCTTAATCGCGTAGACATTTGGAATCTCCGCAAACTCCTGCCAAAAATCAAAGCTTAGTAGGCGACCGCCGACTGCTGGTTGGAGGTAAAAGCCGAAGATTGGAATAATCCCTGCGATTTTTTTCGCATGATCTAGCAATTCTTCCTCTGTTAAGTGGTTGAGTCCCGCAAAACTCAGTAGCCCCAGGTCATAGCCTAGTTCCTTTGCAAGCTTGGCTTCCCCGGATGCCTGCTCCGTTTCCCCGCAAATCCCAGCAATTTTTATAAAAGGACGATCTAGGTTCTTCTTGTTCACTTCTTCCACTGCTAAACGAAGTACTTTTTCATATAAATTGAACGCTGGGTCACGGATTTCGAATTGGGTGGTATGCACGCCAACTGCGATTCCACCTGCACCGGCATCCATATAATAATTCGTTAACGCACGTTGACTATGTTCATCTAATTGTTTGTCTTCTGTTAATGCGAGTGGGTGAGCGGGGATGACCGTCCCTTCCATTAACAGTGCCCGAATATCTTCTTTTACCATTTAAAAAGCTCCTTGTCTTTCTTGGAAGTGTGTTGGTTTATCAATGACTTCACCATCGTTTTGTAGCCATTCGGCTGTCCATTCAATCATTTGTTGCAGAGTGACGCTTGGATATCCAAATGTTTTATGGGCTTTCCCCGAATTGTTAAGCAGGGCACTTGGTGCTTCCTCGTTCATGAAGGTAGGCTTTTTGTCGAACAGCCTTCCGAATTCATGGGCGAGCCAACGAACCGATACGGTTTCAGGACCCGTGACGTTCATGATGGTTGGATCGGTGCTGCAATGTAAGAGTGAGCGAATTGCATATTCATTGGCATCTCCTTGCCAAATGACGTTGACTTGACCGGTTGTGAGGTCGATTGGTTTTTCGTGAAAGACCTGTTTGGCCACTTCTAATAAGACACCGTAACGCATGTCGATTGCATAGTTGAGTCGATATAAGAGGATGGGTGTCTGGTTTTTCTTAGCGAAGTACGTGAAAACTCGTTCGCGCCCCAAACAAGATTGAGCGTACTCACCAACGGGACTAGTAGGTACCTCCTCCGAACAACCACCTGTTTTTACATCAACAAAAGGATAGATATTGCCTGATGAAAAAACAACAATGTTGGACTGCTTGAATTTTTCTGCGACTCTGCCTGGCAAGTAGGCGTTCATCGCCCAGGTGAAATGTTCATTTCCCAGCGTGCCGAATTTTTTTCCGGCCATATAAATGATGTTTTGAACTTCGGGTAGAGCCTGAAGCTGCTCATCATCCAGTAAGTCTGTAGCAATTGTTTCCACTCCAGCTGCTTCCAGTTCATCACGGAGTGTGCCAGATGAGAAACGGGAAACCCCGATAATTCGTTTTTCGATGCCAGCTTCCTCACAGGCACGTTTGGCTAATTTGGCGAGGGTGGGGCCCATTTTTCCGCCCACACCTAGAATCATGATGTCTCCAGATATTTTCTTCATATCTTCCATCAATTGGAGAGTTGGCTTCGTCATTATGTTTTCAAGCTGTTCAATAGTTTGCATGGAATCCCTCCGTTAGCTAAAAAAGATATTTTTTACATTATTGAATGCCAGTAGGATGAGGACAATGAGTCCAGCGATGGCAATCACATTTTTCAATACCGTATTTTTTAAATCACCCATAATTTCTTTGTTGTTAGCGATGACTAGTAAGGCAATCGCAATGACAGGTACCACGACAATCGTTATGGCTTGAGCAAAAATGATGAGGTTGACTGGTGAACCTCCGAAAGCGATGGCCATGATAGAACCAAATAGCATAACGGCAATGATGGCGTACTTGACTTTGTTTTCTTTCAGCTTGCTACCAAATCCAAGACCATCAGATAGCATCGCACCACCAATTGTTGCATTCCCCATTAGAGAAGAGAACGCTGCGCCAAAAAGTCCAAACATAAAGACCGTTGTAGCCCAACCGCCGAACAATGGCTTAAGCGCTAATCCCATATCTGTGATGGAGTTTACTTGGACACCTTCAGGCTTTAAAACCGCAGCGGCCGCAATCATAACAAGTAAAGAGATGAGACCAAGTAGGAAAATCCCTAAGTAAGATTCTTTCGCACCTTGTTTAGCAAGGTCCTTCGTCCAGCCTTTCTCTTGCACTAGGTAAGACTGGTAGCTGGCACCTACGATTGAGAAGCTCGTTGCGGTCATAGCGATGATAAGTCCAAGTGAGCCTGCTGGCATAGATGGTACAAATCCACTTGCGATGGAGCCGATAGAAGGCTTTGCTAAAAATAAAGTGACAAAGAATGCGACTAACATGATCAGTACAAGGCCGAGCATTAGTTTTTCAAGGACATTGTAAAAGTCTTTCGTGAATAGGAGTCCTGCACCGACTAGGGTGAAAAGGACAATCCATACGGTTGGTGTGAGTCCGAACACTGTACTAATGGCGTACCCAACACCCACGGAGTTTCCGGCTTGGAACGAGGCACATACTAAAAAGGCTCCGACCCCAATGACTACGGCACCCCATTTGCCGAATTTCTGTTTGATTAACTGGATGAAGCTAATGTTCGAAGCCATCCCAATCCGGGTGCTCATTTCTGTATAAATCATCATAAAAATAACCGTTACAGCTAAAATCCAAAGCAAGTCATACCCGAAAATGGCTCCAATCTTAGATGACAACGTCAAACTACCTGGTCCCAAAACAAGTGCAGAAGTAATTAAAGCAGGACCTAAAAATTTCAAAAACCCCTTTTTGTTAGCGTTTACATTTACGCCCGTTGAACCACCTTTAATTTCCGTCTCCATACCCATCCTCCTTATAATCAGAAAATTCAAAACTGTCCACTCGTTCTTATTGTATTACGACAGGCATTTAAAGAAAATGTCTTAAATGTGTCTTTAAATGGAGGGACGGAGGGGACAGGTTTAGTGTCCCACTTCCCTTCGGTGGGTGGGACACTAAACCTGTCCCCCTGTCCCGCGACCTATGACGTTATACCCAGGTGTGTATTTTTGGTCTGAGGTAGCTGCTTTTTGCGAAATATTTCACTTTTTTCCTTCAATTTTCCTATTTTTTCACTCAAAAACGATAGTGTTTTCCCAATTTTTGCGGCTTTTGGACTGCTATATACTTTAGGTGTAAGAAAAAAATGGAAAAGGAGTTGGAAGGATTTGACCTTGAAACGAATTTTTGCAAGCATCATTGTTTTTACTTTCGTGATTGGTTTATTCAGTATTGGAAGCAGCACGAGTACATTGGCTACTCCAGACCCTGATGGTGTGGAAGGGACGAGTAAGCTGATTGAGGTAAGTGAGGATGAGAAAGAAACGATTTTGAATGCACTACAAAAAAATGAGAAGTTACTAGAATTTAAGACTAAGCGAAATGAGAGTGCAAAAGAAATGGCTGCCTCAAAAGGTAATGGGTTAGTCAATATCGGGGATATTGAAGAAAAGATTAAGAAGGATAAAAGCTTAATTCAGCTTCAGGTTTTCAATGCGGAAACCAATGAAAGTGTTCTAACGAAAACGGCTCGTAGTTTACAAGCTTTGAATGGAGTTAAGATCAAACCTTCAGAAGATATGATTGAAAAACACAAGAATGATCCGTTCTACAGTGTGGACTACACCCTCATACTAAGTACTACGAATTACACGGGTTTCTATGATTTCACTCAATTTTACATCAATGATAGAAAAGGAATCCATCCTGACCAGTTAACGCATATTCTTGAGTACAACAAAGAGAACCAAATGTTGGATTCCATTGATATGAACTTTTTCAAAAATCAAACGGTCACAGCTGAGCTTCAGGAACCAAGTGATGATACTGTTTCGATTGCATGTATTGCTTGTGTAGGTGATATTTATACAGTAAAATCAACGACTTATTACTATGATTGGGTAGATGTAGCAGAATTGAATGCTATTAAAGGCGTTACGGCAAAGCACACCTTTAGCTCATCTTCAGGTGTTAGCTTTGAAGTTAAGGTCGCTGCTTCAGGGGCTGGAGTGGAGTCATCCGGTACAGTTTCTAATAGCTTAGATTCGACTCAATGGTGGGGGCCGATATCCGGTTCATCTATATCGTCACCTGGCCGACTTTTAACAACGAAGTATCAGTTTAAGAAGACCGTTTACGAAAAAGTAAAAGGGACAGGGCCAGACGAATATACGCGAGTTGGAGTGCATGACCATATCGGATCTGCAGGCTACGGAGCTTACGTTTATGGAAACGGCTCAAACTATGATTCTAACAGCTCACAGCATGAGTATAGACCTCCAAGTGGGTTCTCTATTACACAAAGATATAGCAACTCTTGGACTGGGCAAGCAGGGACGACTGCCTATGGTTACGGCATTTCTCTGAGAGTAACATCAAGTTCCTCTTCTTCTAATAAATCGGAATATACCTTCAGCAGCGGGGCTTATGACACGTACAAAGTCTACTATTACGGATCTAAAAATAGATTAACAGCTAAGAACTTCTAGTCTCTAGTAAAAAAGAAAGCCTCCTTGTGGGGAGGCTTTCGCTTAATGATCAAATGAATCTGTTATGGTAATCTCTTTTATACCTTGAACCTTTTTATTGAAGCTAATCTTATATTCATCTAGGTTGATATAATCTTCTTTTTCAAAAATAAAAACAAAACAATAGTCATCTTCTGCTCTAATTTTAGAAGGTAAGTCGACGTCTTCTGCCTCTAAGAGGAACGACTGAGAACGGTTATGTCCAGTTATAGTTTTAAAGTCATATATGTCTGGACTAAGTTGTTCACCATCTTTAAGTGGAGTGACTGAAACTACCCCTGGAACTTCATCCATTTTCTCTGTGGTGGAAAATCTAATCCAGCGGATCATCTTATCCTCCGTTTCTGTCCAACCGCTTTCATGGAAAAACATTTCATTCGGCTTCATGTTGCTGCATGCGGTTAACAACAGAATGAACATACAGCTTACAACAACTAGATACAGGATTCTTCTTCGCATTGGATCGCCTCCACTTCGTTATACAATTGATTATATAGGAACTTCAGTATTCCTAATATTGGGAAAATCACTCGGGTTCGGAGTAGAAAATTCCAATTCTCAGCCCTAAATCATGAAAATTTTACAAGCGGGACAGGGGGACAGGTTTGCTGTCCCACAAACACACTGGATGAAGTGGGACACTAAACCTGTCCCCTTGTCCCAGTTTCCATAAAAAGGAGATTTTGGGATTGGCGCAGAATTATTCCCTATATGGAAGGGGGATTGTGTCATGAGCCAAAGTCGCTTGATTGGCAATCTGAAGTTTTTACGGAACAAGAAGGGGTTTACCCAGGCGCAGTTAGCGGAGGGGATTATTTCAGTCTCGTATTTATCAAAAATTGAGAATGGGATTGTACAACCTACTGATGAAATTATAGGATTACTTATCAACAGACTAGGCGTAAATGAGGATGAGGTTTTTAATGTGGAAGACATTTTAAGCCTACTTACCGACTGTCATCGAAACCTTATATCGGGGTCTAATAAAAGAGAAGTTGAAGAAATAATAGCAACCGTTCATCCAGAGGAAATGAACAAAGATTTCCGTATTCATATCCTTTATACACTCATTCTTTTGCGAACATCCTCGGATCGATTGAACATAAAAAAAGAGTTGGACTTTTACTTGGAGAAGTCAGCCCAATTAATGCAGGAGCCACTTTTAAAGTATTTCTTTTTTCTGTTAAAAGGGCTGTTATTTTACCATGAAAAACAGTACAAAGAATCATACCGAGCCTATCAGGAAGCCAGTCACTATTTAACACATAACGGCAACGAATGGGAGAGAGCAGACCTTCTGTATCAATTAGGCTTATGTTCTTCAAGGAATTGGAAGATCATTGAATCGATCGAGTATACAAACCAAGCCCTTCAAATTTATCAAACGCTGTACTTTGATAAAAGATGTATTGAATGCCATATCTTAAATGGAATCAATTATCGGAAAATCAATAAATATACGAACGCTATTAACAGTTATAAATTAGCTAAAACGATTGCGAAAAGGGTTGATTCTGACGATTTGCTATCCATGATTGATCAAAATTTAGGAAATTTATATTCCCAAGAAGGTCAGCACGAGTTGGCTTTAAATCACTATTTTAATAGTTATCGTCTTAAATTGAATGACAGCTGTGTTAATAACCGTTTATTAACGATGCTATCGATTGTCAAAGAATACATGGATCTCGGTGAGGAAGAGAAGGCTGCGGAATTTATGGATCAAGCTAAAGAGATCTTGGATAATCCTTTGCACATCATTGAAGAGGACCATCTTATTCAAGCGAAGGTATATGAACTAAAACTGGCCAAAAAGGTGGATCAGCTAACGTTCTACTTATCCGAAAGAGCAATCCCACACTACTTAGAGAACAAACACTATGACAAAGTCATTTCCTATTCCACCTTATTAGCCCATCACTATCACACCAACAGAAAATACAAATCCGCTAGCGAGACTTTCCAAAAAACAATCGAAGCCTACAACCAAATCTATCAAATAAGGGGGTGAATCCACATGAAAAAAATCCTTTCACTCGTTTTAGCTATCTTTATCCTTTCATCAGCAAACACACTAGCCAACGACCAATACCCACCACCATCCGAAGGTGACAAAGGCATCGTCCAGCCGGGACAGAGGGGACAGGTTTAGTGTCCCAGAAGAAAAGGCTAGCAATCTATTAAGATCGCTAGCCTTTTACATTATTTATTTCCTTTATTTCCGTTGTTGCCTTTGCTTCCAAACTTTACAGTGTTGGAAGATACGTTACCTGCGTTGTCTACTGCATACACAGTTACGTTTTGACCTTCTGAAAGTGGGGTATCAAGAACATGTGATGTTTCACCGTTTACATAAGGTGTTTCAACAGCTAGTTCTCCGTCAACCACTACATACCAGTAAGCAACACCACTTGTTTTATCTGTAGCATCAACGGTTACTGTTTGACCGTCTTTACCTAATGTCGTTTTTAATTTAGGTGATGTTACGTCCAGTTTTACTGGGAATGTAAAGCTTTGAGCTTCTGCACCTTCAAAATCAATAGATGCTTCTACTTGCATGTAGTATTGACCCTCTGGAGCTACCTTGCCATTATGCATCGTACCATCCCATGTCCACTCAGGGAATAGGTAGTACATAGCCCCTCTGCCACCATCATAATAGTTCTTGCGCGCAAATTCTTCATCCATAATTTCCTTTACAACTTCGCCATCTGCATTTAGGACATTAAAGCTTAATTCCTTTGCATTACGAAGTAGGGATAATAGGTATGTTGCACTGTCATTTGTTCCATCACCATTTGGTGAAATAGCAATCAATTCTGGGTTCAAGTCACCAGTAGCCTGGTTAACCCCTAAGAAATCGTAGCTGCCTCCACCAACATGAGTTAGAACACCTGTCATTCCATAGTATGTCATTGGATCCCAGGCTGGAGCGTCTACAATTGGTGCCGCATTCCAGTCACCTTTAAATCCTACATAAGGAACCACTAGATCTGGATTTGTATCAGTTGGGTCAGTTAGTTTTACAAACCCTTCTAACCAATATCCATTTGTGAAATAGGATTTTAAATCTGCATCCCAATCACTAACATCAACTGTAACGTCAAATGTTGCTGTACCATTTGCAGGTACTTCAACCGATTTAACAGCTTCACCGTTAACCGTTGCAACTGCTCCTAAATCAATTGATCCAAACATGTTAGGCGCTGATACAAATACACCGCCTCCGTTAACAGGTGAATCTGTTTGGGCACTGGCACTTACATCATACGTCACAGCTTCATCAGAATGATTTTCTGCTGTTAATGTGAATGTTACGACATTTTCAGTTACTTCTTTTAGAGCAACCTTTGCTTCACCAGTTGTTGAATCAGTCACTGTAACAGGTGTTGATAATGCTGCATGAAGCTGCATTAAACCTGCACCTTGACGACGAGGTGAAACGGGTGCTCCATCAAAATTAACAGGTTGAGCTGTATTTAATAAGAACTTTTTCGCAAGCTTAGATCTTGCCGCACCGTCCAAGCCAAATTCCTCATCTACACGTTGTAACACTAGTGCTGAACCACCAGATACGTGCGGAGCTGCCATCGATGTACCACTCTTTACTCCGTATTCATTATGATCTTGAGTAGAGTAAATTTGTCCACCTGGTGCTGTTAGTTCTGGTTTGAAATCAAGGTTTGGAGTAATACCCCAAGAAGAGAAGCCACTCATCTGACCAGCAGCCGTATTAGGAACTGTCATTTTTTCGCCATCAAAGCTTACTGAAACCGTTTTACCGTCTTTAAGTGCTGTTGCAAAACGATCACCATCAGCTTTTAACATGAACAATTGCGGAATAGTGATAGCTGCATCTGTTGCCATACTAACTGTTCCATCCGTATTGTTGTAAATGATGACTCCTGCTGCTCCAGCATTTTGAGCATTAAGGGCTTTATCAACAAACCCTATGTCCCCACGTTGAATTAACGCGAATTTTCCTTCTAAATCCTTACCTTCAAAATCAGCAGGATATCCTAATCCAGCATGAACCAATTCATAACTTTCTCCAACAGTCGGAGCAGTCTGACCTGCAGACAAGAACATCACTTGTTCTGCCTCGCCACCATCAACGGAAACGCCAGCTGCATCTACATCCATATAAGAATTTTCAAAGGATGCTACTGAAATAGAATCATAGGATACACCTGGTGATCCTACTACCCCATAGTCAGGATTGGATGCATATGGGTAGAAATAGCCATTTCCAAAGTAAGTAGAGTTACCAGCTGAAATGGACATAACGACACCATTATCAACGGCACGCTTAATCGCTTGCTGTTCCGGAGACTCAGCATCTACGAAACCAGCAGTAGCCCCAAGACTCATATTCAGAACGTCTGCACCTAGCTTGATGGCATCATCAATGGCTTTAATATAAATATCGCCATATGTCGTTGCTACTTCATTACCAAACACACGTAGCGCTAATAATTGTGCTTCAGGAGCCACACCTTGAATGCCGCCGTTTGCTTCGTCACCGTTTGCAGCGACTGTTCCTGCAACGTGCATACCATGCATTCCAGTTTCAGCGTTGCTATCAAGTAATACATCGTTCTTATCCATATAGTTCCATCCATAAGGAACTTTCTCATTCAAATATTGTCCAGGGAGGTCAAATTCGGAAATCGCGCTATTCACAAATTCCTCAGACAATTTTGCTGAGGAAGGGTCACTTAATAGGAAGTCTTTATGATTAGCGTCGATTCCAGAGTCGATAATCCCAATGACCATGCCTTCACCATCATAACCAAAGTCACGCCAAGCCTGCTGAGCTTGAACCAGTTCCTTACTGTACTTCATATCTGGTTCTTCAGTTGGAAGCTCATATTCAGTTGCAAGGTATACTTCTTTTACCCCTGCTACTTCTTTAACTGCTTCAATATCACCGTATTTTACATTGGCACTAAAGCCGTTTACGATGGCATTAAATTCCTGAAGATATTCAATGTTTATGTTTTTCCCTTTAATTTGATCCTTTGCTGCTTTTTGTTTGTCCTTAGCAGCCTTTTCTAATTGCTTACGCTCTCCTTTGGACAGCTTATCGTACTTTACACCTTTTTTCGTTGCAGTTTCAACTGGTGTATCCCCAGCTAGTTCGACTACAACACGAACCTCTTTGTTTGGATCAATGTCTTGTAAATTTGTAGCTACAAAATTTGTCTTTTGAAGATTCGGTTTTTGTACATCTAGTTGCTGTGGAGTGATTCCCCCTGTTACAGCAAAACCACTGCTGCTAAATGCTAATAAAAAGACTAGTAAAATTGCAGAAATTCTTTTTAACATGTCTTTCCTCCCCTGTACTTTTTTAAAAGAAGAATAATAGTAAAATCCTCCTCTTCAACAAAGTTCGACCGAAAATACTAAATTTTCAGTCTAATATTAATATAATAAAACACAGCATAAAGGACTACCCCTGCCAATAGTCCTTTATAAGATATAGCGTGTTGATTCTTGTTGAATTTTTGAATCTACCTTAGACCTTAATTACTATATTGATATTTAAGCAAATTACCAATGAACTAAAAAACAATAATTCCAGAAAAAAGTCTACTAAATAAAGGAAGAATTTTGTCGAAAAATTTAGGGACAGGGGGGACAGGTTTAATGTCCCACACACCTAATGGGTAGGGCATTAGACCTATCTCTCCTGTCCCAGTTCGAAGAGGCGGTCTTCGATGGAGTTTCGGATTTCGTTAATCCATTCGTCGTAGAGGGTTGGGAATAGGGTTTTGGGGAGAGTGTTGGCTAACCTCGCAACTCGGATTGCTTTTTCCTTTGAGTTCTTCATTCCTTCCATTTCCGTTAACTCTTGCAGGAATTCCGATAGGTCGATCTTCAGCTTCCCTCTAATTGAAATCGTTTCTCTGTTAATCGTGAAGTAATGCTCAATTGGATTACCTGTGGCATCTTCAATGATTGTTTTAATATGATTCAATGACACCCGCAGGTTACCTCTCGCTTTTCCAAGATCCTGATCTGGCCAGAAGATATCCATCAGTTGCTCTCGCGTAACTTCTTGATGTAAGGCTACGTATGTGAAAATTTGCCGCGCTTTTCGTTGATTCCATTTTCCTTCCACTTCTTTTCCGTCTATCACAACTTTGAATCCGTCCATAATGGATAAATGGATGGTGCCAAGGTCATCCTCATGATGCATCGCGTGCTTTATGATAGAAAGTAATTTTTGTTCCAATTCATCCGTGTATTCATATTTGTGTTTTCCGGAGGGAGTGGTGGATTCTATTTTTTTCATAAATACTTTTAGGTATTCTACCGTTAAGTCAGGCATATCCATCATTAAGGCATTGGCGGCATCCGGAATAATAAAGTAGCGAATGTTTGTTAAATAAGGGATATTGAACACCTGAAGTTTCGGAGGATACAATGTATCTCTCTCTCCAATGAGCATCATCATGGGTACGTCTATACTGCCTAATTTTTTATCTGTATAAGCAAAAATGGTTTCGCTAAGAAGACGTAGGTATTGAAAGTAGGATGTCTCTGTTACACGGGTGTACATAGCTCTTAGTTTTGCCTTCTTATCTTGGGTAGAAGGGTAGCAAAGGGAGTTGATTAGTGGGTTCATTAAATCGCTATAATTTTGTGTTTCCAATTTAGAAAAGCGCTCCGCCACTTCTTTTTTTCCCAGTTCGGATGGAAATAATATAGGTGTGGAAATAATCGTCAAGGAATGCAACCAATCATAACCTCGAAGAGAAATCTCCATGCCAAAATTTCCTCCACCAGAGTGCCCGACAAAATGAACTTTTTTAATAGAAAGAAAGTGTAGTAATTCTTTTAACTGAGTCAATAGGAAATCCCATGAAACAGGCTCAGTTTTAGGAGGGGTACTGTACCCGTGACCTGGCCAATCATAGCGCAAGACATGGTATTGCTTACTAAGCATAGGGATCACATCATCCCATGTAGACATGTCGAGGCCAAGACCGTGAACAAGCAGGACGGTTTCAGCGTTAGGATTGGAATGTTGGATGAATTCATAATGTGTGCCGTTTAGTAGTGTTGTAGCCTCGATTGTAATCAACCTCGCAATTCTTACTTTATGTAAGTTTGTGTAAGTTTGTAACGATAGTGAAACGGCCAATTTGGTATGGTTAAATTGGACTATTAAAAAATAGGAGTATTCTAATTTTAATCATTTAAGACAAAACTATCAAATAACATTTACTGGTTACTATGACTTTTCGGGAAAAATGGTATTGGAGACGAGAAAAATGAATGTTAGTAAAATAAAGATGAAACGCGTTCACATGGGGAATTCAATTCTGGACAAAGACTTCGTCGTCATTTCCGAAATGGCAATGACTCGAAACTACTCCTTCGTGCCCTTTGAACATGATATGGACCGGGACAACGTGTTAAGCATATGCAAAACACCTTACCCACAAAAATTAAATAAATACGTGTATGACTTTGGCCACAAAATAGATATCCCGTTAGCGGTATCGTTGGGGCTAGGTGTGATTAAGAATCTATCGGACGGCACCATATATCTATATAACGCTGACACCGACGATTACTTGGAAAGATCTATCAACGAAATGGTAAAACTAGCAGTCTACCACCAAATCATGAACCCAGACTACATCGACCAAAGTATCCAATCCATCCTAAAAGAATCAGACGGAGACCAATACCTGAGGGGCCTCTTCCTAACCAACAGTGAAATGCCAATCCGACTGCTTAGGCAAATTTATAACTATCGGAAAATTGTGCATTTGTATGGGACATAGGGGACAGGTTTGGTGTCCCAGTGAAGCAAGAGTTGAGAGCACTTGCTTTTTTTTGATGGGACAGCAGGGACAGGTTTGGTGTCCCACAATTTATAAGAGCTGCCCGACTATTTTAATCCACCCAAAAATGGAAATCCACAGAGGGATGCTAAGCATAGCTCCCCATAGCAGGCCAACAAAGAAATCACCTTGATCCTCCATTTTGTTCACCCCAAAGAGTCGTTTTTTATCATTTTGGTCGACTCGGGACCAGTTTAAACATGTGGGACAGGGTTCCTGTCCCCCTGTCCCTGTGGTTAAATAGAGTTAAAGATGTTGTTTTGGAGGGAGATGTTTGTATGAATTTAGCTAGGTTTCCTAGACGACGGTATACACCTACTTTTACACCTATTGAGCGGTTAGACCATTTGAGTGATGCCTTTGGTGGACCGTCTATTTATTTTAAGCGAGATGATTTGTTAGGTCTTGCAGGTGGCGGGAATAAGACACGGAAGCTTGAGTTTATTATTGCGGACGCTTTGGAGAAGGGTGCCGATACGATTATTACTTGTGGAGGCATTCAGTCGAATCACTGCCGGTTGACATTGGCTGCTGCGATTAAAGAGAAGCTGAAGTGTATTTTGATTTTGGAGGAAAATTTAGATAGTGACGGGGCGGAACCAGATTTTAATGGGAACTACTTTTTGTATCATTTAATGGGTGCCGAGAATATTAAGGTGGTGCCGAACGGGACAGACTTGATAGCTGAGATGGAGAAGGTGGCTGAGCAGGTTAAGGCTGAGGGGCATTCACCTTATGTAGTTCCAGTGGGTGGTTCGACTCCTGTTGGCGCATTGGGTTACGTAGCTTGTGCGCAGGAAATTTTGGTGCAGTCCTTTGAACAAGGACTTAATTTTGACTCGGTTATCTGTGTGAGCGGAAGTGGTGGCATGCAGGCGGGGTTGATCGCTGGTTTTTCCGGTAGTCAAAGTGGTGTTCCGGTTGTTGGTGTGAATGTTAGTAGGGGCAAGGCTGAGCAGGAAGAAAAGGTATATAAGCTCGTGGAGGAAACGGTGTCGCATCTTGGTTTGGAAGTGCCGACTCCGCGGGAAGTAGTAACTTGCTTTGATGAGTATGTCGGACCAGGTTATGCGCTGCCAACACCGGAGATGGTTGAGGCGGTTAAGTTAATCGCTAAAACCGAGGGAATCTTGCTCGATCCTGTGTACACCGGGAAGGCGCTAGCAGGTGTCATTGATTTAGTTAGAAAAGGTTATTTTAAAAAAGATCAAAATATCCTGGTTGTGCATTCAGGAGGTTCCCCGGCGTTATATGCCAATGCTGGGCTGTTCGGGACAGGGGGACAGGTTTAGTGTCCCACCTCCCGCGCCATCACGCCAGTTCTAAAAAATTCTGAAATCATTTTGATGCAGGATTTTTTTACTTTGTGTAGAAAATGATGAGGAGAACCTCTAACCATTGCAAAAACTCTCTTTTTTCTGCTTTCTTTGCCCCTGAAAAACCCCTTTGATTAACTATTCATTTTCCCATTTGTAATCCAGCTTATTATCCGTTTTTCCACAAAAAATTCTGCGAGGTGATCCCCAAAATGCCGCGTAAACCCCGCCGTAAAAGCACGACTGGTATCTACCACATCATGCTTAGAGGCATCAACAAACAAATCATTTTTGAGGATGATGAGGACCGTTATCGGTTCCTTTGGACAGTCAAAAAATATAAGAGTGTCTGTGAATACGAGGTTTATAGTTACTGTTTGATGGATAATCATGTCCACCTTTTAATCAAGGAAGCTTCGGAACCCCTATCGACTGCTATTCAGCGCATTAGCTCCAGCTATGTTCATTGGTACAACGGGAAGTATGAGAGAACCGGCCATTTGTTTCAGGAGAGGTATCGGAGTGAAGGGATTGAGACGAGAGACTCCTTTATGCGTGTGCTGAGGTATATTCATCAAAACCCTATGAAAGCTGGGTTGGTTAAGAGTGTGTTTGAGCATCAGTGGACTAGTATGTATGAATACATTCGTGAGGGAGATTTAGTAGAGAAGGACAGGGTTTTCCAATTATTCTCCCACAATTCTAGAGAGGCAATGAAGAAATTTAAAAGTTACATGGAGATGGAAGAGGAAAGGCAGGGACAATTCTTAGGTGATTCTGTTCCTGTATTGTTACCTGACAGTGAAGTAATTCAATTTTTGGCGAAGCTTGGTGTTTCAGACGTAAGTAAGCTACAGCAAATGAAAGCCGAGGAGAGAAACTCGATATTGGGGAGGTTGAAAAATATAGAAGGTATTTCAATCAGACAATTGGCCAGAGTAACGGGAATCTCAAAAAGTGTAATTGGGCGTGTGGGACAGAGGGACAGGTTTAGTGTCCCAGATAAATTAAACTAATTTACAGATATCAATTATGCTAAAATATAAAAAAGGGGATTTTAACAAGGGGTAATTATGAGAGTTTTACGCTTTTTAGTGATTTTTAGTATTTTAATTGTGGTTGTTATTTAGGAGTTTGGCCATGCCATTTAGGGTGTGGCTTTTTATTTTGCTAGAAATCCACTAAAAAAAAAGAAAAGGCTACCATTAAAATAATGATAGCTCTCTAATTTTAAGGTTCAATTATATTATATATAACCCAATCCACCTCAGAATCCTTCTTCAAGAGAAAGGTAACTTCTTGAATCATCGGAGAGCTGCCTCCCTCGAAGCTCTCTTCAAATTTCACAAAAACTTCAGCGGTATCTCCATTCACCTTTTCATTGATTTGTAAAATTTTCAGTTCGGGTGGGAAATCAATATTCGGTACATCCCAACCCAACTCCTCTGAAAAATAAAGCCGAGCCTGCTCATATTCACCAGCGTTGACATGAGCAAATAGGGCTTGTACTGCCTCCTCAGGTGAGTCCGAATCAAATGCTAATACTGCCATCCACATTCCAATCAAAAGTATTAACAAGATAATCGGGAGTGGGGACCTCTTTTTAGGCTGGTCAGCCGTGGTCTCGACGGTTGCCTGCGGGTTACCGTCTGCTGATAGGTAGATATTTTCTTCTATAACGACTGTTTTTCTTTTTTTCTCCATCCTCTGTTCACCTTTCAAAATATAAATGGTAATGCAGGGCACAACCTGGATTGAAGCTCGCTTTACAATGCGGGCAAGTGGAGCCACAATTTCTGTATTCATGAATAGTTATTTCCGTTCCACAACTGCCGCAAAGAATTGCTCTCTGGTCAAACTCTTCTTCCTTCCAAACTTCCGGCTCGTGCCCGGCTATCTCTTGATGGCAATGATAACACGGGTAATAGGTATCACAGCACTTGAATTTGATGGCGATAATATCTTTTTCGCTATGGTAGTGTTTGCAGCGAGTTTGGTTGTCGGTGACGGCTCCTTTTATGTTAATTCCATGGATGTTCATTTTATTCCTCCTATAGAGAGAGTGGGTGGGAGTGGGACAGTGAACCTGTCCCCTCTGTCCCACGAACCCGAGCCCCTCTTTCCTACCCCGTGTAAAATATTTTACATCTATTTGTCTGAATTTTTTGTATTATGGTCCCATTGAGGTTAGTTTGGCCAAGTCTTGGATGACGTAGTGGTTTCTGACCTTATAGATGTGCCCTTCTTCTATGAGTGCTTTGATATGGTTTGCGACCGTTACCCTAGTGGTTCCGATGACGTTAGCCAGCTCCTGGTGGGTGAAGGAGACTTGGATTTTGATTTTTTTTCCGTCTTCGGATTCACCATAGGTTAGGCCAAGTTGAGCTAGTGTTTGGCAGAGTCTGTAGTATGAGGAGCTGTAGGACAGGTCCAAGGAATGTCTATATAGCAACCTCAGTTTTAGACTCATCATTTTAAAGAGTTGCTCTGAATATAGCGGGTTTTCTAGAACTTTATTTTTAAAAAGATCAGCTTTAATTCGAATCAACTTGGTGGGGCTTGCTGTGATGGCATTTGCGTAATAACCGTGATCTAGAAAGACGCTACTTTCACCGAGAAGACCATTTTTACCAATGATGGCGATTGCTTTTTCTTCTCCAAGGTCAGATAAAAGGTATAGGCGAACCCGGCCTTCTTTTACAAGATAAATGTGGTCCGTGGGTTCATGGCAATCAAAAACGGTGTCGTGCTTTTGATAATGGAGTTCTGTTCCGGTTGATTCAAGTGCAGACCAGTCAAACGGAAGAGGATCTAGCCATGGGGAAAAATATGAGTGTTGCTCTTTAAAGCTAGTAGAAAATGTATTCATAGTAAGTCCTCCAAAGGATGCAAATTGAAAGGAGTGGGAGAAATGGAATCATTCCCATTTAAAGAATTTAGAAAACGCTTTCCGATTTTATCTGAAAAAATTCAGCTTTCATCCTGCTCGCAAAGTGCTTTGAGCATAGATGTTCAACAGGCCATTCAAGAGTATATGACCTCTTGGCAAGAGCATGGGATGGATTGGGGAGGTTGGATGGAGGCTGTTGAAGAAGCCCGCCAACATTTTGCAACCTTAATCCATGCAGATGTAGAAGAAATCGCTGTCGTCTCTTCTGTCTCGCACGCTGCTTCCTCAATCGCGACGAGCTTGAATTTTACAGATGAAAGAGGCGATATTGTTTTAACCGATATGGATTTTCCGTGCATCGGGCATGTTTGGTTATCGCAAAGAGACCGTGGTGCTAACATTAAGTTTATTTCGTCAGAGAACCACGAAATTCCTCTAGGATCCTATGAATCATCCATTGATGAACGAACTTTATTAACATCCATTTCACACGTTGCCTATTACAACGGCTTTGAGCAAGACCTCAAGAGTATTGCTGACATTGCTCATCGAAATGGATCTTATCTTTTCGTGGATGCTTATCAATCTGCGGGGAACGTTTCGATTAACGTAAAAGAAAGTGGAGTAGATTTTCTAGCGGCCGGGCTCCAAAAGTACTTATTGGGGATTCCAGGATTAGCTTTCCTTTACATTAAAAGAGAGGTGGCGGACCGGATTTCGCCACGATTAACAGGGTGGTTCGGGCAATCCAACCCATTTGCATTTGATATTAAAAATGTCGAGTACGCAGGTGGAGCAAGGCGATTTGATTCTGGAACCCCACCAATGATTAACGGATTTGCTGCGAAGGCGGCGCTAAAACTCATTTTAGAAGCAGGGATGGAAAAAATAGAGCCGTATTTAAAAGAGCTTTCGCAGTACACGATTGACTATGCGGAAGAAAAGGGACTTACTATTTTAAGCCCAACTAATGTTGTTCATAAAGGTTCCAACACAGCCATCTACGTCCCAAATGCGTCAGAAGTCGAACAAACACTAAAGGAAAAAGGAATCATCGTCTCAGCCAGACAAGACGTCATTCGAATCGCCCCGCATTTCTACAACACAAAAGACGACATCAAAACGGCGGTCGATGCACTGCAAAAAATCCTAGTTGGGACATAGGGGACAGGAACCTTGTCCCAGAGCTGTGGTGGGACAGCGGGGACAGGAAACCTGTCCCACATCCTGGCCGAAGTAATCAAAACAAAGGGGGAAATCATATGTCAAACAGGGGTAATGTTCAAAAGCTTGAGTTTTACGGTGGCGTTCCAGTGTTGCTCGTTCCATTTTTCGTCATGATTGTGGGGATCTTGTGGTTGGGCTTCGGTGGAATGGCACTTCCGGAGGCGTTTTGGCCGATGGCTTTAGCAGGTATTCTGGTAGGGTTAATTTTAGCCAAGAACAAAAAGCAGTTTGTCGACGCGCTTGTGGAGGGGATTAGCTCATCGATGCTGGCTATCATGTTACTAGCCTGGTTTCTAGCGGGAATCATGGGGAAATTGCTGAATGAAACAGGCATTATTGAAGGCTTGGTTTGGGGATTTTTGAATTTAGGGGTTACAGCAGCTTGGTTCCCATTAATCACCTTCGTTTGTGCAGCCATTTTATCATTATCAACAGGAACAGCAGTTGGAACACTGATTGCAACGAGCCCGATTCTTTTTCCGGTTGGTTATGCATTAGGTGCCGATCCTTTGCTGCTTGTGGGAGCTATCATCGGTGGATCTTTTGTGGGGGACAATATTGCTCCGATTTCTGATACGACGATTGTTTCTGCGTTCTCACAAGGAACAACTGTTGATAAAGTTGTGCGTTCACGGATCAAATATGCATTAGTAGCGGCTGGATTCACACTCGTCGCCTATGTAATCTTTGCTTTTACAACACCTGGTGGTGAAGCTGCGCAAGGTATGGCAGAGCTTGACCCTAAAGGTCTCGTGATGTTACTGGTTCCAATCCTACTAATCTTTTTAATGCTAAAAGGCCATCATTTTGTTACTTCGTTGCTATACAGTACTGCGGTTGGATTCATATTAGGGTTGGTCATGGGGCTAATTACGTGGACTGACATTTTAAGCTTGAATGCAGCAGAATTCAGTGCTGGCGGAATTATCATTGGCGGTGTAAACGGCATGGTTGGAGTCGCCGTTTTTACAGTGTTTTTGATGGGGTTAATCGGAACACTACAAAAGGGTGGCTTCATCGAGTGGTTGATGGAAAAATCGGAGAAGTTTGCGACGACACCGAAGCGAGCGGAAATAGCGATTGTGTTTGTGGCCTTGTTTACAAATGCGTTGACTACGGCAGGAACACCAACGATGGTAATGCTTGGACCATGGGTTCGCCGTTTAGGGCATAAGCATAAAATCACACCGTGGCGCAGAGGAAACTTGCTGGATGCTTGTTCGACAACAATTATCGGCTTCCTCCCGTACAGTGTGGCGGTATTGATTCCGTTTGCATTTGTGGGTGGAACCGTCACTGATTATGCGGGGAACTTCTCACCAGTTGGTGCAGTGCCATTTGTTTTCTATTGCTGGGCATTAATGCTAGTCATCATCTTTGCGGCCTTCTCGGGATGGGGAAGAGATTTTATTGGGGATGATGCGTTTAAGGAAGAGAAGGAGATTTTGGTTAGGGAGAATCAATCTAGTAGTATACAAGGGTGAATTAGAAACGGGGGATAGGTTCCCTCGTTTCTTTTTTACTGAATTTGGTAAGATTATAGAAAAGGGACCAAGGGACCGCATATACTAAAGTTGATAATCTGGTAAAGGTTGTGGGCAAATGTCCAACGAAAAACTAGTGAGGATTTTTGATAAACAGGCCAAAACGTATGAGAGAAGAAGAAGACAGCGTGCGGATCGAAAGCCGCGGGAAAATCTAATTCCATTTGCTAAAGGAAAAGTGTTGGAGGTAGCCGTAGGGGCCGGAGCCAATTTTCCGTACTATCCTACAGGTGTTGAAGTAACGGGAGTAGATTTTAGTGGGGAGATGCTGGGAAAGGCTAGAGTTGCTGCACGTGAGGAAGGGGTCTCGGCCGATTTCATTCAGTCAGACGTGGAGACTCTATCGTTCCCTGAACACTCCTTTGACACCATCGTCTCCACCTTATCCATGTGTGGATACGAAGACCCAGTGAAAATATTGAACTTATTCAACAAGTGGTGTAAGCCGGGTGGGCAAATCCTATTACTGGAACACGGAATCAGTTCCAACCGCCTCCTTGGATCTATACAAACACTTTTAAATCCCGTATATCGAAGGTTCGTTGGCTGCCACTTTAACCGTGACATCGTTCAACTGCTACAACAATCCGACATTCAAATAGACAAAATCGAACACCAAATGCTAGGAATCATGCATAAAATTTGGGCGAAACCCAGTGGGACAGAGGGGTGTTGTGGTGGGACAGAGGGGACAGGAACGGTGTCCCACACTAAAGAAAGCACTAAATTCAAATGATGAGTTTGGTGCTTTCATGTTTAGCAAGCTATTCCTCATCACTTTCAATACACTCCATCAACACATCACACTGAGGACATCGCTTATTCGGGATAATCTCCAAGCTTAACTCACTTACTTCACAATCTGGGCAGTAATATTCATTCATGCTGATTTCCCCTTACTTTTTTTCTTACTGTACCGACGTTACTATTTTCTAAATATATCATTTTTTGATAGTTACGTATATTCAGTTTTGGTGGGACAAGGTTCCTGTCCCCGGTGTCCCGCCGCAGCGGCCCGGTGTCCCACTTCCTTAAAATTTGTAAAAATTTGACGATAAATGAATTACTATCAATTTATTAAAAACGGAAACTTGAAGTGGGACACTAAACCTGTCCCCTTGTCCCGCGAAACACGAAACTTGTCCCGGAGGAGGTACCCCATGACGAAGGATCATGATGAACAGAAGACGAAGCTGAAGGTTATTCAGTTTGATAAAGATAGAAATACATTGATTGAAACGACTCAACCTAAGGAGACGTTTGCGGATATTGGAGGGATGGAGGAAGTGAAGAAGAAGGTTCGGATGAATTTTATTCTTCCTTTGCAGAATCCTGAATTTTTTAAAGCGTATGGCCGTGAAGCGGGAGGGAGTTTGCTGTTGTACGGACCTCCTGGGTGCGGGAAGACTTTTTTAGCGAAAGCAATTGCTGGCGAGATTAACGCGAGTTTTCTTCATGTGGAGTTGCAGGCGATACTTGGCATGTACGTAGGTCAGAGTGAGCATAATCTCCATGACCTTTTTGAAAAAGCCCGCGAGCAGAAGCCTTGTGTTCTTTTTATCGATGAGTTGGATGCGATTGGTGGCAGTCGTCAAAGTATGAGGCAGCACCATGAACGGATGTTGGTGAACCAGCTTCTTGTGGAACTAGATGGACTGAGCTCCCACAACGACGGGGTCTATGTTATTGGAGCAACGAACACTCCATGGTACCTTGACCCTGCGTTAAGACGACCTGGACGTTTCAACACCATGCTTTTTATTCCACCTCCAGCGGAAGAGGAGCGCGAACTGATTCTTTCTTTAAAAACAAAAGATAAACCACAGGAGTCTTTAAATTTGAAAAAAATTGCTAGTAAAACGCAGCATTTTTCAGGTGCGGACTTACAGCAGTTGGTTCAGGATGCAATTGAAATGGCGTTGCAGCGCTCATTAGAGAAGGGTGAGCTTCAGCCGATGACGGACAGTGACCTCACTTCATCACTCAAGAACAGAAAGCCAACCACATTGGAATGGTTTTCGACTGCGAAAAACTACGCCACTTTTAGCGATGTAAACAAAGACTACCAGCTCGTGTTGGATTATATAAAGGAAAATAAGGTTCGATAGGAGTGAAATGTCGTGAACGCAGATATGCAAATCTCCCAATTTAATAGAATTGAGCAACTGTTGGAATGGAATCGTCATAAAGAAGCGATCAAGGAGGCGGAGGAATACATCCATCTGTACCATGACGATCCTGATGGGTATGCCATTTTAGGGAAAATCTATTTAGAAAAAGATGAATATGCCAAGGCGCTTCATTGGTCGCAAGAAGGACTTCGAATGGACCCTGAAAATAAGCTTTCTTGGGAAGTGAGAGTGTCTACCTTCTATGAAAAAGAAGATTGGAAAGCGTGTAAAAAGGCACTGAACGAGGCTTTAGCGTTATATCCTTATGAAAGTTTCTTTTATTTCTTGAATGGGAACCTTTATATGAGGACCAAGAAATTTGAAGAGGCAAAAGAATCCTTTGAGCGGGCATTGGATATTCGGCCGGACAACGGTGTGTATTTGGCGAACTATAGTTATGCTTTAGCTTTACTTGGAAACGAGGAAGCGTCTCTCGAGATTGAAAAACAAGCCCTGGTAGAGGAGCCAGAAAACGCCTATGTCTTCATGTATTTGGCTTGGTCAGCTGACCAAAGAGGGGATTTCGATAAAGCGCACCAATTCCTAGCCAACGCCGTCCGACTTGACCCAGAAAATGCGCAAATCCGAAGAGAATATCTCGAAATCCTGCAAAAACAATACAAAATCTATCGCATTTTCCTGGCCCCATCCAGACTTTTATCCAAAATGAAGCCATGGCAAGCATTGATCCTGTGGTTCGGGGCGTGGATTGTGTTTAAGCCATTGATTCTAATATTTATTATCCTATATGTGGCAGCGCACTGGGGAACAAAACTATTGGTGAACTGGAAGGTGTTTAGTTAGGGACAGGGGGACAGGTTTTGTGTCCCACCCCCAAGGTGGGACAAGGTTCCTGTCCCCCTTGTCCCTACAAGCTTTCCTGGGACAGAGGTTCCTGTCCCCTCTGTCCCTTTCGACTAGAAAGGAAGACTCCTGCGAAAATTAGGATTAGTCCTCCGATTGCCAGAGGAGGGATGGATTCGCTGAGTAGGAACCAGCCCCAGAACATGGCTGTGATTGGTACGAGATAGGTTACTAGGGTTGCAAACTCGGCGCTTCCTTCTTGAATCATGTAATAGAATAGTAAGTAGGCGAGTCCTGATCCGAAAACTCCGAGACCGATCATGGCAAAAAGCGAATCCCATGACATCATCTGTTGTATTGGGAAAAATGAGTCTGTCAAGGCCATAATGACGAGGCTTCCCAATGCACCTGTCAGTAACGTCATCAATGCGATGACCATGACGCTTACACCTTGCAAATGCCTCTTTGTATATTGAGAGCTAAATCCATAGCAAACCGCGGCTAAAATCATGGTTCCCATTCCAATTAAGTCCTCTTGAAACAATTGGGCTATATTTAAATCTATTAAAAAGAAGATCCCCACAAAACCGATTAACACCCCAGCCCATTGTCTAATCGTTAAAGCCAACCCGAATATAAGAACTCCTATTATACTAGTGAAAATTGGAGTTGTTGCATTGACCATAGAGGCTAAAGCACTTGAAATTCTAGTTTCACTAATCGCTATCAATCCCCACGGAATTAAGGCATTCGTAACCCCAACGATCGCCAATGATTTTAGTGGCATGCTCTTCCAATCTATTTTCTTTTTCTGTATCAAAATAATAATGGCTAATGTTAAGGCCCCTAAGGTACATCGAACAAACACAATCCCCCAAGGTCCAATTCCCTCAACCATAACCTTTATAAAATAAAACGACATTCCCCATATCAAACTTAATGTAATTAAAGCAACATATAACCTCATCTGTTCTCCTCTTTTCACCTGCAAATCAATGGAACTAGTATATCACGGTAGCTGACAACAGTGGGTACTTTTTGAAATAGGGTACTTGCCCCCGGTTTCCATCCATTGCTATCCTTCGTTATAATGACATAAGATATGACCAATTGAAATTCGCTATCGTTTAAAAAAGTTAAATCCATTGATAGAGGAGCTTTTACCATGACAAAATTTATTGGCTATGTTGGAACGTATACAAAACAGGAAAGTAAAGGAGTCTACCAGTTCACGCTCGATACCGAGAAAAAAGAGATTACTGATGTAAAGCTAGCCGCTGAACTGGACAACCCTACATATGTGACCGTGAGCAATGATAATCAACACCTGTACGCTGTGTCGAAAGAGGGAGAAAACGGGGGAGTGACGGCTTTTTCAGTACATCCTGAAACAGGGGAGTTAACCAAGCTGAACAGCCAGACTTCCGCAGGTTCACCTCCTTGCCATGTTAGTGTGAACCGCAACAATAGCAATGTGTTATCAGCTAATTATCATACAACAAAAATTGAATCCTATATGACGAATGAAGATGGATCGCTTAACCCTGCCATTTCTGTTATTGAGCATGAGGGATCGGGTCCACATGAAAGACAGGAAAAACCTCATATGCATTTTGCGGGATTTACTCCTGATGAAAAATTTGCAATTGCTGTGGATTTAGGGACAGATCGGGTGATTACATACGCTGTCGACAACGGAAAATTAAAAGAAGCTCAAGTTTTACAAACGAAGCTTGGAAGCGGGCCAAGACATATTGCGTTTCACCCGAATGGTCTGTTCGCTTATGTTATGACGGAGCTAAGCTCAGAGGTGGTAGCTCTTCGTTATGATGAAAAAGATGGAAGTTTTAAAGAACAACAATACATCTCAACGATCCCAGCGGATTTTGAGGAGACAAATGACGGTAGTGCCATTCATATTTCTTCGGATGGAAAATATGTTTATGCTGGTAACCGTGGTCATAACAGTATTGCAGTGTTTAAGGTCAATCCGGATTCCGGCCAACTAACCTTCGTAGAATGGACATCTACGGAAGGAAACTGGCCACGTGATTTTGTTCTGGACCCTTCCGAAGATTTTCTCGTCGCAACCAATCAAAAATCAAACACCATGACTCTGTTTAGTAGAGACCAGTCAACAGGAAAGTTAGCGTTACTTCAGTCCGGCGTAAAAGTGCCGGAGCCTGTTTGTGTGAAGTTTTTGAATAAATAAGGGAAAGTAGCAAGGCTTTTTCTGATTGTTAAAGGACTTTTAGAAAAATAGCATTTATCGACGGTATTTCTTCGGATTTATTTCGAGGAGACACCTTTTTATTGTGGAAATGGGTATGTGGGGGGGAAGTTTGATTGGGGTGGAAAAGATTGATGTACCGCGATGTGCGAAAATCCTGTTTATTGTGCGATAATTTAATAAAAGGTGCGAATTTTCTAAAAATGTGCGAACGCAACCATCTTATGTGCGAATTCAAATAATTTAACAAAAATCCGGTTTCGGGGACAGTTTTGGAACCTAATTCCTCCGCTCCTCATAAATCTTCATTCCAAATAGGATTTTTCCCACCTTTATAGAATATTTATAGTAAAAAACTACTATTTCAACTAAAAATCAGGGAGGTGGATAATGGGGGACTTAATCAGCATTTACGGACTGTGGTTTCTGCTTTCATTTTTTCCATTATCCACAGATGAACCAATCATAGATACTACACAAACATACACGTACGAAATCATGGTTGAAGATCTCCAGGAGCTTCAACATGTTTATCCCACCATTCTTTCCTATCATTCCATTGGAAAAAGCCATTACAACCGCGAAATTTTCGCTGTTCGATTAGGGAAGGGGCCGAACCCGATTATCATTACGGGCAGTCATCATGCTAGAGAGTGGATGAGCACGATGGTTGTGATGAAGATGATGGAAGAATATGCGAAAAGCTACAGTCATAATACGGTCATTGGCACGTTTAAGGCGAGCGATATTTTGGAGGACAGTACGATTTGGTTTATCCCGATGGTGAATCCAGACGGTGTTACCCTTCAGCAACAGGGACTTTCAGCTTTTCCAGCTAGCGTGCATGCGGCCCTTATAGAAATGAATGACGGTAGCGATGACTTTACAAGGTGGAAGGCCAATGCCATAGGAATAGACTTGAATCGTCAATATCCTGCAAACTGGGATGCTCCATCTGATGTGACAGAACCCTCTTGGATGGATTATAAAGGGGAGTTTCCGTTCCAAGCTCTAGAAGTGCAAGCTGTACGGGATTTTACGGTAAAAATTAAACCGCAAATCGCGGTCGACTACCACACGTCTGGTAGAATTCTATACTGGTATTTTTACAATGATGACGAACGGGATCTGGCGTTGGCAACGGAATTTCAAGATAAAACAGGGTACAACATGATTGATCCTTCCGTTGAACCGACTGGGAGAGGGTATACAGACTGGTTTATCCAAGAATTTGGATTACCCGGGTTTACACCAGAAGTAGGGGAGTATGTAGAGGACGAGCATGTCCCACTTGAGGATTTTCCGGAGGATTGGGAACGAAATAAAGAGATTGGTCTTTGGTTAGCGGCAGAGAGTGATGATTTTCAAAGAGAAGAAACCGTTCCTTTTAACGAAAAAATCCGGATTACGCATGCAGAACAGCTCTATTCAGAACCCTCATTCCTAAATACGGAGAGAGCAACACTGTCTCCGCAAATCGTTCAGGCTTATGAAAAGAGCGGGAATTGGTATCATGTCTATACCTATTTAGGAGAAAAGTGGATTCACATTCCGAATAGACTGAAATACTTTCCAGAATGGACCATCTTAGATTTTTTGCGGGACAGGGGGGACAGGTTCAACTGTCCCGTCAAATGACGGGGCAGTGAACCTGTTTTTTGTTTTGGTTTCTGTTGTGGGACAGTAAACCTGTCCCCTATGTCCCACTCACGGATTCACGCTCCACCAGGTCTGCATCGATGATGATTTTTTCTGATGGGGTGTTTTTGTTGTTTAGGTGGGTGATGATTCGGTTGATGGCGTATTCGGCCATTTCGTCTTTTCGGACACGCATAGTAGTGATGGGTGGGTCTGAGAAGACGCTATGCGTTACATCGTCGAAGCCGATTACGGAACAGGTTTCTGGTACGTTTTTGCCTTTTGCCTGTAATTTTTTGATTAAGTCATATGCGGCTTTGTCGTTATTGCAGATGAAAGCTGTTGGTAATTCTTCGCCTAGTTCATAGTCTATTTCATTTTTATGGTCATCACGTTCTTTTATGATGTACTCATCGTTTAAGTCGAGGTCATGTTCGTAAATGGCTTTGCAGTATCCGAGATATCGATCCATGATACTTTTCGTCGTTTTAATGTTACCGATAAATCCGATTTCTTTGTGACCTTTGTTTATCAAATAGTTCGTGGCTAAGTAACTTGCCTCAAAGTTGTTGGTTACGATGCTATCAATATCTAAGTCTCTGATGGTGAAGTCAACTAACACAATAGGTAGTTGGTACTTCATCATTTCTTTTATATAATCCTCTGGAAACTCTCCGAGAATGACTAGCCCATCTACTTTGTATTCCTTGCAGATAGTGGGTAGTGTTAGGTCTTCAATTTGATTGTCGCTTACAACCGATAATATCAAATTGTATTGATGTTCATCCGCAACTTGTAGTAAATGTTTATAGATGCCCACATAGAAATTTTCGTCACGTTCTAGGAATATATCCGATGCAATGACCCCGATATTGTTCGTTACGCCTGTTTTTAACGTTTTTACACCAGGGTTGTAACGATACCCGAGTTGGTCTGCAACCTGAAGGACCTTGTTTTTTACTTCCTCCGAAATATCATCCCTGTTGTTAAACACTTTTGAAACCGTAACCGTACTGACGCCAACAATATCTGATATATCTTTCATCGTCACCTTTTTATTCATCAAACGCACCTGCCTAATAGAGCTAATTTACATCAATTTTACTTTATTTTTACTTCTTTTACTTTAATCAGTAGTTGAGAATTCAAAGACTCCTATTTATTAGTAACTCTTTTATTAAAACTTTAATGTATGAAGTGAGTCAAGAGGTTTCCGATAATTTGGTCTCAGTTTCCGAAGGTTTATAACGTTATAAAAGTATTTTCAATTACGTAACAAAATAAAAACTCTTTTGATACCCTATACTACTCCTTTTAAAAAAGAATGGAAAATAAAACAATTATTATGAAAGCGCTTGAAAAATTTATCATTTTTTGTTAAATTACGTTTGTATAACAAAAATATTAAGTTATTATTAACGTAATAAAAACTCAAGTAAAACTAATAGGGAGATGAGTGCATCATGTCTGGGTTTAAGAAACTAAAAATACTAGCAGTCCTTGTGCTTTTCGTTTCATTTTTATCTGCTTGTAATATAGGGGGTTCTGCTGGGAACGCGTGTGGTTCTGATGGAAACCATTTTGTCTTTGCAACCTGGGCAGCTGGGGACGAGTTAAAGGAATTTGAGGAGATTGTGGATCGAGTGAATGAAAACGCTAACGGAGAATACACAATCGAGACCTTAAGTATTCCTTCTGACTACTATGTGAAAATATCAACCTTAATTTCTTCTAAAAACACACCAGACTTCTTCTGGATGACACAAGAACTTGTGTCGAAGTATGCGGAATTAGGTGCGATTGCAGATTTATCAACATCTCTAAGTGAGAGTGAACATTTAAATCCTGATGATTTTTATGAGGGTGTGCTAGCATCCGCAACTTATGATGATAAGCAATATGGAGTTCCTTGGATTGCAAACCCTCTGATGGTTTACTACAACAAAGACCTTTTTGATGAAGCGGGTGTTGCGTATCCAAGCCCTACAGATGATTGGACTTGGGAAGAGTTTATTGAAATCGCTAAAAAGCTAACCGTTCAAAAAGAAGATGTGAATGGCGGTAAGTATCAACAATTCGGTACTGTCGTTGACGGATGGCCAAACATTGAAACATTTATTTGGGCAGGCGGTGGAGATATCATCGCTGCAGATGGTGAAGAAATTCTTCTTGATACAGAGGAGTCACTTCAAGGCTTAGATATTCTAAATGAAATTCTAGAATCCAAAATTACGCCATCTTATTCAGAGGTTTCTAGTTTAGGATCGAATAACGTTTGGTTTGAAAAACAACGTGCTGCCATGTTCATGGGTGGTATCCAAGATAACTTCGAAGAAAAGATAGCTAAATTACCGGCTGAAGAGCAATTCGAAATTGGTTACGCTCCAATGCCAGTAGGGCTAGATGGACAAGCTTACTCCTTTGACTGGACAGCATCAACTGTCATGGATGAAGCATGTGGTGATAATGAAGTGGCATTACAAGCGTTAGAAGATATGACTCTAGAATTCTTTAAATGGAAAATTGCTTCTCCATTAAAAGGGCAAGTTGATCAAATTGTTGAGATTGATCCAATGAAAGAACCTGCACTTGAAACGATTCAACAATCTTTAACAATCGCTCGTTCAGCCAACTACATTCCAGAGTGGAACCAAATTAACAACCGACTATGGGTCGAACTATACACTGGAATGCTAAACGAACCTGGTGTCTATGACTACCGTGCCAAAACAAAAGAAATTGCAGAGTATGCTAGGGGACTAATCGCGAATCGCAAATAAGGAGGTGCCCCATGAAAAAGCAGCGCGCAGGATTTTACTTTATACTTCCATGGCTTATCGGCTTGATTACCTTTACGATCTTCCCGATGCTGTATGCTTTTTATGTTTCACTAACAGATTGGACGATTATTGGGACACCTAACTTTATTGGTTTTGAAAACTTTAAAAGGATTTTTAATGATCCTATGTTCTATGACACTCTGTTAATTACAGTAAGATATGCCATTTTCGCTGTTCCATTAACGATTGTGACAGCATTCGTAGTAGCGATTTTCTTAAATAACAAAATACGATTTGTCGGTGTTTACCGAACCATTTTTTACATGCCAGCCATTGTGTCGGGTGTTGCGGTCGCGATTGTGTTTAAGTGGGTGCTTGACCCGAACTATGGTGTAATCAATACATTATTAGGATATATCGGTATTGACGGGCCCAACTGGCTTTATGATCCTAACTGGGTACTCCCTTCCTACCTCGTCATGGCTGCATGGGGGGCTAGTGGAGGTCTACTAACCTATCTTGTTGGTTTGAAAGATATCCCGAAGGAACTCTATGAATCTGCGGAAATCGATGGAGCGAACTTTTTACGAAAAGTATGGCATATCACAATGCCGATGATGACTCCTATTATTTTTTACAACATGATTATGGGTATTATCGCAGCCTTCCGTAAGTTTACGGATGCCTATATTTTAGGCGGGGCAGGGAATCAAGGGACTTTTTACATGGTGTACTTATATGAACAAGCTTTCTCCTTCTATAACATGGGGTATGCTACGGCATTAGCTTGGGTTCTATTTGTCATCATTCTTGTCTTGACGATTATTATTAACGTCACGAAAAAGTACTGGGTTCACACAAGCTAAGGAGTTGTACTTTATGGACAAACAAACGAAATGGAGACAGATGCAAAAATATTATATCTATGCGTTTTTAACGATAGGATCAGTCATCATGCTGATGCCATTCTTTTGGATGTTAAGTACAGCTCTAAAAATAGAGAGTGACATTTTTACTGTACCTATCAAATGGCTACCGTCGACCTTCTATATGGGGAACTTTGAACGAGCCTTGGAAGTGATTCCGCTTTTCAAATATATGGGTAACACCCTTCTTATTGCTGTATTGAAAATTATAGGAGAAGTGTTTGTTTCAGCCCTTGTTGCCTATGGATTTGCTCGATTCAATTTTAAATATAAAAATACGTTGTTCATGATTTTGCTTGCAACGATGATGCTACCGTACGAGGTAACGATGATACCGACCTTTATTATTTGGTCAAGTCTTGGTTTCACGGATAGCTACGTACCACTTGTATTCCCAGCTTATTTTGGGTCTGCGTCCTTTATCTTCTTTTTACGAATGTACTTCGAGACATTCCCGAAAGAGCTGGAGGAGTCAGCTATCATCGACGGAGCAAGCTACTTTCAAATTTTTACTAGAATCTTTCTTCCGTTATCAAAAGCAGCCTTGTTAACGATTGGACTTTGGTCCTTTATGGGAACATGGAACGACCTATTGGGTCAGCTGATTTATATTAACTCTCCAGAAAAATACACCATCCAACTAGGGTTGGCGTCATTCAGTAACATGACTGGAGAAACTCTATGGGGCCCACTCATGGCCGCATCCTTCATGGCCTTAATACCTGTTATTTTGTTCCTACTGTTTGCACAACGCTATTTTACAGATGGAATTAAGATGTCAGGAATCAAAGGATAATAGATTTTACTTTATTAATTACTTAAGGGGGACATGTACATGTTCAAAAAGTTAGGTTTAACGCTAGCACTTATTTTAACGATTGGTTTCTTAGCTGCTTGTCAGCAAGAAGAGTCAAAAGGGGAAGCGCAAGAAGAGTTGTTCCACTACACACAAACAGCTGAAGATATCGCTGAGTGGACATCTATGGAAACACCTGGTGGTGGAGAAGGTTCTGTTGAGTTAGGTGACAACGTAGCCGTTATCCAAGCAGCTCCAGATGGTTGGGGTGGCGTACAGTCTGCACCTGTAACAATCGACTTAACAAAAGACCCAATGCTGTTTGTTCAAGTAAAAGAAAATGCTGATGGTTTCAAATGGGGAGCAAAATTCGTTCCAACAACTCCTGAAATTGAAGACCATGCATGGGGAGTTTACCTCATTGAAGACAACAACTTCAAATGGAACAACTATGCAGTATCAGAATTAAATGTGAAGCTAGATCAAAGCTTTAGAGATATGTATGGTGACAAAGTAGAAGGTGTTATCTGGATTTATGCAACAGGAAGCCCTGAGGCAACTGTTGAAGTAACTTCTGTAAAAATGCTAAACCAAAAATAATTCGTTTTAAGGAGGAGTGAGTATGAACTTCCTTAAACGATCAATAGGTATACTTGGAATGGTCATTATGTTAATAATGGCCGTTTCTTGTAGTAAGGAAGAGAATGTATCGATGGAAGAAAGTACGATGAATAAAGATATCAAGCAAGTTACGTTTTATGACAGTAAAATTCCAAATGATTACAAGCTCATTGACTGGCGAAAGAAAGCGCTTCAATATGATGAGCTCGTGTTTGATACAGGTACAGAAGGGACGTTCCTTCCGTTAATGTGGGAAGATACAACCTATGATTCATTTGGATTACCTGCTTATGTTGGAGACGGCCGCATGCACAAAGATGGGGCACAGGAGGCAGTGACTAATGTGGCAGCTGTACTGAGTGCTACTTTAATGGGCATTGATAAGTCTACTGTGGATACCGTTGACTATGTGAGTCAGCTGGACGCTTTTTTTAGTGAGGAAGAGCAGATTATTTTAAATAACCCGGCTGGAAGTAGTGAGACTACTTCTATGTGGTACCTGCTTTATCCTGCGATTCTGTATTCTCATGTTTCATATTTGTACGATGATCATGAGGAAATGAGAGAAAAAGTGTTGGCTAATATTGAAAGCTGGTATGGTGCTTATGAAGTTATGTACAACAACGGTGAGCCGAATTTTGATTACACAGGGTTCAATTTTATAACAGGTGAACCTTACCGTAATGGAGTTTGGTCAGAGCCAGATAGTGCGGTCGGAATTGGGCTGTTGATGTACTATGGCTATGAAATGACTGGTGATGAAAAATATTTGGAAGCCAGTATTAACACCATGGAGTATATTGAAGGGTATTTTGGTAGTCCGCTCTATGAAGCGTTGATGTACTTTGGACCTTACTTGGCAGCTAAATTAAATGCCTTACATGGTACTGATTTTGAGGTTGCTGATTTTCTAAACGATACGATTGGTTCTACGGCAATTCCTCGTGGGGGCTGGGGTTCGATTGTTGGCCAGTGGGGCGGTTATGACATGAATGGCTTGTTCGGTAGTACGACAGATGGTGGTGGCTATGCTTTTGCCATGAATACATTTGCGGCTGCGGGAGCGATTGTACCAGTTGCTCAGTACGATGCCAGATATGCGAAAAGTATCGGTGAGTGGATGCTTCATTTAACCAGTAATTCACGTTATTTTTATGCCACAGAAACCGATGAGAAAAATCAATCTTGTACGTATGTAGAGGCATGTCATGGAATTGACGATAGGATCAAAGAAGCGATTCCATATGAAGGGATTCGAAAAGAAAGTCAGGGGCGTTCACCATGGTTTGGAGGAGACCCGACCGTATATGGCTGGGCACAAACAGACTTTTCACTCTATAGTGGGTCTCATACTGGGATTTTAGCATCTATAGTAGAGGAGACGAACGTGGAAGGGATTTTACGTTTAGATGTTCAGGCTACTCAATTCTATAATGAACATGCTTTCCCGACATTCTTAATCTATAATCCTCATAATGAAGTAAAAGAAGTAGAATATGAGGTTGCGTCAGAAGGTGCTGTTGATTTATATAATACTTTGACGAATACGGTTGTTGCTTCCGATGTGACGGGGAGTGTGCCATTAGAGGTTCGTGGTGATGCTGCAGTCGTAATTGTAGAAATACCTACTGGTACTAAGGTTGAGTACCGAGAAGGCAATTACTACGTTCAGGATACATTCATCTCTCGGGATTTAGCGTCCTTGAATATTAACGGTTTGAACAATAATGATACTGTATCAGGAAAGTTTGAGATCAAAGCTTCTTTGGCAGCAAACTATGAGGCGGAAATCGAAACGGTAACCGTTGAAATTGATGAGGAAATCTTTGAATTTACTGGGGAAGAAAAGATTGAGTTCAATACGAAAGACTTCTCTACTGGGACTAAGAAGATTTGGGTGACTGTTACAACAAAGGATGGTCAAGAAGATCAAAACTCTATTAGACTTAGGTTTGAATAAGGAAAGAAGACAGGGGATTCCCTGTCTTTTTTTTCTTGGATTGGATTGGTTTAGTGGTGGGACAGTAAACCTGTCCCTCCTGTCCCAAATTGTAACACTTTTGTAATAGGAAATATGGTATAGTTAAATGGAACTATTTTCTATTTATATAATTCTATGTACCTATAAAATTCACTGGAAAAATTTAATCAGTTTCTATACATATTAGCTGGGTAAACACACAAGAAACAAAAAATGGTTAGGGGATTGGAAATATGTCTGAAGAAAATCAGGAATTATTGGATCTCTTACGAACGATTTATCAAAAAGGGGAAGGAAGTAGTGAGCAGAGTAGTTCCACTCTGATTGAAGAAATTATTCCTCTTTTGCATCGCTTTATGGAGAAAAATTATAGCGAAGGTTGAGTAAAATGTTGGCATAGACGTTGGGGCAGAGAATTTCGAAAGGAAAGTGAGACGGTTGAATCAAGCTGAAGTTTTTGTTCCCATGAAAAAAACAATGTACGTAAGTGGAATCATCTTGGGGCTGCTAGGAAGTGTAGTGGCTCTGTACATGGCTGTGTCCCAAACTTCCCAGGACGGTGAGGTCCCGATTAGTACTGCTATCCTTCGGTTTTTTTCATGGATCCTCATTAGTATTTTGTGTGCCAGCTTGACCTACTTCCTCTGTAAAAAAGCTGCTGACAAACGAAAAGGAATCATTCTTACACCCCACGGGATACTGATTAACGCAGCCATAGCGGAAACGGGATTTATTCACTGGAGTGAAATTAAGGGATTAGAAATTGTGAAGCATGCGGGGCTACAATATTTGTGTTTAACCGTGTATAATCAGGACGATCTCATTCTAAAACAGAAGACTAGTACTCGCTTGGTGATTGCAATAAACCAGGCACTCGGCTTTCATTATCCTGTAGCCATCTCTGCAAAATCCATAAAAATGGGGCTACCAGAGCTTCAGAAACTGGTGCGGGAATATTGGCAGGCAGGGTGTAGAGTGAGGGGTTCAAGTGATATTATAAAAACTAATCATATATGAGTCAGTATAAATTTGAGAAGTAAGGAGAGAGGGATTTCCTTGCTTTTTTGTTTGGCGTTAGAAGGATTGGAGAGGGATATTTTTCGGTTTTGGTGGTGGATATGAGAGTTCCGGTGGGGGAATTCAGAACTCGGGGTGTGGAATTCAGAACTCAAGGGGTAGAATTCAGAACATAAGGTGTGGAAATCAGAACTCGAGGTGTGGAAATCAGAACTTGGGGTGTGGAAATCAGAACTCAAGGTGAGGAAATCAGAACTCAGGGGGAAGAATTCAGAACTCAAGTGGTGGATATCAGAACTCAGGGGGTAGAATTTAGAACTCAAGCCGCAAATCCAGAACTCCAGAACTCCGCCTCCAGCGTCCACAACCTAATCAACAATCAAAAAAGGCTAATATCATAAAATATTCCGAACCCGCACCTGGGACAGTAAACCTGTCCCCCTGTCCCGACAGGAATTTTGTCCCATTGTGTCGAATGTACATTTAGAGGTGGTTGGTTTGGAGAATAGAATTCGTTCTTATCGAATACAAAAGAATATAACACAAGAGGAATTGGCGAATGGGATTGTTTCTACCTCTTACCTTTCCAAGATTGAAAACGGTAGTGTGGAACCAAGTCAGGAAGTGTTAAACCTTTTATATGAGCGGCTTGGTGTTGACCTACAAGAAATAAATCCTAAGAATATATCCATTCAGATCAAGAAATGTTATCGCAATATCCTTTTGGGGAATGAAACATTAGCGACAGATGAGCTTTCTCGTTTAAAACAAAAAGGAAGCCTGTATGAAAAGAAATTTGAAATTAAAATCCAGCTTTTGGAGAGTAGGATTTTGATCAATCAACAGGATTTGGATGGGGCATTGAGGCTTCTTAGTAAATACGATAGGAATCAGGAAAGTTTTTCTATTGCGGCAAAGAGGTTTTACCATATTAACAAAGGATTGATTGACTATTATAGTGGGAATTTCGTAGATTCTAATGCTCACTTTTTGATGGCGGAAAAACTAATTGATGAGTTAAGTGATAACTTGGAAATAGGCGAAATCTATTATTTTATTGCTTTGACTTATTCACAACTTCAGAAAGCTTCTCATTCTATCGAGAGCACGAAAAAGGCCTTGAAGGTTTACCAGTCCACATACTTACAAAAGAAATGTGTGTATTGCCATATTCTTTTAGGGATTAACTATAGAAAAATTCGAGAATGGGACCAAGCGGAGGAAAGTTATCAGTGGGCAAGGACCATTTGTGAGAATTTTAATTATCACGAGATTCTGGATTCTGTGGAGCAAAATTTAGGGTTTCTGTATGAGAAAAAACAAGATCATATGAAAGCCCTGCAATGTTATATGAATAGTTTACGTTACAAGCAGAAAAACCAGGATCATTCCGGGATGATTTTAACGTATATGTCTATTGTCAGGCTCTATTATGAAAAAGAGAACAGCAGAGAAGCGGCGTATTGGATGGAAAAGGCAAGTTCGATTTTTGCAGAGGAGCTCAATCTATCTAAGGACATTTTCATTCAGTATAAAGTGTATAAGTCATTGCTTTCTTCAGATAGTGACGACGAGCTTGAGGAATATCTTTCTAAAGAAGTCATTCCATACTACACGGAAAACAAGAGCTACGAAAATATTGTTACATACTCTACTATTCTTTCTAAATTATATGAGAAAAAATCAAGATACAAACCAGCTGGCGTGTACTGGAAAAAGGCGATAGAGGCCTATCAAAAATTAGTGAATGTTTAGTGATGGGAGGTTGTGAAAATGAATAGATTGCAAAAACCGAAAGCGTTACAACCGGGTGATAGGATTGGGTTAATCGCTCCTTCAGGTCCTGTGGTCGACCCGGACCGAGTGGATGCTGCGATTGAAAAGTTATGGGAGTTTGGCTTTCATGTGACAGTGGGTAAAAGCTGTCACAGTTTGTATGGTTACTTATCAGGTGATGATGAAACTCGAGCGGCCGATATCAATCAGATGTTTGCCGATCCAAAGATTGATGGCATCATCTGTCTTCGGGGAGGATACGGGACTCCTAGACTGTTACATAAGCTAGATTATGAGATGATCAGGAAAAATCCGAAGCTGTTTGCCGGATATAGCGACATTACCGCATTGCATACCGTATTCAATCAAAGATGTGATTTGGTAACCTTACATAGTCCGATGCCCGCTTCCGATATGTTAAGGGATTTTGATGAGTTTACGAGAGAGAGCTTCTTGAGGGCCATATCGTCTACGGAACCTCTTGGAGAATTGAAGAATCCAGATGGGGAAGAAGAAATAAAAAGTTTAGTTGGTGGAGTGGCGAGAGGGCCGATTGTGGGTGGCAACCTTTCGCTACTGGCCGGAACAATAGGTACTCCTTATGAAATTGATACGAAGGCTAAGTTGTTGTTCATTGAAGAAATTGATGAAGAGCCCTATGCAGTCGACCGTATGTTAACTCAACTAAAATTAGCAGGTAAGTTTACTGACTGTAATGGCGTTATCCTCGGAAACTGGAATAACTGTGTAACAAAAGGGGAAGGCCGACCAAGCCTATCCTTGCTAGAGATTTTCAATGATGTCATCGTTCCAGCAGGAAAACCAGTAATCTATGACGTCAAAGCGGGTCACTGCAAGCCAACCCTCACTATCCCCTTTGGGGTCGAGGTCATCCTGGACGCAGATGCAAGTACGTTGACCATTGTGGAAAGTGCACTGGTTTAACCGGGACAGGGGGACAGGAACGGTGTCCCACACCGTCCAGATGACCAATCCCTAAAATGGAACTGGGACAGGAACAGCGTCCTACATTGGACAGCATGAATATTACTTGAGATTGTATATGAATAAAATGAAGATGCTACTAGTTCAATTCGGACTAGTGGCTTTTTTTGTGGGACAGTGAAACCTGTCCCCCTGTCCCGTGCAAACGCCTCCATAAATCTGAATTTTCTTTCTTTTAGAAATCGTATTTTCAAAGAGTTATTGATGTGTTAATATGCATATATTCGAATAAATATACAAAACAAAATACAAATAAAACCCATTTAATGGGGAGTTGGAGGAATATAGGATGAATAAAAAGTTTTTTAGTTTTATGATGATTGGTTTACTTATTTCGTTGTTAGCTGCATGTGGGACAGCAAGTTCGAATGAGGAAGGGCAAGGTTCTTCGACGTCAGATACACCTGAAAAGAAAACGAAATTAGTCATGGGAACTTCAGCAGATTATCCACCATTTGAGTTTATCGATACTGCAAACGGTTCTGAGTTCGTTGGTTTTGACATCGATTTGGCGACTTACATAACTGAGCAATTGGGTTATGAGCTTGAGATTCGTGATATGGCTTTTGATGGATTGATTGGTGCCCTTCAAGCGGATCGTGTTGATTTTGTTGCTTCAAGTATGTCGGCTACAGAAGAGCGTAAGAAGAATGTGGATTTCTCGGAAATCTACTTTATGTCTGGTGAAATGCTTGTGACTTTAAAGGGTTCTGGAATTGAGTCGGCTGAAGATTTAGCGGGTAAAGCTGTAGGGGTTCAATTAGGTTCTATCCAAGAGGATACGGCGAATGAACTTAGTGAGGAAATGGCTGACCTTGAAGTTAAGAAATTAAACAAGGTACCAGAACTTATCCAAGAATTGAAATCAAATCGTATTGATGCGATTGTATTAGATCAAAGTGTAGCAGAAGGATTTTTAGCAAAATCAGAGGATTTAGCAGGTATTCTGCTATCTGAAGATGCAGCAGGAACTGCTATTGCATTCCCTAAAGGTAGTGAATTAACAGAAGAATTCAACCAAGTCATTTTAGAAATGAAGGAAAACGGCGAGCTTGATAAGTTAGTAGAAAAGTGGATTGCAGGCGAAGGTCAATAATACAGCGAGAAGGAAATGAGGTGAGGGCATGACTTTGGATTTTGCCCAAATCGTGCCTTCTATTCCGTTCATTCTTTACGGGATATGGGTTACGTTAAAATTTGTCATAGTATCAGCGCTAATTGGATTTGCTTTAGGAACGATTTTAGCACTATTTAAGATTGGTAAAGTCAAAGTTTTAAAGTGGTTGGCGGATGCCTATACATCGGTGTTTCGCGGAACCCCTCTAATATTACAATTGATGATTATCTATTTTGCCGTTCCCCAGTTAATCGGCTACGATATCTCCGCTTTTATGGCTGGGATCCTAGCCTTCGGTTTAAACTCTGGAGCTTACATCTCAGAAATCATTCGGGCTGGAATTCAGGCAGTGGACAAAGGGCAGCTAGAAGCATCGAAAGCACTGGGTGTCCCTTATCGAATGATGATGAAAGATATCATCTTACCGCAGGCTATGAAAAATATTTTGCCAGCGCTAATGAATGAATTTATCACGTTAACGAAAGAATCTGCGATCATCTCAACGATTGGTACGATGGACATCATGCGCCGTGCACAAATTGTTGGGGCAGATACTTGGTTGTACTTCGAACCATTTTTAATAGCGGGTCTCATCTATTACATCATGGTTATGAGCTTAACTCTCCTTGGTAAATGGATGGAAAGGAGATTGAAACAGAGTGATTAAAGCTGAGAAACTGACAAAATCATTTGGTAAATTAGAGGTTTTAAGTGATATTTCCACAACCATTGAAAAAGGCGAAGTGGTTACGATTATTGGTCCTTCTGGATCAGGGAAGTCGACGTTCTTGCGTTGCTTGAATCTTTTAGAAGAGCCAACAGCGGGTAAGGTTTGGATTGGTAATGACGAAATTACGAACCCTAAGACTAACATTATGAAAGTCCGTCAAAAAATCGGAATGGTGTTCCAGCACTTTCATCTTTTTCCGCATATGAGTGTTTTGGATAACCTAACGTATGCACCGTTGAAAATCAAAGGCCTTTCTAAAAAGGAAGCGGAGGCAAAAGCCGTGGAACTTTTAGAAAAGGTAGGGTTAAAGGAAAAAGTGAATGAATTTCCAAATCGGTTATCTGGTGGGCAAAAACAACGTGTAGCTATCGCTCGAGCATTAGCCATGGAACCAGAAGCTATGTTGTTTGATGAACCAACCTCAGCCCTAGATCCAGAAATGGTAAAAGAGGTTCTGGAAGTTATGAAATCCTTGGCTCACACCGGAATGACCATGGCCATCGTCACTCATGAAATGGGATTTGCGCGTGAAGTGGCAGACCGAGTCCTCTTCCTAGACGGGGGAAAAATCCAAGAAGACGCAAACCCAAAAGAATTCTTCTCCGCGCCAAAAACAGCGCGTGCAAAAGAATTCCTAGAGAAAATTTTATAGCGGGACAGGTTTGCTGTCCCACCTTGCTGGCGCCTCCTTTTAAGGGAGGGGCTTTTTTATTTGTGGACAAAATGTGTGGGTGGCAAGGGTTTTCCGTTAGGTGGCGAAAGATTTCCGATAGACGCCACGAGTTTTCCGATAGGACCCCAAAGTTTCTGATAGACGCCACGAGTTTTCTGATAGGGAGCCCAAAGTTTCTGATAGACGCCACGAGTTTTCTGATAGGGAGCCCAAAGTTTCTGATAGACGCCACGAGTTTTCCGATAGGGAGCCCAAGTTTCCGATAGACGCCACGAGTTTTCTGATAGGGAGCCCAAAGTTTCTGACAGACGCCACGAGTTTTCTGATAGGGAGCCCAAAGTTTCCGATAGACGCCACGAGTTTTCCGATAGGGAGCCCAAAGTATCTGATAAACACCCTAAGATTTCCGCTAGACAGCCCAAAGTTTCTGATAACACCTAACGTTTTCCGATAAGCCCCCCAATTTAAACAAACGTTTGTTTAATTCCTGGCCTTCCTAATACGCAGGTTTTTTTCGTTATAGCAGGCAAAACTTGAAGTACGTTACAATAGATATAAAGTAATAGGATTGTGGGAGGTTATTATGAGACGATTATCAAAGTCTACGAAGGATAAAAAAGTGAGTGGAGTCTGTGCGGGCGTCGGGCAGTATTTTGGGATTGATCCGACTATTGTTCGGATTGGTTTTGTGATTCTTACGTTAGCGACAGCAGTTATTCCATGTCTTATTGGATATATTTTTGCTGACTGGGTAATGCCTAAGGATAATGAGGTTTAATAGGTTGGGTTATGAAAATGCCCTCCCTATTTTTTTAGAAGAAGAGGGTTTTAAAAGAAGAAAGATAAAGTAGAGTGGGTGGCATGGATGTCAAATAGGCAGAATAGCCTTCAAGGTTACATAGATACCCCTGAAAAGAAACAAAGGTTATATAAAAAGACATTACTAATTGTGGTGTTGTCTCAGATTTTTGGTGGAGCGGGTCTTGCAGCAGGGATTACGGTTGGAGCCTTGCTGGCACAAGATATGCTCGGGACAGATCGGTTTGCGGGGCTTCCCATTGCTCTGTTTACATTGGGTTCAGCTGGGGCTGCCCTTATTATCGGAAGGCTTTCTCAACGGTATGGGCGTCGACTTGGGCTTGCTTCTGGTTTTTTGACAGGTGGCGTTGGGGCAATCGGCGTTATTTTGGCAGCTTTAACAAACAGCATCATTCTTCTTTTTGCCTCTTTACTTATTTATGGGGCAGGTACGGCTTCAAATCTGCAGGCTCGATATGCAGGAACAGACTTGGCGGGTCCTAATCAGCGTGCAAAAGCAGTAAGTGTTGCGCTAGTATCGACAACGTTTGGGGCAGTGGCTGGTCCCAACTTGGTTGGGGTGATGGGGGAATTTGCAACGAGGATTGGAGTCCCGGCTCTAGCAGGTCCTTTCATTTTGGCAGCGGGAGCCTTTATTTTAGCAGGATTGATGCTTCTTCTTTTCCTAAAGCCAGATCCACTATTAGTAGCAACTGCTTTGGCTGAAGAAGAAAAAAGAGAGCAAAGTAAGCAATCAAAAGGTCGTGAGCTTCTAGAGCCAGAGGTAAACAAACGAGGGGTTGTCGCTGGAGCAACGGTTATGGTGCTGACCCAAATCGTTATGGTTGCTGTCATGACGATGACGCCTGTTCATATGGGACATCATGGTCATGGCTTGAGAGAGGTCGGTCTCATTATTGGGATACACATTGCAGCAATGTATCTACCTTCTTTAATCACAGGTGTTCTTGTGGACAAAGTTGGGCGCACAATTATGGCCTCAGCATCAGGAGTTACCCTCTTAGCAGCCGGCGTAGTGGCAGCTATAGCACCAGGTGAATCTATGGTAGCCCTCGCGATTGCCCTTGCTTTACTTGGACTCGGTTGGAATTTTGGACTTATTAGTGGTACTTCCATAATCGTCGATTCAACTACTCCATCCACTCGGGCTAAAACGCAAGGATCAGTGGATGTTCTCATCGCTTTATCCGGTGCATCAGGAGGAGCGCTTTCGGGGATGGTGATGGCAAACTCGAATTACGGCACCCTGTCAATGGCGGGCGGAGTACTTGCATTGGTTCTAATCCCTGTAATGATTTGGTCACAGAACTATTCCAAAAAGGTTATTCAAGAAAATTAAAACTGCGTAAATGAGATAGTCATCTTACTTTTAAGTGAGATGGCTTATTTTTTCGTTGTTTTCGCATACAAAATTACTTTAGCAATAGTTAAGTCAATTTAAATCTACCGCAAAATGTATGAAATGGGTTCCTTTAAAAAATAATACCGTTATTGATGCTAATTTGGCTTGAGGTGTACGGATGAATGATTTTAAGAAGAGGCGGTATCGCGGAAAACTAGCCCATCTCAGTATTTTTGGAACGACACAAATACATTTAAGAAATCCTTATATTGTAGCTATGTGGTCGATTGCTTTTCCAGGCTATGGACACCTTCTCCTTTCCAAATATCTAAGAGGTTTTTCCTTAGTCCTTTGGGAGCTATTTATCAATCAAAGTACTCATTTAAACACGGCAATGGTGTACACGTTTATTGGAGAAATCGATGCAGCTAAAGAGGTCTTAGATATACAGTATATGCATCTCTATATCCCTGTTTACTTATTTGCTATTTGGGATAGCTACAGGACCACAGTAGATTTAAATCAAATCTATCTGATTAACGAGCACGGTTCTCCGCCAGCTAATCAACTAATCATTAAACCATTTGAAGTGAATTATCTGGATAAACGAAACCCGGTGGTAGCTGCTTTTTGGTCAATGACCATTCCTAGTGTTGGGCAATTATATATTCACAGAATCTTTGGAGCTATCTTTACTCTCATTTTGACCGTTGTCTTTATCCACTACTCCCACTTCCTAGAAGGGGTTCATTATTTATTGATAGGCGATATAAACAAATCAAAAGAAGTGCTAAACATGCAGTGGCTTTTATATATGCCGTCTTTCTACTTTTTTACAATTTATGACTCTTATATGAACGCAGTTGAAAACAATAAACTTTATGAAACGGAACAAAAAAATTATTTGAAAAAATATTACCAACCAGCCAATTTCAAAGTGAAGAAGGGTATTAAGGTGGGCTAATATGCAGGTTTTTGCTACATTTGACCATTCAGCTTATTTAGAACTAGCCATTAGGAAACTAGAACAAGATGGCTTTTCAGACATATTTGCAGTTCCATTGGATAGTCGACAGGAAGAGCCTAAACTTTTTGACACAATCCATCGTTCTGATGGAATATCCCTCATTAACAAAGGTTTGTTTCTTGCTGTGATTTTCTCGGTTATTGGTGCAAGTCGCGGCTTTATTTTAGAATGGGGTCCTATTTATTGGGGGCTCATTGGTGCAGGTGGAGGATTTCTTCTGGGCTTTTTCACTGACTTAATCATCATTAAAGCAAAAAACAGGAAGAAAAAGTTACGGAAAAGTAAGCAATCAGAAGTCGTTCTAATTGTTGATTGTAAAGATGAGGATGGAAGTAAGGTTGAAAAAATCCTTTGGAATTATACTGCTATAGGGGTTGCAAAAGTGAAGTGAAGGTTTATGGGTCGCATTATGGCCTCTATCCAATGTGGAAAATAATTTACATCTTTTCTTTTCGCTAGGAAAAACTACCGTCATAGGAGGTGAACGCAGTGGCTAATCCGTTTGAGGCGGTTTGGAATATACTTAAGACAACTTTGGATAATATGGATGAACCTCACACCCCTTTACACGTGATTGAAGTGGGGGATTGCTGGACGTATTTGGCTTTAATAGAGGAATTTATCCGGTATGAAGAAGTTGGCTTAAATACAACTAACGACGATGAAGTTATTGAAATGCTGACGGACGTCATTAAAACTTGTGAATCACAAGTTAGAAAGCTTAGTAAATTTATGAGAGAAGAAGGACTCCCATTACCAGAGGTTACCTCAGCCAAACCGAAGTCGGATCATAATGATATCCCTCTTGGGGTCAAGCTAACAGATGATGAAATTGCCAATGGAATGTCTTTTAAAGTGGTAAGTTGCCTGCAATTCTGTGCTAAAGGGCAGGTTGATGCAATTCGGAATGATATAGCTATCATTTGGCTCGAATTTTTCACAGAGTGGGTGGCAATCGGAACGACAATTAAGACACTGATGAGAAAAAGAGGTTGGCTGAAAGTACCGCCGTATTATTATCCACCGGGTGCTCCTAAACAATAATCTGGCCAAAAACCAACTCGAAGCGCTGGAGTTGGTTTTTTATTGGTGAAAGCATTCCATTATTAAAACCAAAGCAATTCAGTTATGATTAGGTGGACTATACATACGGAGGGTCAGAATTTGAAAAAAATTAGATTAGGTACGAGCGACATAAAGGTGAGCGAAATTTCTTTAGGTTGCATGAGAATGGGGCAGCTTTCAACAGAAGATGCTGCAAAAGTGATTGGCAGTGCAATGGAAGTTGGCATTGACTTATTTGATCACGCGGATATCTATGGCGGGGGAAAATCAGAAGAGGTTTTCGCGGAAGCTGTAGGCATGAACCCCTCTATTCGTGAAAAAATGATCCTTCAGACGAAGTGTGGAATTCGAAAAGGATTTTTTGATTTTTCCAAAGAGCACATTTTGAATTCTGTTGAAGGAAGTTTAAATCGACTCAAGACCGATTACATAGACATTTTACTTCTTCATCGTCCAGATACGTTAATGGAGCCGGAAGAAGTGGCGGAAGCATTTTCTGAGCTGAAGGAAAGCGGAAAGGTTCGATATTTTGGGGTTAGTAACCAGAATCCGATGCAGATTGAGTTGCTGAAAAAGTATTTAAAAGATGATTTGATCATCAATCAGCTTCAGCTAAGTCTCATGCACACTCCGATAATTGATGCAGGGTTAAATGTGAATATGATGAATGATCCGGCTGTTGTTCGGGCGAGTGGGGTGCTTGAGTACAGTCGTTTGAACGATATGACAATCCAGGCTTGGTCTCCGTTTCAATATGGAATGATTCAGGGGCCATTTGTGGGTAATGATGAGTTCCCTGAAGTGAATGCAAAGCTGAGGGAGCTTGCTGAGAAAAAAGGAGTAACGGATTCAGCCATTGCGATTGCTTGGATTTTGCGTCATCCTGCGAAAATCCAGCCGGTTGTTGGTTCGATGAATCCAGCACGATTGACGGAGATTGTGAAAGCATCTAATGTGGAGCTATCTCGAGAAGAGTGGTACGAGCTCTATCGTGCGGCGGGGAATGAGTTGCCGTAGGTTTATGAGTGGAGGGTCGGTGCGTTGGCAGTGACGCCTAAGAGAATCAGAATGTTTGGGGGAGAACCCGCATGTAAAGTGGTAAAAGCTTAGCATCCCTACACGTTCAAAAGGTCACCCCTAAAGGTGACCTTTTCGCATTTACTTCGCCAAAGCTTTGAGGTGGGACAAGGTTCCTGTCCCCTCTGTCCCACGTTGCCGGATTTGTTTGTTGCGTTCTTCAAAGACTTCGTTATGGGAGGAGACCATGGCGAAGCCGGATGCGTCTGGTTGGATGTATTGTTTTGCTTTGTTGACGGCGTTGGCTGCATCTTGGAAAGCACCTGCAATTAAGTGGAGCTTCCCGTCGTATTTGAGAATGTCGCCCGCAGCATAGAGGCCTTCTACAGATGATTCGCTGTTCGGGTTGCCAGCAATGTAGAAGTTATCAAGCATTTTGATATCGAGTTCACTATTCTCAAGTAGGGAGGAGTCCTGTTCGAAACCATGGTTTATGAGCACGTCATCTACCTCAATTTCCACGACTTCACCTGTTTCACTGTTGGTGAGCTGAACCCATTCTATTTTTTCTTTAGTGTCTGAAGTCTTTAAATTAGTAATGGTAGAGTTGAAAAAGATATCGGCAGAGCTGTTCATTAACTGTGTGACTTGGGCTTCATGACCAGAAAGCTGATCCTTGCGATGCGTGACATAGACTTTTTTAGCCACAGGCTCTAACTCATTCGCCCAATCCACTGCACTGTTTCCGCCACCAGAAACGAGCACCACTTTTTCTTTAAAATAGCTTAAAGATTTTACTGTGTAGTGTAAGTTCGAAATGCCGAGAAGGTCTTGACCTTCAATCTGTAATTTCTGAGGTTTTAAAATCCCACTTCCCACAGCCACAATGACGGTTTTGGAGAGATGCTCACGTCCGGACGCCCCTTTTAGCACAAATAGCCCTTCTTCGTTCTTGGAGATAGACGTAATCTTCTCATTCAACACAACTTCTGGATCAAAGGTAAGCCCTTGTTCTACTAATTGCTCAATCAATTTAGCCCCAGTAGTCGGCGTGAGACCCCCGATATCCCAAATCATTTTTTCTGGATAGATGTGCACTTTACCACCTAATTGGGGTTGTGCGTCGATAATCTTCGTCTTCATTTCTCGTAATCCACTATAAAAGGCAGAATACAATCCAGCGGGGCCACCCCCAATGATGGTTACGTCAAAACAGTCTGCTCTGTTCATCATTTCTCACTCCCAAAACTTTATGTAAGCGGAGGTTGTGTCACGTCATGCGAATTGGCATTCAAGGGGACACACGTTCCGCTAATTCTATAAAAATGGTACTTTTCAGCGTTTAAACGGACACAGGTTCCGTTATTCGGTCAAAAACTAGTAAAAATGAGGTGAAATCTAGCAAATAACAGATTCTGAGTCCGGTTTATCTTCAAAAACGATAGATTTAATGTGAATAATGGAACTGGTGTCCGCTTCAATAAGAATATCCAAAAATGATATTGACAATCATTCTCAATCAACTTATAGTTACATTGTACTCGTGTTGATAATGATTATCAATATCGAAAATAAGAAAAAATTTATTGGAGGCTGTACACATGGTTCGCCTTTACACAGAGGATCTTCATATTGGCTACGGGGAACGGCTGATTGTACGGGATTTGAGCATTGAAATTCCAGACAAAAAAATAACAACCATTATCGGTTCGAATGGTTGTGGAAAATCGACACTCCTGAAAGCGATGACACGTATTATCCCGCATCAAACAGGCTCAATCATTCTCGATGGAAGCCATATTTCAAAGGGAAGTACGAAGGAATTAGCTAAAAAAATGGCGATTCTTCCTCAGACACCAGAAAGTGCAACAGGCCTATCTGTTGGGGAACTGGTTTCATACGGTCGCTATCCTTATCAAAAAGGGTTTGGTCGCTTAACCACCAAAGACATGGAAGTCATCAATTGGGCGTTAGAAGTGACCGGGACTCTAGATTACAAGTATCAATCTGTTGATTCTTTATCTGGCGGCCAGCGCCAACGCGTATGGATTGCGATGTCACTCGCACAGGAAACAGACATGATTTTTCTTGACGAACCAACTACATATCTCGATATGGCTCATCAACTAGAAGTTTTGGAGCTTCTGCAAAAATTAAATCGAGAGCAAGAGCGTACCATTGTGATGGTTCTTCACGATTTAAACCAGGCAGCCCGTTTCGCAGATTACATGATTGCTATGAAGGATGGAGAGATTGTAAAAGCGGGAACAAGTGATGAAGTGATAACTCGCGACGTACTTAGAACCGTTTTCCAAATCGATGCTTCGATTGGACGTGACCCAAGGACCAATAAACCGATGTGTATGACCTACGATCTGATAAAAGGAGACGATAAACATGAAGAAATTGAGACTTTCATTCCTGCTGTTAGTGGCGCTCGTGCTTAGTGCTTGTGGAGCTACTGCTGATCAAGGAACATCGGGAGATTCATCTTCTGACACTAAAACTGAATCCGAAACGATTACGTACGAATCTGAAAATGGGCCAGTTGAAGTCCCTGCTGATCCACAGCGTGTAGTCGTTCTTTCAACGTTTGCTGGAAATGTATTAGCCCTAGATGTCCCAGTTGTGGGTGTTGACTCTTGGTCTAAAATGAATCCTCGCTATGAATTAGAGGGTGTCGAAGAAGTGACAGACGAAAATCTAGAAAAAATTATAGAACTAGATCCAGACTTAATTATCGGTCTTTCTACTATGAAAAACGTCGATAAACTAAAAGAAATTGCACCGGTTGTCACGTTTACATATGGAAAACTGGACTATTTAACGCAACACTTAGAAATTGGAAAACTATTAAATAAAGAAGAAGAGGCTCAAAACTGGATTGATGACTTCAAAGAGCGTGCGGCGGCAGCAGGAGAAGACATTAAAGCAAAAATCGGTGAAGATGCTACGGTTACGGTTATTGAAAACTTTGACAAAGAGCTATATGTTTTCGGAGATAACTGGGCACGTGGAACAGAAATTCTTTATCAAGAAATGAAGCTAAACATGCCTGAAAAGGTAAAAGAAACAGCGTTAGAACCAGGTTACTATACGTTGTCACTTGAGGTTTTACCTGAATTCGTAGGGGACTATCTCATAGTTAGTAAGGCAGAAGAGAAAGAGTCTTCCTTCATGGAGACTGAAACGTTTAAAAACATTCCGGCAGTTAAGAATGGCAATACTTATGTTGTGGATTCGAAAGAGTTTTACTTTAATGATCCGATTACTCTTGATTTCCAACTCGAGTTCTTTATGGATTCCTTCTTAGGAGAATAAAAATCTTTAAATAAAAAGAAGAGCTGATTCGCATGACCACTAATCATTTAAGAGTTTTATATAAATTCATAGGCATCACACTCTTGTTTGTTGCGACATTCTTTGTTTCTATGATTTTTGGAGCGGCTGATACAAGTGTGAAGGAAGTTTGGCTTGCCCTTACGTCAGAAGTAAAAACAGACACCATCACGATGATCAGAGAAATTCGTTTACCGCGAGAAATTGCAGCCATTTTTGTAGGGGCTGGCCTTGCCGTGTCCGGTGCGATTATGCAGGGGCTTACAAGAAACCCTCTCGCGGATCCGAGTTTACTAGGTTTAACAGCAGGGGCTAGTGCTGCCCTTGCATTAACCGTTGCGCTGCTTCCATCGGCTAACTACTTTGCCATTATGATTGCTTGCTTTTTCGGTGCCGCGATAGGTGCGATTTTAGTGGTGAGTATTGGTGCAGCCAAAAAAGGTGGTTTTTCTCCACTTCGTATTGTCCTAGCAGGGGCTGCGGTTTCAGCTTTTCTTTTTGCCATTTCAGAAGGGATCGGAATCTATTTTAAAATCTCAAAGGAAGTTTCCATGTGGAGTGCAGGTGGCATTATCGGAACGACGTGGGGACAGCTGAAGGTTATTGTTCCTTTTATCGTAGTGGGGATATTGATTGCTATTTTCCTTTCCAGACAGCTTACCATTCTCAGTTTGAATGAGGAGCTAGCCGTCGGTTTAGGACAGAAAATAACCCAGGTTAAGTACGCTTTATTTATTGTCGTTGTGTTACTTGCGGGTGCTTCTGTTGCTTTAGTTGGAAACCTAGCTTTCATTGGTCTTATGATTCCACATATTGTCCGTGCTATCGTAGGGACTGATTATCGATTTATTTTGCCGATGTCCGCCATTACGGGTGCAACGTTCATGCTCATTGCCGATACGATTGGGAGAAATCTCAATGCACCGTTTGAAACGCCGGTAACGGCCATTGTAGCGATGTTAGGTCTTCCTTTCTTCCTCATGATCGTACGTAAGGGAGGGAAGGCGTTCTCATGATTCATCCAAGTTTAATTAAAAAACAAAGATTACTAGTTGTGGTTTTTCTAGCATTGATTGTGGTGACGACGGTAACAAGCATGTCAATGGGATACTCTTCTTTATCGATCGACCGGTTGTTACCAACAATTTTGGGGCAGGGGACTTTTAAAGAAGAATTCGTCTTATTTTCGGTTCGATTGCCCCGAATTGTAATCACGCTGTTAGCTGGTATGGCCTTAGCGGTATCTGGTGCCATTTTACAAGGGGTCACACGGAATGATTTAGCTGATCCAGGGATTATCGGGATTAACTCGGGAGCTGGAGTCGCAGTGGCAGTCTTCTTTCTTTACTTCCCGATTGATTCTGGAACCTTTATTTATTTGTTACCAGTTGTTGCTTTTATTGGGGCACTGATTGTTTCAATCTTGATTTTCCTATTTTCCTACAGCAAGCAAGTAGGCTTCCAACCGGTTAAGCTGATCCTCATCGGTGTCGGCTTTTCCATGGCTATGTCAGGAACCATGGTGTTGTTGATTTCATCCTCCGAACGGGAAAAAGTCGACTTCATCTCCAGATGGTTGGCAGGCAGTATTTGGGGAACGGATTGGCCCTTTATTTTAGCGTTGTTACCCTGGCTCGTGGTGCTGATTCCTTTCACACTGTATAAAGCCAATCAGTTGAATATTTTTAGCTTGAATGAGCAAACTGCCGTTGGCGTTGGGATGCCAATGAAAAAGGAACGCTTTTTGCTGTTGTTTACCGCTGTTGCTTTGGCTGCTTCGGCCGTTTCCGTTACAGGAGGAATCGCATTTGTTGGACTTATGGCACCTCATATTGCGCGTGCATTAGTAGGACCAAGACACCAGTTGTTTTTACCGATTGCGGTTTTGCTCGGTGGTTGGTTGTTGCTGCTAGCAGACACGATTGGTCGGAATCTAGCTGACCCTGAGGGAGTTGCAGCAGGGATCATGACGGCATTGATTGGTGCGCCATATTTTGTTTATTTGTTGTTGAAGAGAAGTTGAATTGAGAAGCACCCAATTCCATTGAAGAAATGGTTGTTTTTATTTTCTATCGTAAGAAGTAATTAGTGATTTGCTCTAAGCTATTATAGCAACAAATTTCAACATAGTTTTACACACGCGAAATTAAACAAACGTTTGTTTAAAGGTCAAACTATTATTGCTATAAAAGCATTCATTTCATTTCCAGGGAAATTCGAAGTCGTTTTATGTCGGACAAGTAAAAAAGAGGGTGATATGTATTACTCACCCTCTTTGAACCTTTTTTCTAAATATAAATAAAGCCCATCCTCTTCATAGGAGTGTTCTGTGATTTCATCAACTTGGTGTTTTATATAGTTCTCAGCATTTCTCATAGCAACAGAAGTACCCGCAAGCTGGAACATGGGAATATCGTTTTCACTGTCGCCGATGGCTAAAAGTTGGGATGGAGCTAGGTTAAACTTTGTCAATAAAAGCTCGAGTCCAGTTGCCTTCGATACACTTTCAGTCATGATTTCTACATTGTGTAGAGAGGAAGAAGAAATAGAGAATTCATCTTTTTTCATTAGCTCGTTTAGGGTTTGTTTCCACTCGGATATTTTTGCCGTATCCATACTGAAGAAATAGACCTTCACAATATTTTTAAGCGGTGACTGTTGGACCCATTTAATCTTGTGAGCAACTGCGTTTTTTCTGGAGTGCCATTCATGCTCGTGTAAGGTGATAGGAGGATCCCCACTAACTTCCGAATACATATAATGTTGATCAGCCTTGTAAGAAAATCTCGAGCCGTTATCAGGGTGAATCTCGTAATATAGCTGTCGTTTTTTAGCCATGGCAACAACTTTTTCCACTAACTTGGGTGCTAGGCTGTTTTGTGCAATCTGGCTCTCACCGATGTAGCAGCCCATTCCATTTGCGGTTACAACTCCGTCAGCTTCAAAGTCTTCCGGTAGGACTTCTTTGACCTCTGTCATAGTACGTCCAGTCGCAAGAAAAACTCGCATTCCATTTGCCTGCAATTTCTTGAGATAGCTGGTTAACATGGGTGAAATGGTTCCATCAGGACTTAACATGGTGCCATCCATATCGAGAGCGAGTGCTTTAATCATGTTGACTACAACCTTGGTTATAAAAATTGTAGAAGGTCTGCTTCAGTTTTTCACTACTTAACCCGTGAAAATCAAGCAACTCCTGATCCTTACCACATTGGCTGTACTCGTCTTCTATTCCAATTCTCGTAACAAGAATAGGGTGGTGAGAACTAGTATACTGAGAGACCGCGCTGCCAAAACCACTTGATATAAAATGTTCTTCGACTGTTACGAGGTGCGAGTGGGATTCAGCTAGTTTTTTTAAAAGGTTGTGGTCTAAAGGTTTAATGGTAGGGAAGTGAGCATGGGTGAGTTGAACGTCTTCAGTAGCAAGTTCTTTAACAGCTTTATAGACTCTAGGTGACATGCTCCCCGTACTTAGTACGGCTATTTTTTCACCCTCATGTAAAATTCGTCCTTGGCCAATGGTGAATGGGTGGTCAGATCCTGGAAGAATTTCTAACGTTTCGTCTCTGGATAAACGGAGGTAGGTTGGTCCCTTATGTTCATTCACTGCTTCCATGGCTTGAACGGTTTCCTCTGCATCTCCAGGTGCGATCACCACCATGTTAGGAAGGGTTTGCATGAGTGCAATGTCCTCAAAAGAATGATGGGATTTGCCTGTGTTACTAGTGAGCAATCCACTATAAGCACCCACTAATTTTACATTGAGGGATGGTTGATCCACACTAACCACAATTTGATCATAGGCTCTCCTCGTTAAAAAGGCGGCAAAACTGCAGACCCACGGGATTATGCCGGTTGTAGCTAGACCGGCAGCCACTCCGACCATGTTTTGTTCAGCAATGCCCATTTGAAGAAAGGAAGAAGGGTTCTGCTCTTCCACCATGGATAAGCGGGTTGAGTTCCCGAGATCACCGTCGAGCGCAACGACTTTAGGATTCGTTTTGGCCATCTCCGCAAGTTTAGCTCCAAAGGCATTTCTCATGCTTTTTGTTGTCACTTTCATTGTGGAATCCCTTCTTTCAATTGCTTCATTGCCTCATGGTATTCTTCTTTGGTCGGTACATTTGAGTGCCATTTGAATTGATTTTCCATGAAACGGACGCCTTTTCCTTTGATGGTGTGAGCGATGATGATGCTGGGCTTTCGCTTGCTTCGGTTAGGTAGGTCGGTCAGGGCCTGTTTGATTTGGCGTGTATCGTGGCCATCTATTTCAAGGACGTTCCAGCCGAATGCTTTCCACTTTTCTGCAGGATTGCTGTCTGGTGGCCTGCGGCTTTTGATGTTTTCGTTGGCCCAACCATATTGTTGAAGCCGGTTGTTATCAAGGATCACGATGAGATTGTTGAGTTTGTAGCGAGTTGCAACATGCGCTGCCTCCCATACTTGACCTTCTTGGGATTCTCCGTCACCTAGGAGACAGTAAGTTTTATAGGCTTTTCCTTGCAGTTTTGCCCCCAGTGCCATGCCGACTGCTGCAGAAAAACCTTGGCCGAGTGAGCCGGTGGACATATCAATTCCAGGCAGCTTTGTCATATCTGGGTGAGCTTGGAGTCTCGAATGTAGCTCGTCAAATGTGAAAAGCTCCTCATAAGGGAAGTAGCCTCTGAGTGCGAGTGCTACGTATAAAGCGATTCCTGAGTGGCCTTTTGACAGAACGAAACGGTCACGGTCTTCCCATTGAGGCTGGGTTGGGTCAATGTTTAGGACATCAAAATAGAGTACGGCTAGGATATCTGCCATGGAAAGAGGACCGCCGAGGTGGCCTTGTTTTTGGCGATATACAGTTTCAATCACGCCTTGGCGGATTTTTTGAGCTTGGATGTCTAAGTATTGCATAGGTGATGGACCTCCAGGATTTTGTTTTTTTATCGTGGTGGGGGAAGATACTAGAACTGAGAGTGGGTTGAGTGCCGGTTTTTGGTTAGGTGTAGTGCAAATGGGAACTAGAAGTAGAACCGAGTGCCAGTTTTGGGGTTGGTGCAATGAAAAAGGAACTAAAAGAGAAAACGAGAGCCGTTTTCACGTTCGGTACACTGTAAACCCAAGTCCCCATTCCAACCCTTACCGAACAACAACGGGCAATGAAGTGAAATTCAATGCCCGCTAAAAGATATATGATGAAAATCCGGTTATTAAAACAAACTAAAACAAGTTAGCAAGAAACCCTACGATAATCCCAATCACACCAAAATCTGAATCTCCGAATGTTGTATTCTCGAAACCTAGGTTTCCGAGAACAGGAAGAAGGAAGGCTGGAATGAAACTGATCAGCACGCCGTTAACGAAACCACCAACTGCAGCCCCGATTCGGCCACCTGTAGCGTTTCCAAACACCCCAGCACCTGCTCCTGTGAAGAAGTGAGGTACCAGTCCTGGAATAATGAGCGCCAATGAGAAGATTCCGAGTAAGAACATGCTGATGAGACCGCCAATGAAACTAGCAATAAAACCGATCAATACAGCCGTTGGCGCATAAGGGTACACAACAGGGATATCCAATGCTGGCTTTGCGCCTGGCACTAATTTTTCAGCGATACCGCGGAATGCCGGTACGATTTCCGTTAGAATCATACGAACCCCAACCATGATGATGCTGAATCCAGCAGCAAACGTCACACCTTGCATAATCCCGAACATAATGTAGTTTTGTTCACCAGCGTAAGTTGCCACCACATCTGGGCCAGCGACCAGCACGAGAATAACGAACATAACAACCATCGTGATTGCAGTTGCCACAAGAGAATCTCTAAGGAAAGACCAGTTTTCAGGGATCTTCATATCCTCTGTGCTTTTATTTTTATCTCCGACCGCTTTTCCGACATAGCCGGAAGCGACATAACCAATTGTTCCAAAGTGACCGATCGCAATATCATTTCCACCTGTAATTTGGCGCATGAAAGGCTGACCAATGGCAGGCATAAGCACCATAACAAAACCAAGAATAAGAGAACCAATAAGTACAAGCCAGAACCCGGATAGACCTGCTGTTCCAAGCACTGCAGATAGAAGAGCTGCCATGAAGAAAGTATGATGACCTGTTAGGAAGATGTACTTCATTGGAGTGAAGCGAGCGAATAGAATGTTTGCGATAAAACCAAAGCCCATGATGAGAGCAGTTTCGGCTCCAAGCGTTTGCTGAGCAAGTGCCACGATCGCTTCGTTGTTCGGAATGACGCCTTGGACGTCGAAGCGGTCAAATATAATGCCACCAAGTGAATCAAGAGAACCGATGATGACGCCAGCACCCGCACCGAGAATCAGGAAGCCGATGATACTTTTGAGTGTGCCTGATAATAATTTTGAGACCTTTTCACGCTGAAGGAGGAGCCCAATCAAAACCATAAGACCTACAAGGACTGCTGGAATACTGAGAATCTCATCCATTAAAAACTCGAAAAAACCCATTGTTTACACCCCTTTTGTATAGTTGAATGGTGTGGGACAAGGTTCCTGTCCCTCTGTCCCGGGCACGCCCGACCCCATCCCGCCGCGCCGCCAGTGCAACAAGTGGGACAAGGTTCCTGTCCCCTATGTCCCTAGATGCGCCAGGATGGCCTGTTCGACTTCGGTTTCGCTTGCGATGTTTTTGATGGCTTTTACATCGGCACGACCTCCTTCCAGTTGCGATACGAATTCTTGGTTGGTGAGGATTAGGTCTGCTTGAATACCGTTTGCGGTTCCAATGTCACATGCTTCTACGTCTGCCTTGATGCCATGCTTTTTGAGGACTCGGTCTGCAGTCATTTTTAACATGAGGCTGGATCCAAAGCCCATTCCACATACAGCTAGAATCTTCATACTCATTCACTCCTTTTATATATAAAACTTGGATAACACTTCATGGAGTTCTTCGACGGATTGCGCTTCCATTATTCGATTCAACGTGTTCTCATCTTGAAGCCATTCTGCGATTGTTTGGAGGAGATGAAGATGAGAACTCGAATCTACGGCTGCAAGACAGATGAGAAGCTTCACTTCGTTTTGACCGAAATAGGTGGGTTCTTTTAATACAAGGACGCTGATTCCTTTCTCCTTTACGCCACTTTCGGGACGCGCATGGGGGAGGGCGACCTTTGGGGCAATGATGATATATGGTCCGAGCTTTTGAATGTTCTCAATCATTGCATCTATATAGCCGGGTTCAATTTTTCCATCAAGAAGAAGTAGGTTTCCACTTAATCGGACTGCTTCTTCCCAGTTGTCTACCTGATCTATGACAGAAATGAACCGTTCATCAAAAACAGTCATATCGTATCCATCCCATCTAGTGCTTGTTTTACTATGATTTTTATGCGGTGGTGGACGGGAATATGTTTGTGTGAATTAGAAGAAAATGAATGGATTTTTATGGGAATTTGTATTTTCCTGAGCACATGAAAAAAGTTTAAACAAACGTTTTTTTAAACTTCTTTTCTAGTGTATTTAACTGCCCTGAATCTATTAAAAAGTGATATAATGACAGTAGTGCGAAAATTGTCGAAAATGAAAGAATTATTTTATTTTTTTGAGGTACTCCGATGAACAAATTACTCTCCCAGAATGGAACGCTACGGAATTTGGATAAAGTGAAGAAGGTCATTACTTTTTCCATATTGATCTTACTTATATTAACGGCATTGAACGTTGTCGTTTCCTATATGAGTACGAAGAAGGCTGTCCACATGTCTATTGCGAATCAAACGCTTGAAATGGCAAAGTCGATTGCCGATTCGATTGATATTGATACATATAAAAAGTTTCAAGAAAACCCTACGATGAATGATGAATATTGGGAAATTCGGGACTATTTAAATGAAGCTCGAGAACAAATTGGTGCTTTGTATGTGTATACCCTGAAAATTGAAAGTCCAGAGTTGTCCCGAGGGATGATCGTTGGCCTTCCTGAGGATGTTCCCAATTTTTCAATAGGTGAGGAATGTACGGTACCACCTGAACAAGTGAGATTAGCCTATGAAGGAGAAACCTTCTATACGGATGTCATTGACGACCCAAATTACGGAAATTATTTTACGGTTGGAGCTCCTATTATAGATGAAAACGGGGAAGTCATTGAGTATATCGGCATTGACATGAGTACGAAGACATTGAATTCGATTGGTGACGAAGTCGTTAAAAGTAGCATGTCGACGTTTATTTTTAACGTAGGTATAGTTTTGATCTTGGTTCTTACCTTTTTACTCATTCAAAATTGGTATAAAAAAGAGCTAAAGAAAGCTGTTGGGGATACGGAACAGACGTACCAGGATGAATTTCGTACGTTGATTCATTCGGTAAAATCAATCAGACATGACTTTTCCAACCATATACAGGTGGTTCATGGGTTGCTTGAGTTGAACCATTACGAACAAGCAGCGGCGTACGTAAAATCAATGAAAAAAGAGGTCCAATTTGTGGATTCTACTTTTCACGTAGAGAGCCCAGCACTTTTGGTTCTTTTACAAACAAAGTGGGTAGCTGCTCAAAATAACCAGATTTCAGTTGATTTTGAGGTGCATAAGGATCAGTTTGAAGAAGTAAAAACGACAGATTTAATCAAGATATTGTCCAATTTGATTGATAATGCGATGGATGCAACCATGGCGTTACCTAATGAGGACCGCAAGTTAAAAGTGGTGTGTAAGAAAGACGGCTCAACCTATTATTTTGAAGTTGAAAACACGGGCCCCACTATTCCGGATGACCATCGGGAGCAAATTTTTCAGCATGGGTTTAGTACAAAGAAGGCAAAGGAAAAGACTAGAGGCTATGGGCTAGCCATTGTGAAAGAAATTGTGGAAAACTATGGCGGGGACATATCGATTGAATCAGCCAATGAGATTACGAGATTTATAGTGAAAATTCCCGTTTAGGAGCAGGAGATCATTCCTGCTCCTTTTTGGTGATTTTTTCCTGTAATCAGCTTAATCCATTATATTTTCGCAAGTGCTAACATATAAAAATCTATAGGGAGTTTTAGGTTGTAAAGCGAAACTTCAACTATCTGAAATTGAATTCCCGAACCAGATAGCTATACATCGACATCCCTAGATATAGTTTTTGAAGATGCTGTCTGTGGAAAATAATATCTATGTCTAAAGGGGGATCATTGAAACTATGAAAATAGGGGTACTCGGCTCAGGATTGATGGGGAAGGAAGCAGCTCGTGATTTGGTGTTAAGTGATGGTGTGGAAAGTGTTGGCTTGGCGGATATTGATTTAGACCGAGCTGAAAAGGTGTGTAAACAGCTCAATTCCCTAAAGTTGACAGCCTATCAAGTGGATGCAGGGAATGCGGAAAGTTTAGCTCAATTTATGAAGCAGTTTGACGTGATTATTAACGCATTGTTTTATTCCTTTAATGAAATTGTGGCAAAAACGGCCATTGAAGTAGGAGTAAGTTCAGTTGATTTAGGTGGCCATATTGGGCACATTACGGATAAAGTTTTAGAGCTTCATGAGGAAGCGAAGGCTGCAGGTGTTACGATTATTCCTGATTTAGGGGTTGCTCCGGGCATGATTAACATTTTGTCAGGCTATGGGGTTAGTCAGCTCGATCAGGCGGACTCGGTATTTCTGTATGTTGGAGGAATTCCAGTTAGACCAGAGCCGCCGCTCGAATATAATCATGTTTTTTCTATGGAAGGATTGATGGACCACTATACCGATCCGTCTTTCATCATTCGAAATGGAAGTATGGTTGAGGTGCCATCTCTTTCTGAGGTCGAAAAGATTTATTTTGAAAAATTCGGGCCATTAGAGGCCTTCCATACTTCTGGTGGAACATCGACCTTGCCGAACTCATTTCCATACTTAAATACGCTGGAATATAAAACGATACGCTATCCAGGTCATGCTGAGAAATTCAAGCTGTTAGTAGATTTGAATTTAACGAAGGCGGATTACGAGGTGGAAGTGAACGGTCAAAAGGTTCGACCGAGGGACGTTTTATTAAAGGCCATTGACCCGATTGTTGAGTTGAAGGATAAAGATGATGTGGTCCTTCTTCGGGTAAAAGTGAGTGGTATTAAGGATGGCGAGCCTTCGAGTTATGAGTACGAAATGGTTACCTTTAAAGATCGAGTGAACCAAGTAACAGCGATGGCGCGTGCAACGGCCAATACGATTTCGGTTGTCGCACAAATGATTGGAAACCAAACCATTACAGAAAGAGGCGTGGTGCCTCCGGAAAAAGTCGTGCCGGGGGACGTTTATATTCGGGAGATGCTGAAACGTGGGGTTGAGATTGTGGAGCGGTAATGATGAGGCCAGTTGATATGGAAAGGGAATTTTCTGATAGAGGCAGTGAAATTTCTTATAGAAGCTTCAAAGTTTCCGATAAGGGCGGGCGGTGAAGCTTCAAGTAGAAGCCATAAAACTCCCGGTTTGACCCACTTCCAATAATAATTTCATCCCTTTATATTTACTTTCGAACTTTTATCACACATAATCGTAATAAGTTATAATAGACGAACTAGCATAAATTTGAGGGAGGCACTTCCAATGGCAGAAAATAATGAGCCCAAAAAGAAAATGAGCCTACAAGAGGCTATGAAGCAGCAGCTGGCAAACAAAAAGAACCAAAATTCGGCCGGTAAAGGAAATACAAATGCAGATCTTTCTACGAAAAAAATGAAAAGTCAGCAAACGAAAAAGCCTAGTAATACTCGTAGAAAAATGGGTAGCTAATGAATGGTCAACATCGAAAAAACGTTTCACCGGGTATATCTGTTGATATCGTTTTAAAAAAGGATCAAAGAACAGGTGCGCTTACTAGGGGCATTGTGAAAGATATTCTCACCAAATCGGAATTCCATCCACATGGAATAAAAGTAAGGCTAACAGATGGCCAGGTGGGACGTGTCAAAGAAATACACACATCATAAAAGTGGCGAAAAGCATTCAAGTCGATAACTTGAATGCTTTTTTACTTGTGATGGTTATTCGATTTAGTAGTAAAACAGTGAATTCATCTACTAAGGAGCTGTAATGAAAAATTTAAACAAACGTTTGTTTAAATTTGATTTGCCTTGTTATTCTTTGCGTAATCTTCACGCCATCCGAGCGTATTCCGCGCTATCCCTGCGTATTTCCCCCCACCATATCCCCACGTTCATCCATAGACTACCAACTCCCAGTCACAACCTAGACTTTTCCAAGCATAAGCTATCCTGGGGGTTTGATGACAGGAGGTATGAACATGTATCAGAACTATTATTACGGGAATCCGTATGGACAATATCAAGCGAATTCTTATGGGCAGTATTCTTATTATGACTACAGGTATCATTGGTTCATGATGCGTCAGCAACCCGTTCGTGGGCAGGCTTCGTGGACGGATGGTGGGAATGTAACGAAGTGCGGAATTCCATGGTCGGACAATAAATATATGACGGTTGCGGTTTCTCAGAATTCACCTTATCAATGTGGAGAATCGTTAAAGGTTCGGAATCTTTCTACTCCCGGTGGTAGAGAGGTAATTGTTACGGTTGTCGATCAGGTGGCTGGCTACCCGGCTAATAAGATTAACCTTCATCGGAAGGCGTTTGAGACTCTGGGGGCGAGTACCAATCAGGGTGTAATCAATGTTGAGATTATTCCATCTCCAGAACTAGAACAGGAGAAGTGGGGCAAGTATTTATTAGAGCTGACTCAAACGGCTTATCCAGGTTACCAGGTGAAGGATTATAAGACGATTGGTAAAACAGAAGTGTCGGCTGAACAGACGAGGGAAGTGTATGAGTTTAACCTGCAGTCCCCACAGGAGAGTATTAAAGTACGGGGAACGGTTTTATATAATCCGAAGACGGATCGTGTAATTTCGTTTGATTTGAAGGAAGTTTAATAGAGAAAGGCCTCAAGCAGAACGGGTCTGTGAGGCCTTTTTATTATGAAAATTATAGTTTGAACTGCCCAATCAAGTCATTTAACTCTTCTGCGAGTTTAGCAAGTTGATCTGCACTTCCAGCTACTTCTTCCATGGAGCTGTTCGTTTGCTGAACAGAGGCTGATGTTTGTTCAATACCAGCAGCAGACTCTTCGGAGATGGCAGCTATTTCTTCAATGGATTTGTTCATTTCTAGGTTACTTTTCGCGATATCAGCTAGGTTAGAAGAAATCCCTTGGATGCTTTGAACCATTTCGTTTACAGCAGAGTTGATGGCTGTAAAGGTTTGGCCAGTCGTTTTAATTTGAGCTGTTCCTTTTTCCACTTCTTCATATCCAGCTTGAAGGGATTGAGTAACGGTGCCTGTTTCAGTTTGAATCGCATTTACAATTCCTGTGATTTCTTTAACCGACTGTGTCACTTGCTCAGCAAGCTTTCTTACTTCTTCTGCTACAACGGCGAAGCCTTTACCATGTTCACCAGCTCTTGCTGCTTCAATGGAAGCGTTGAGGGCAAGGAGGTTCGTTTGTTCTGCCACATTTTTGATGACAAATACTAGCTTTGACACATCTTTAGAACGCTGGTCCAGTCCTTTCACTTTTTGGACAGCATCTTGAACAATTTGATCAATGGTAGCCATCTGTTGAACAGATAGATCCATTAGTTTGGTTCCTTCTTCAGCTTTTTGAAGGACATTGTTCGATGTATGGTGAATGTGTTCTCCGTTGCTGTTTGCTTCCTGTACTTTTGCGGAGAATGAATCCATTGCTGATGAAAGGTCTCCAGCGGTGTTGGCTTGTGACTCTGACCCAGCAGAGAGTTCTTGCATCGTGGATGCCACTTGTTCACTACCTTCTTTTACCTCATTTGCGGATTGTGTAAGTTCCTCACTTTGCCCCGTAACAGACTCAGATACAGTGCTGATTTTACTTAATAATTCTCTAATTCGTTCGTTCATTTGGTTCGTTGCTTCAACAAGCTGACCCACTTCGTCTTTTGAGTTTGACTTCAGTGGCTTCTGACTTAAGTCACCTGATGCGATGAGCTTCATTCGGTCCATAACCGTTTTAATTGGAGCCGTAATCATTCTGGAAGTGATAATAGCTGCTACCACGCCAAGGATGATCGACAGAATGGAAATGATTAGACCAATTGTAAAAACGGTACTTCCGTTTTGAATAATTTGCTGTCCGTCGTCTTTGATTTTGTCTTCTCGTGTTTGTGCTAGTTTTTCAAAACCATCAATGAGACCTTGAGCAATAGGCTGAACCTTTGTTGCCAAAATGTTCTGCGCTTCTAAAACGTCTCCGTTATCATATGCAGTAAACACTTCATTCACTATGATTTCACGCCATAGTTCACTTGTATCAATGAGAGATTTAATCTCCTGACTGTTACTTGCCGTTAAAATTTCTTCCTGGACCTTGATACTGTCCTGAGTATATCGGTTGAAGCTTTCTTTGTATTCTTCATTTCCATACAAGACATAACCACGTGCTAATGCAACCCCTTGTGACACATTGAATGCTAACTTCTCATCAGCAATCAAAAGGGGAACCTGACGATCAATCATATCACGTGTTTCTTCATTGCTATTTTTAATCGCAAAGAAATTAAACCCGCCTAAAAGCAAAGTTAAGAAAATTACAACCGAGAACCCTAACAAAATCTTGTACTTAATACTCTTCATTCTGTCACTCCTAAGATGGTAATAGTGTTCGACAGGTACCTGTCGTGTCTCGAATTTAGTCGAAAAAAGGCTCCAACCTTCCGCACTCTGAAACCTTTACAAGGCTACTTCGAAAACTTTCATTCTCATACTATGTTTTTCGGATATTTAAAAGAAAAGTTTAATAGGTGATTGGTCTGATTCGACAAGTTCTGTCACCACCGGAAAAATGTCGATTGGTGTGCAGGGTGTATGTTATGGTCATAATAAGATGAGGAAGTATTTGTGAATGTAGGAGGAAATAAAATGTACGAGATAAATCAGTCAGAGTTAGGACCTTATCAGGTATGGGAGCTACGAGGTGGGGGTACCTCACTTCGCGTTGTACCTGAGCGTGGTGGAATTATCATTGGCTTTGAGGTTGATGGCAAGGAAATTTTATATCTCAATGAGGATACCGTGTTGAATCCAGAGGCAAACATTAGAGGCGGAATCCCGATTCTATTTCCGATTTGTGGTCAGCTTGAGAATGGTGAATACACGATTGACGGGGAAACTTACTACCTGAAAAATCACGGATTCGCTCGGGATTTCCCATGGGAAGTAGTGGGGCAGACAACAGAGGGAAGAGCTTCTCTTACGCTCAGACTTGCGAGCAGCGAAGAGACTCTAAACATGTACCCCTTTGAATTCGAACTTCTTTTTACCTATGAGATAAAGGATGGGGAATTGGTTATCTTACAAGAATATGTGAACAGGTCGGACCATTTCATGCCAATGTATGCGGGCTTTCATCCTTATTTTAAAACGAGTCAGAAGAAGCTTACATACGATATGAATGCGACTCAGTACCTTGATTACAACGATGATCAAGTTAAGGAATATACGCCGACGCTAGACCTGAATTCTAAAAAGGAAGCCTTCCTTGTGTTAGATCCAAAAGGCAACGAAGTATCGTTCCCACTTGAAGAAATAGGTAAGAAGGTGACACTATCCTTTGGACCCGAGTTCAAGTATGTGGTGCTCTGGACAGAAGAAGGGAAAGATTTTGTTTGTGTGGAACCGTGGATGGGTAAGATGAATGATTTTCAGGATATGGAATCTATTCCTGTGATTGAGCCGGGTGAGGCGTTGGTGTCGAAGGTTAGTATAGTGGTAAGTAACTAAAACGCGGGGCTGATCAGTTCCTCGCGTTTTTTTATAGTAACCAATATACTTATATCCTCGTTTAAAAGAAATCTCAGAAAAACTAGGATAAAAACCTCATTTAATATCCTGATTTAAAAGGATTTTAATACAAACCTATCCACAGAACCCCACACCTATAAAATATGATGTCATTTTGTTGTAATTTTTCTAAAAATTCTGTATTATACTTCTAAACCTTCTTCTTTCATCTCTAAATGGAAGAATCCAAATTGCGTTTTATACGAAAAGGCAAAGCCATCTGAAAAGTGGTGACGCAAAGCTTTAGGGGCTAAGTTTTTAAATAAGCCAGCCAGTTACCGAATAATAACTCCAGTAGAAACGGCAGAGGGGGGATGTAGTTTGGATGATAGAAAGGCTCAGTCCTTAGAGATGATTAGTCATGATATCCATGTATTAAGGGGATTGATGTATAAGGTTAAAGAAAGAGTAGGGAGTATGGATGATCCTCTCGTCTTAGAAATCAGTCAATACTTGGATAGCAAACTCAATCAACAGGGAGAAATGATTAAATCCATTAGGTGAAAGAGAAGATGATAGAATCCAGTTTTTAGGAAGTTTTAAACCTGTTTCAAAATGAAACTAGCCATTATATTTTTTTAGTATTTTAAGTTTTACATATGATTTACGGCCTCATTCATACAAAGAGTGAGGCTATTTTTGTTCTATGGGGCATGACAGGCACTTGTCGAACTGTCGGAAAATTTGGTTGACAGGTTCTGTGGTTGGGAGTAACATGAATACTATAAGAATATGAAACCGGTTACACAAACAAGATTTGAAAAATAAGAGTATACAAGTCAACACAACTGAACGATGAAGTTGGTTTGGTTTTTCTTTAAAGAAATATGTAACCGGTTCCACATCTTGATATTTTTTGAGTATTTGAAGAAAAATACAGGTAGCATACCCGCAGCCTTTGACACCCAAGATAAGGACTTGCTGTAAAAGGGGAATTGCCATTCTTTTTCAGTCTCAAGAGTATCAGCACATTTATCATTAAATTCAAGGGGGAAATGAAATGAAGAAATCTTTTTTACTTTTAATAAGCCTATTCATGGTTTTGGGCTTACTAGCTGCTTGTTCTCCTGATAAAGAGGATACAAAGCAAGATAACAAAGACAATGATGGAGAAGCAACAACGATTCAAATTGTAATGAAAGATGACAATAGCTCCAACCCTGTATCTGAACCATATTTTGATGCTATTGAAAAAGGGCTATTAGAAGATGAAAATATTAAGGTGAATTTTGAATTAGTAGATCTTCCACAAGGTAACTATGCTGAAAAGCTTAACCTTTTGCTATACAGTGGTGAGATTCCAGATATGATTTATTTCCAAGGTGGCGATCAAGCCATTGCAGAGCAAGGATTACTTGAGGATTTAAGACCTTATATTGAGGACTCTAAATATCTGAAGGATATCATTCAACCATATAACGAGCAAAGACTTGAAAACTATCCATATCTTCTATGGGTTAAGCCTCTAGCTCCAAAAGTTCCAGTTATTAGAGGAGATTGGTTTAACCAAATGGAAACGTCAGCAGCACTTATGGAAAACCCAACTGTTGATAATTACTATGCATTCTTTAAAGAATTAGTTGAAAAGCAACCAGGTGGTAATGGTAAACCTGCATACGCACTAACGGTTGCAGGTGATATCGCTGAAATCGATTTTACATTTGACATGGCGTTCGGAATTAACCAAACATGGTTGAAGAAAGATGACGGTACGTATGAGTACGCAAGAGTTTCTCAACAACAAAAAGAAAAATTAGAGTTTTATCATAAATTATATGCGGACGGATTATTAGATCCTCAATTTTTAACAAAGCAATGGGATACAAAAGAAAAAGCTTTCTATGATAGTGAAGCAGCAGTGATTCCTGGTACAGCTGGTAAAGTTATCGATATTTACGATGGTAAAATGGTTCAAGTAAATGGAGATGATGCATCATTAGTATTGCTTCCACCAGCAAAAGGTGAATTCCAAGGCTACGGTGCTACTGATGTTACGAAAGAATCTAGAGGAATTGCGATTTCTTCTCAATCTGAGAATAAAGAGCTTGTATTCAAAATTCTAGATTACATGGCAAGCCCACAAGGACAAATGATTGACCGATTTGGTTTTGAAGGTGAACACTACAATATTGTAGATGGAAATATTGAGCTTACTGATAAGTATTACAGTGAGTGGTTTGCAAGATTCTGGGAGCCAGTTGAATTCACTTCTCCTACTCCAGTATCTGAAAAGACACCATTATTGGGTGAGTCTGCTTCAAAATCTCTTGAGGATGCACAAGAATTCTATGCAGAAGATAATAGTTTTATTATCCCAGAAGAATACGTAGCAAACTGGGATGCTATGCAAAATCTGTACAAAGAATTCACAACAGATGTGATTACTGGAAAGCGTCCAATCTCTGATTTCGATGCATTTGTTGAAGACTGGTACAGTGCAGGTGGAGAGCAAATTACAGAATATGCGAATGAAACTTTAAAATAATCGTTAAAAAAGATAAGTGGAGACTCTGTTCTCCACTATTTCTTTAATCAGGCTCTTTTATTAACGCTGTTTTCGCATACTTTATTGCTTTTAGACAACATTTGGTTCCATAAACATAGGTCGTTGATTTCCGTTGCAGGTGCTTGCTTTCCGCGGGCGGTCCGGGAGCCTCCTCGTCGCTACCGCTCCTGCGGGGTCTCCCTTGTCCCTTCCTCCCGCAGGAGTCAAGCACCTTCCACTCCAATCAACTGCGCTTAAATCATATGTGCAAAATAAGAACAATATATACGAAAATAGCCATTTTTAATAAGAATTTGCACTAAAAAAGTTCTACTGCACAAGGAGGTTGCTCATTTGAATTTTGAACAATGGTACGACAGAGTATATGGGTGTTTAATCGGTCTATCTGTAGGTGACGCCTTAGGGGCTCCGACAGAGGGATTGGCTTTAGAGGAAATTAGAGAAAAGTTTGGCTGGATTGAGGACTTTGTATCAGATGATCCAGTCGGGACAGACGATACCGAATACACCATGTTAACGGCAAAAATCATTTTAAAATATGGAAATAAATTAACCTTCGAAGATATGACAAAGGAATGGACGAAATATCTGGTTTCACAAGAAGGTGGCTTTAAAGGTGGAGGTTTCAGTGAGGTAGAGGCCATTTTTAATTTAAGAAAGGGACTCGTGGCACCAAACACTGGGGTCGATAACCACCAAATGTGGAGTGATGGGGTGGCCATGAGAATTGCTCCAATCGGTATTTACTGTGCAGGGAATCCAGAGGAAGCAGCAAGGCTAGCTGAAATAGAGGCTCGAGTCAGCCACGACCGAGATGGTGTTTACTGTGGACAAGCAGTAGCGGCGAGTGTTGCTTATGCTATGACTGGCACTGACTGGGAAAAAGTAATTGAAGCTGGAATCAACGCTATCCCTAAAGATTCTTGGACCTACAGAAAAATAGTGGAAGCCGTTGAAATTGGACGTAAATATAACAACGTTCAAGATGCGATTGAGGAACTTTACAACAAGGTTTCGATTTTCTACTATCCTTGGGCTGATATGGGGCCAGAAGCGATTCCATTAGCATACGGCGTATTTGCTGCTGCAAAAGGGGAGTACATTCCTTCTGTCCTAGGGGGAGTGAACATCGGACGAGATTCAGATACGATTGCAGCAATGAATGGAGCACTGTCTGGAGCTTTACACGGTGCAAGTGTAGTCCCTAAGGCTTGGCAGGATCGAATTAACATTATTCGTGGACGTTGTGTATTAGCTACTAAAGGAATTGATGTTCGTGATATCGCAAGTGACTTAACACGAACTTTGCAAGGAGGGGCAGTATAATGTCATTTGATAAAGTGTATGGTTCTCTTCTAGGGTTAGCCATGGGTGATTCAGTTGGCTTTGCAGCCATGTATCATAGAAGCCTCGTCCTACCTCCAAAACGAAGAAACCGTCTATGGAGTTTTAGCCAAATTACGGACCGTCATCGAATCAATAAAATTTCACTACCATTCACACATGCCATGAGTGAGGAAATCTTAGACTATTGTGGAACAGATGATACAGAGTTTGCAGTTGTTTCAGCAAAAATTCTTGCCAAAAGTGGCTTAGATATTACAGAAGAAACATTATTAAAAGGCTGGATGAAATATGTAGTAGAAGATGAAAAGGAAGTCTGGAGCGGTGTTAGTGAGAGAGCTTCCATTGAAAATATAAAAAAAGGAATCCTTCCGCCAGCTTCAGGGAATGACAATCCTCACCACTATGATGATGGAGCTGTTGCACGCGCTGTTCCGATTGGACTTTTATATAAAGGGGAACCTGAGAAGGCAGCAGACATTGCTAAAAAAATGGCCTCCATCACGAATGCTGAGGATGGTGTGTATGCGGCTCAAGCGATGGCTGCTAGTATTGCAGTTGCTGTAACGGGTGCTTCTCCGGAAGAAGTAGTAGAAGAAGGATTGAAATATATTCCTGAAAATTCCTGGATTCGTAGAAAAATAGATTTGGCTCTCGGAATTTTAGAAGAGGCAAACGGAAATGGACTGGCTGCAGTTCCTCAATGGAATAAGCACGTCGTAAATGCAGTTTATAACTATGCAAATATAGCGCCAGAAACGTTAGCGATAGCCTACTCTATCTTCTTAAGTACGAAAGGAAATCTTCAACAGGGGATTCAGCTAGCATCCTTACTGCCAAAACAGTCTGATAGTATGCCGGCTATGGTTGGAGCGTTGTCTGGAGCGTATGAGGGAGCTACTTCTGTTCCGGAGACTTGGAAAGAAACGTTAGATGAACTAAAAGGAATATGTATCCCGAAGCTGCAAGGGACGTCGTTAAAAAATATAGCCACAAGCTTGGCTGACAGTCAGTAACGGAATTTTGGGTTGACACGTGGTTTAGGTAAGAGTAACATGAGTAATATAGAATATGGAACCGGTTACACATTTAAAAGAAAGTTCTTCTGTCCAGTTTGGAATAACCAGAAGGACTTCCTTTTTAGCTAAATATGAAACCGGTTACACATCAGTATATTGACCATGAAAGAGGTTTTAATATGACCAGCAGTGACGTACGTATTGTTTCTCCTTGTGGGATTTTAGGATATGGATTTCCGGAAGAATCGTTTAACCGCGCATTTGATGAAGAAGTTCATGGGATTGTGGTAGATGCAGGCTCAACGGATGCTGGCCCTCACAAGCTAGGTGCAGGTGTCGCTATTGTGAGCCGACGCGCAACCAAGAAGGATTTAGATATTCTGATCAAAAACGGTGTCCCTCGTAACATCCCGATCGTTATTGGATCAGCAGGGGGTGCTGGTGCGAAACCACATGTTGAGTGGACGCTTGAGATTATTCAAGAAATTCTAACAGAGAGAAATCTCAAGGCTAAAATGGCAGTGATTTGGGCAGATTTTGACCAAGAAACCATTATCAATGCAAATAATGCGGGGCACATCAAGCCGCTTACACCAAACATATCTGCATTAACAACTGATGCCATTCAAGAGACAAACAACATCGTCGCTCAGATGGGCCACGAGCCAATCTTGGAGGCACTGCAAAATGAAGCGGACATTATTATTTGCGGCCGGGCATACGATCCATCACCGTTCGCAGCCGTTGGAATCCATCATGGAAAAGACCCTGGGCTTGCCTACCATCTAGGAAAAATTCTAGAATGTGGTGCTTTATGTGCAGAACCAGGAACAACAAAGGATTGCATTGTAGGAACTTTAAAAGAAGATTCCTTTACGGTTCAGTCATTGAATCCCATCCGGAAGTGCTCAACGACCAGTGTTAGTGCACATACATTTTACGAAAAAGAACACCCATTCATTCTTCATGGGCCAGGTATTACACTCGACCTCAGCGAATGTGAATTCAATCAAGTAAGTGATGGTGTTGTCGAGGTTAAAAATAGCAAACTACTAAAAAATGACCAATATTTTATCAAGCTTGAGGGAGCAAGAAGGGTTGCCTATAGAACGTTTGTTATTGCAGGTGTTCGAGACCCTATTCTTACACAAAATATTGAAGAAATAGAAGATCTTGTTCTTGAGCAAGTCAAACACTATTACGAAGACATTCCAGAAGAGGATTACAGCATAAACTTCTACAACTATGGTAAAAGTGGAGTCCTCGGAGCTAGAGAATCTGCTCCGTTCACGGGTCATGAAATTGGAGTCATGTTCGAAGTGGTAGCCAAAACACAAGAGCTAGCCAGCAGTATTTGCTCTAGTGTTCGCTCAACCTTCCTGCATTATGGATACGAGAACCGGAAGTCAACCGCTGGAAACCTAGCGTTCCCATTTGCGCCAAGTGATGTGGAATTTGGACCGGTATACGAATTCTCGGTCTATCATCTAATGGAAATTACCGAAAATCCATTCGTAATTGAGTACATGTAAAGGGGATGAGATTATGGCGACATTATATGAATTAGCCAAGGTACTTCGCAGTAAAAATGCTGGCCCCTTTGAGCTTACTTTCGATATTTTTTTTGATTCAAAGGAAAGTTATGAAAAAGTAAAGAACTCGGGGAAAATCAACATTCCCACCATCTGCGAACTTTACAATCTAACAGAAGACCAAGTGGAGCATCTAGTTTTCTTTGATCAAGCCCTTGGCATTAAGATTACGATTTTTAGAGATATCTCCTCTGGAACGGTTGGAGATCGCGATGTATATGGGGCACAGCAGCATGCGCCTTTGATGAACATACTGATTGATTAGGATGATGAACATGCAGAGAATAGCCGTCGTTGGCAGTATCAATATGGATTATTTTATAGAGTCAAGCGTGCTCCCTAAGGTAGGAGAAACCGTGCTGGGGGAGAATTTTTTCCTCTCCATGGGAGGTAAAGGAGCAAACCAAGCGGTTTCAGCTGCTCGCCTAGGAGGAAAGGTTTCCTTATTTGGTTCTCTTGGGGATGATGAGAATAGCGAAATTATTGCGAAGAAGCTTGAAAAAGAAAATATCAATCTAGCAAACCTTCAATATGTAAAAGAATCACCTACAGGAGCTGCTTTTATTGAGCTTTGTCAGAGTGAAAACCGAATTATTGTAGTGCCGGGTGCCAATAATGATACGGACGTTAACTACGTAAAAAACATTGCGCAAGAGTTATACAAACATGATGTCATTGTGTTTCAGCTAGAAACGCCGCTCAGTATGCTCGAGTACCTGGTTCCGCTTTTATACGAGCAAGGGAAAACAATCATTGTCAATCCAGCCCCTGCTCAGCTGTTAAAACCTGAGCTGATTGAAAAAATAACGTACTTAACACCAAATGAGCATGAGTACCAAATCGTTTTCAACACCAATCAACCGATGGAAGAGCTGCTGAAGCAGTATCCCAACAAATTGATTATTACATGTGGGGAAGAAGGAGTTCGTTTCTTCGATGGAACTGACATCACTTTAGTTCCTTCCATGAAGGTAACCCCAGTGGATACAACGGGAGCTGGGGATACTTTTTCCGGAGCATTTGCCGTTGCCATTGCAGAAGGAATGAGCCTTCAAGAAAGTATTCAATTTGGAAACATAGCCGCTGGACTTTCTGTCACAAAAAAGGGTGCCCAAACGGGAATGCCCTACCGAGAAGATGTGACTCAATTTGTAAATAAAAAGGAGTATCGAGATGAAGAAAAGTCAGGGCATACTCAAGCAAATTAAATCGAACTGGGTCCTTTATGCCATGCTTTTACCGGCCATCGTTTATTTCTCGATTTTCCATGTGGTTCCGTTGATTGGAATGAAGCTGGCCTTTCAGGACTACCGAATCATAGGGGATAACGTTTGGGTTGGATGGAAGCATTTCAAGATCCTATTTAGTTCTCCTGCGTTCATAGATGTATTACAAAATACAGTTATTATTAGTGTGATGAAAATTGTATTCTTCTTCCCGATCCCTATTATCCTCTCGCTCTTAATCAATGAGGTACGAGTTGGGAAGTTTAGAAAATATGTACAGTCCATTGTGTATTTGCCTCACTTTCTATCTTGGGTTGTCATTGCAGGGATTTGGATTGCGTTACTAAATCCTGTTGATGGGGGAGTAAACGTACTAAGGAACTTCTTCCAAATGCCATCCTTAGATTTCATGACAAGTAAGGACCACATCCGATGGGTGCTCGTATTCCAAGAAATGTGGCGTAGCGCTGGATGGGATTCCATCATTTATTTGGCTGCTATTATGAAGATTAGTCCGTCCCTTTATGAGGCTGCTAAAATCGATGGAGCATCTAAGCTACAACAAATGAGATATATTACACTACCTTCATTAACCGGTACGATTATGACGGTATTTATCCTTAACTTAGGGTTTTTCATGAATGCAGGATTCGATCAAGTCTTCAACATGATGAATTCATCTGTAATTAGTGTCATCGATATTTTAGACACGTATGTGTATCGTATTGGTATCTTAAATGGACAATATGCTTACGCAACAGCAGCTAGTCTTTTCAAAGGTGTCATTGGGGTTATCTTAATCTTAAGTACACACTTTATTTCAAAAAGATTTACCGGAAAAGGTGTCTGGTAGAAAGGAGTGGAACGACGATGAAAAAATTAAAGAGCTTAAGTTTATCGACCATCATTATATACAGCATTTTGTTTTTAATTTCGCTAACAGTACTAGTTCCGCTTCTTCATTTACTAGCCATGTCCTTTTCAGATCCACTGAAGGTTCATGAATTAAGTGGGCTAGGTATTATTCCTGAAGGATTTTCTTTGATTAACTATAAAATCCTATTATCAAACCCTCTAGTGGTTAAAAGTATATTTAATACGCTATTCATCACGGTTGTAGGTACGGCACTAAACTTGTTACTTACATCGATGACAGCGTATGTATTAGCGCGAACCCAGTTCCCTGGCCGAAAAATCGTTATGATATTCCTGATCGTCATTATGGTATTTGAACCAGGTTTGATTCCAGAGTATCTTCTTGTTAAAGATTTAGGCTTACTGGATACGTATGCATCCTTAATCCTTTATAAGACCATCAACATCTTTTACTTGTTCATCATGATGAGATTCTTTGAAGATGTTCCTGAAAGTATTTTGGAAGCCGCACGAATCGATGGTGCTGGACACTTCCGTATTTTTACAAGAATCATGCTGCCTTTATCAAAGCCAGCACTAGCTACAATGGGTCTATTTTATGGGGTGTATCACTGGAATGAGTACTTCCGCGCGACCATCTATTTAACGGACACAGGGAAATGGCCGTTACAGGTCGTTTTACGACAATTTGTCGTTGAAAGAGATAATGCATCCTTAGTAGGCGCACAAAACTTACTATCCTATGATCAGGTAGCTAGCCTTGACTTCGCGTCATTACAAGCAGGGACCATTATTATCTCAATCGTACCTTTATTGCTCCTGTACCCTATAATCTTGAGGTATTACGCAAAAGGAGCACTTGAAGGCGGAGTAAAGGATTAACCAATAAACAACAGTACTGCAGATATGTAAGTACCTAATTGTATAAACAAACTTAAAAAAGGAGTTCTTCTTATGGTTTCATTTAAAGAACGAGTAAGAGGTGTTGTTTTATCCACGGCTCTTGGCGATGCTATGGGAGCACCGGTGGAAAAACTGAGCTACGAAGAAATTAAAAAAATGTATAAGCGGGTCGAGTCTCTCCGTACGAAGTGGTACAAACAGGACTACCCAGCTGATTTAAACTTAGGTAGACAAAGAGGGAACGGGACGGTCACGGACGACACGCTCATGACCGTCGCCCTCATCAATGTCTATCAAACTGAGAAAAGACACTTGGACGCGTATGATATGGGGAACGAATTTGTGAAGGAGATTGCTTTCAGAAAAACATACATCCCTGAGTTTGGTAGAGAAGCCATGATCATTGATCGCCTTTTCTATCCAGAAAAATATATCTTTATGCGTCATGTATTAGCCAATTGTGAGCCAAGAGAAGCGGGAATCGGAAACATGGTCAACTGTGGAGCAGCGATGTATATTGCTCCAATTGGAGTAGTGAATGCTGGTAATCCGAAGGCTGCTTACGATGAAGCAATTTTATTTGCAATGGGGCATCAAAATAGCTACGGGCTGGAGGCTGCAGGTGTATTGGCAGCTTGTGTGGCGAAGGCGTTTGAAGAAGATGTAACGGTTGATGACATTGTGGAAACGGCGCTTTTATATGCAAAAGATGGAACGAAGGAAGCCATTCGTGATTTAACAGAAGCAGCGCGTACTTTGCGAGCTGAAAAAGCAGAAATGGATACGGTCATTGCTACCTTCCAAAAAGTGATAGAAAAGTATTCTCCTATGAAAGACGATGTTCATCGAAAGTTTGAAAAGGTAGGAGTGCCTTCTAATCACTACACTCCAAGTCGTTTGTTCTCAATTGAAGAGTTACCAATGGCATTGGCTTTCATGGTGTTGAATGATGGAGATTATTACGGATCGATTTTAGATGGAATCAATTCAGGCCGTGACACGGATTCAATCGGTGTGATGGCAGGCGTGATCTTAGGTGCGATGTACGGTGACAGTGTCATTCGTCGTGAAGACGTTGAGCTTTTAGAAGAAACGAACAAGATGAATCTAGTCCAAGTAGCGGATCAGTTTTCAGAGACTGCTAGATTGATCATCAAGGAAGACCTACAACTGAATGAGAAAAGAAGAATGTACTTCGAGAGAAATACTGGGGAGTAGGAGTTGAGTAGATTGTTACCTGAAAACTACTTGGAAAAAGTATACGCTGGATTTTTAGGGATGAATGTCGGAATTCGATTAGGTGCACCACTTGAGCCAGGTGAGTGGTCCTATGAAAAAATAAAAGAGATTCACGGGGATATTCGGGGTTATGTGAAGGATTATCATACATTCGCTGCAGATGATGATGCGAATGGACCGGTCTATTTTATCCGGGCATTGATTGACGATGCGAAAGGTCGCGAGCTAACGCCAGAGGATGTGGGAAGAGCGTGGTTGAACTATTCACGTGAAGGCATTGGCATGTTCTGGTGGGGCGGTGACCAAATCAGTACGGAGCATACGGCTTATCTGAATCTGAAAAAAGGAATTCCTGCACCGAAATCCGGTTCGGCTGAAACAAATGGTCTCATAATGGCCGAGCAGATTGGCGGACAAATTTTTATCGATACATGGGGATTGTTGTTCCCGAATAATATGGAGAAAGCAGCGGATTATGCGGAGATTGCAGCCAGTGTATCCCATGATAAAAATGGTTTGTATGGAGCGCGGTTTATGGCTGCTTGTATTTCGAAGGCTTTTTCAGCGATTAGCGTGGATGAAGTGGTAGAAGCTGGTCTTTCGGTCATCCCATCAGATTCGACGTATCATGATGTGGTGCAAGCGGTCATTGATTTTTACCAGGAGCATCCGGAGGAAGAAGATTTCCGCAAGTGCCGCCAGTTCTTAGAGGACGAATGGGGCTATGACAAGTACACCGGAGTCTGTCACATTATCCCGAATGCTGGTGTTTGTGCATTGGCGTTGTTATATGGGAAAGGTAATTTTGCACGAACTGTGGAAATTGCGACGATGTGTAGCTGGGACACAGACTGTAATGCAGGGAATGTTGGGACGATTTTAGGTGTCATGGCTGGCATTGACGGTATTCCAGTGCATTATCGTGCGCCAATCAATGATGCGATTGTAACATCAAGTGTTTCTGGTTACCTGAATGTGCTAGATATCCCGACTTTCTGTAAGGAGCTAGCGGTCTTAGGATATGAATCGAACGGTGAGAAAGCACCTGATTGGTTAGTGGAAGGGGTTCGTCTTGGTGAAGTTTACTTTGACTTTACCGTACCTGGGGCGACTCATGGGTTTAAGACGAGTAATAGCTTTAAAACGTTGTTGCGTGCTAGTGACGTAGGTGTGGATGGCGTGGAAGGTCGCCGAGGATCACTATCGGTTCTATTTGACCGAATGGTGGAAGGCGATTCTAGTAAAGTGTTCTACAAACCATTTTACCGTCGCGAAGAATTTAATGATGAAAAATATAAGCCAACCTTCGCTCCGACAGCTTACAGTGGTCAGAAGGTTTCGGCTAAGATTTTCTTAGATAAGTGGCAGGGGGGAGCGGATGTTTATTTGACTCCTTATGTCCGAAATAGTTTTACAAAAGAGGAATTGAAGCTGGATCGTGTGGTGCTGCGTCAGGATGAGTGGCTCGAGGTTGATTTTGTGATTCCAGAAACGGATGGGGCCATGATCGATGAGGTAGGCTTTATTGTTGAAAGTCCATCTCCGTTAAATAACCGTTCGTTTGGAAAGTTTTATATTGGAGAGTTCCGAATTTATGGAAACGCCGAATACTCGATTGATTTTGGGAAACAAGCTGTTGAGTTTAAGTGTGTGACTCCGTTTGCTCATCACCGCGGTGAGTGGACTCTTGAGGATGGGGTTATGAAGGGTGTTTCGGATGGTGAAGATACTTCTTCTTTCACAGGTAACTACTACGGACGCGATCTAGTTTTGGAAGCTGGATTGAAGCCGGTTAGCGGTCAAAGTCATGGGGTTATTTTTAGAGCGAAAGGAACGGAGCGTTACTATTTTGTAGGCTTTGATGGTGACGGTCAGGTTTCTTTGGTGAAGAATGATTTTGGTTTCAAACGTTTGAAGAGTGTTCCTTTTGAGTGGAAGTCTGGGGAGAAATATGACTTTCAGGTGGCTCTGCAAGGGACTTCGGTTCAGATTGAGATCAATGGTGTGCCAGTGCTTGCCTATGATGGCATTGAGAACGAATACGGAATGGTTGGCTTCGGATTGCTTGAAAAAGGTGAAACAGAATTCCAGCGTTTTTATCTGAAAGAGATGAATTAAGGGAGGCTTAGGGGGCCAGGAAGGATTTGGGCTCCTTGGGCTTTTTTAATAGAGTCATTGATAGCCGGGTTTGAGTAAAAAGTGGATTTTATCTTAAATTTGTAATTTATTGAAAAAAAGAGACCGGAAAAGTTCGTTTCTGTTCCGAATATGTAAGGAAATGGGAAAAAGGGAACAGAAAAATTTATTATTGTTCCGAATCTGTAAGTATATGTAAAAAATGGCACAAAAACTTCAGTTTCTGTGCCGATTATGTAATAAACTGGAATAAACGGCACAGAAATTACCCTTTTCAGTAAAAAACCAAAGTTTTTTAACAGACCTTTTTATATAATAAAAGCATCTAGAAAACACGGGCCAAAGGAGAGAATTCGTGAAAAATAAGCAGGTGACGATTCGAGATGTCGCTCGGGAAGCAGGAGTTTCTGTTGCGACCGTATCTCGATATTTGAACAGTAACGGGTATATAAGTGCAAAGGCAGAGCAGAAAGTAAAAGAAGTAATGGAGCGCTTGGATTATCAGCCGAATGAGATTGCACGCGGACTGGCTAAAAAGAAGACGCGGACCATCGCTTTAATTATCCCAGACATCACGAATCCCTTTTTTCCAGAGCTTGTCGTAGCCATCGAAGAGGTTGCTAAAGCGAAGGGATACAGCATTATCCTAGTCAATACCCAAGTAGGGGAACTACAGTCCAATCACTTCTGGACACAGCTTCAAAATCGGTATGTGGACGGATTTATTTTGGCGTCATTCCAGTTCGATGCAGTAGTGCTGAAGGGAATTGAAAAATTGCAAATTCCTTTTGTCCGAATTGACCGAGCGGCTGATTATAATACAAGTGATTCCATTGGGTTGGATAATTTTAAAGGGGCACGACTTGCGGTTGAACATTTGATCGAGGTCGGTTGTAAAAAGATTGCTCATATCAGTGGGCCGGATTCCTTCCCTCCTGCCCTTGAGCGGAAGCGAGGCTATGTGGAGACGGTGAAAAGTCTAGGGGCCGACTTGGAGCCAATCGTATACGAAGGAGACTTTACGCTTGAGAGTGGGAAGGCCCTAACATCCATCCTGATGAACGAGAATAAGGATGTTGACGGTATCTTTTTAGCCAATGACTTAATGGCCATTGGTTGTTTAAAAGCTTTAAAACTAATGGGGTATCAGGTGCCCAAAGATGTAGCTATCATCGGCTTTGATGGAATCAAACTAACAGAAATGGTTGAGCCTGAAATCAGTACTGTCGAACAACCGATTTATGATATCGGTGTGGCAGCAACGAACAAACTTATTAACAAAATCGAAGCAACAGAAAATGGAGAGTCTGATCACCAGGAAACACCTTTGGACGTGCGCCTGGTAAAAAGGCAATCAACTCTTGGGTTTGGATCGTAACGTTGAGGAGTACCTGTCCAGAATTGAACTACCGATGTAGGTAGTTCTTTTTTGTAGGAAATACAAATTTGATGAGCATTGGAAGGTACTTCATTTTATTGCAGAGATGCTTGGAACTCTTTACAATGAGATAATATAGTTTAAATCGTTTGGACAACAAGAAAGGAAACAATCATGAAAAAATGGATTCAGGATTTAGGGCTTATCCTTATAGGTTCCTTGATTTTTGCAGTGGGAATTAACTACTTTATTATTCCTAATCTTCTCTCAGAAGGTGGTGTCATTGGTCTTACAGTCATCCTGCATTATGTATTTGGCTGGTCACCAGGTTTAATGAATTTTTTACTCAATATTGCCTTACTTGCTCTCGGATTTAAGTTTTTTAATAGAAGAACCATTATTTATACCCTATTTACAATCGGATCCAGTTCTTTGTTTCTTTATATAACGGAAAGAACAGGCAAGCTAATTACGGAAGATACGTTACTAGCTGCTATTTTTGCTGGTCTATTAGTAGGTGGAGGAATTGGGCTCATCTTTCGAGCAGGTGGTACTTCTGGTGGTACTACGATACTAGCTAGGATTGCTCATCAACTTTGGGGTTTGAGTGTTGGAAAAGGAATTCTTGCGATGGATATTATTGTTATTTTGGGATCCGTATTTGTCATAGGCTTGAATAAAGCAATGTACACGTTAATTGTTGTGTATATTGGGGCGAAGGTGATTGATTTTATTACGGAAGGGCTAGATGAGAGAATCGCTGTTTTAATCGTTTCCAGCTCACCAGATTTAGTTTTAAAAGAAATCACTAGTAAACTCTCAAAAGGCATCACCGTACTAGAAGGCCGCGGTGGATATTCCGGTGACCAAAAAGAAGTACTCTATATTGTCATTAACAAACATGAGTTCATACAAGTGAAAAACATTATAAAAGACATAGACCAGAAAGCATACGTAACCGTTCATCACGTCCATGAAATGGCGGCAGAAGTCCGTTAGTTTTTTGATGTACGTTTTTCGAATAAAGATAGAAGAAAATAGAACTAAAATAGGGAGCTTAACCGGCTCTCTATTTTTTTGTTAAAAATTAGCAGGGTAATTTGGACTAATAGCGAATATAGTGTAAGGTGTGTTTCTAGTAATTAAGTACCTATAATGATAGAATAGTTTTGATTATTAGGTTAGTCCCAAAGTGAGAATGGTGGAGTGGGTATTGAGACCAAATTCCTATTTTTATAAAAATACTACTTTTATACAGTTAAAGAGACGAATCTATAAAGTTTTATTACCAGTCCTTATATTGGCATTTACTTTAGTTGTGTTGACCTTATATACAGGGGATATCAAGTTGGGTCCTTTGAATACGGTTACATTTTTTGTTTTATGCGTGGGGTTGGCTTTTTGTTATGTTCTTCTTTTTTGGAAAAAAATCCCCTTTTATTATGTGGAAATCGCTGTTTGTTTGATTGGTTCTGTCATTTTTTTAAGCCGAATGTTTAACGATGTTAATATAAGCCTGGGGCGTGATGGTAACTACAGTATTGGAACTGTGACTTTTTGGGTACCGCTATTATATCTTATTTTCTTTTTCACATTTAAAGGGAAGGCAGCTTTAGCTTTTTCAATTGTCATTTATAGCTTAAGTGTTATACCGGGAGTCCAACATGTCTTGCACTCTCCTTATCGGGATACCTACACGTTAGATGTTTTGGTGCAATTTTATATGGCTACTCTCGGGTTTATTGTGATTCTCTACTATGTTCAATCGATCTTAGAGGCTTTCATGCAGGCTGATGTGGAGAAGCACAATGCTAATACCGATTATTTAACAAATCTACCGAATAGACGAAAGATGGATATTCATCTACACGAGGCCTGGCATAATGCTAAGCATGATCAAAAATCGTTATCTATTATTCTATTTGATGTGGATAACTTTAAGTGTGTAAATGACCAGTTTGGCCACCATGTTGGTGATGAGGTACTAAAGGAACTTGCTAGTGTTGTTCAAATGAATCTACCAAAATCAGCGTTCTTTGGACGATGGGGTGGCGAGGAATTTCTGATTATTGCTGAGAAACATTCGATTGATGAAGGGATTGAATTAGCGGAAAGGATTCGATCCGCGATCCGACTCTATTCGTTTAGCGAAACCGGTCGTGTCACTTCTAGTTTTGGTGTTGCGGAATACTATCATGGTGATTTACCTAAGGATATGCTGAAGCGAGCAGATGAGGCGCTTTACTTTGCCAAAGAGAATGGGAAAAATAGAGTTGGGGCTTGAATCAGTGAATAGACCAAGAAGAAGTGCGTTCTGCGCTTCTTCTTTTTTTGCTGAAATTTTCCGTTTATCAGAACTCAGGCACTGGTTTTCAGAACTTAGTGCCGGTTTATCAGAACTCAGGGTTGGTTTATCAGAACTTAGCGCTGGTTTATCAGAACTTAGCGCTGGTTTATCAGAACTTAGCGTTGGTTTATCAGAACTTAGCGTTGGTTTATCAGAACTTAGTGGCTGTTTATCAGAACTTAGCGTTGGTTTATCAGAACTTAGCGCTGGTTTATCAGAACTCAGCCCCCGTTTATCAGAACTCAGCTCAATGTTTTCTAACTAACCCCTTGATGTGCTAATAATCGGCAGCCCCCTTTCATCACCCGATATTTCCTGTTTCTATACCACACTAAATCGTTAATATAGTAAAATTTTCTTGTCATTATTCAGAATATTATATTGATTAGGAAAAGCTATGGTGGTAGGATGGAGTTTAAATATATTTGCATTGGGTTCTTAGTAGATTGTTTTTTATACATATTTTCATAGAGTCTGATGTCCCCACCCGTTTCGACGGGTCCAATCGACATTTGAAGAGGAGTGGAAGAAATGGAGCAATTGTTTAATAAGTTAGATGAAGTGTATGAAGAGATTGTTGCGATTCGCCGTCATTTGCATCAGCACCCGGAGTTGTCTTTTGAGGAGACCAACACCGCGAATTACATTGCCACTTATCATGAAGAGTTGGGACATCAGGTACGAACGGGCGTCGGTGGAAATGGTGTTTTAGCCTATTTAAAAGGGGACAAGCCAGGGCCGACTGTAGCACTTAGAGCGGACTTTGATGCATTGCCGATCCAGGAACAGACTGATGTGCCTTTCAAGTCTGTGAACGAAGGAGTGATGCATGCCTGTGGGCACGATGGTCACACGGCTACCTTGCTGGGCCTTGCTAAAGTTTTAAATAGCATGAAATCTGAGATCGAAGGGACCGTGGTTTTCCTTCATCAGCATGCGGAAGAGCTACCACCGGGTGGAGCAATCGCCATGATTGAGGACGGTTGCTTAGAAGGTGTCGATGTCATTTTTGGCACACACCTACAAGCGCAGAAGACTTTAGGAGAGATTGGTTACCGAGTGGGGCCATTACAAGCAGCTCCAGACCGTTTTGATATTACGATTCAAGGAAAAGGTGGGCATGGTGCTGCACCTCATGAGACGAAGGATAGTATTGTGATTGGCGGACAGCTTATCGGAAACCTTCAGCAAATTGTGAGTCGAAGAGTGGATCCTCTTGAATCAGCAGTTGTATCTGTCTGTAATTTTGAAGCGAAAAATCCGTATAACGTTATTGCTGATACAGCAACCCTGACAGGAACGGTTCGAACGTTTAAAGAGGATATTCGTACTTTTATAGAGCAAGAGATTGAAAGAGTTGTAAAGGGAACATGCCTTGTTTCAGATGCGAGCTATGAATATACGTACACTCGCGGCTATCCGACAACGGTGAATCATAAGGAGGAAACCGAATTCGTTGCAGGACTTGCCAAATCCGTGCCAGGTGTTGAGGCTGTAAACGAAACGGAACCAATTATGGGTGGTGAGGACTTCTCCTACTATCTACAAAAAGTAAAAGGGACTTTCTTCTTCACAGGGGCTCGGAACCCTGAATGGGAGGAAGCTTATCCGCATCACCATCCAAAGTTTGACTTGGACGAGCGAGCATTATTGATTGCTGCAAAAGTACTAGGTGCAGCAACGCTACAATATATGAAAACTGGTACAAAGGTTGAAGTATCAGCGGAGGTTTAGGAAATAGGGGGGCGACGTGCTCCCTTTTTTATAAAATAACAAGGAAACGAGAGGAGCTGAAAAGTATGGCAGCGCAAGCACAACATTTATGGAAAGACTGGCGAGTTCATGCACTAGTATTGGGGATTGTGTTACTAACCGAAACCATCGGGACTCATTCTATACCGCTAGGCCCAGGGGTTATTCTTTTACTCCCAATGCTTTACGCAGTAATTATAGGAATAGGGCTATATTTCACGCCACTCGTAAAAGAAAAGCAATCTAAAAACGCAGAATCACTTGTGTTTTTGTCCGTCACGTTGTTAGTCGCAAAATTTGGAGTGCAGGCTGGACCAGCTTTACCAAAGCTCATTGAAGCAGGACCCGCGTTATTACTACAGGAAATTGGCAACCTCGGAACCATCTTTTTAGCCCTCCCGGTTGCGGTTTTACTAGGATTAAAACGAGAAAGTATTGGGATGACTCACTCCATCGGACGCGAACCGAATGTCGCACTCATTACAGATAAGTACGGATTTTCTTCCCCTGAAGGCCGAGGAGTTATGGCTGTTTATATTTTCGGTACAGTTTTCGGCGCAATTTTTATCGGATTAGTTTCAGGCTTCCTAGCAACTGTTACAGGGCTACATCCACTGTCGTTTGCGATGGCCTCAGGAATTGGAAGCGGCAGTATGGCCGCCGCAGCTCTCGGACCTCTTGTGGCCGCGTTCCCGGAAATGGAGGCAGACTTAATTGCCTTCTCAGGAGCGAGTAACTTGGCTACCTCTGTAACTGGATTGTACGTCAGTATTTTCATCGCCTTACCATTAACAGAAAAGCTTTACGCAATCATGACAAGGCGGAAAAATAAAAAAATCGGTCCAGATACGAATGTGGGGGTGAAGTAATTGTTGAAAAGCATACAAGAATGGGTATTTGTATTAGTCATTATTGGTGCAGTGATCCTCATTGGGAACTGGGTCGGATACGATGTAATGCCAGTTGATGCGATTCCTGGAATTGCGGTATTAGCACTCATTTGTTTAACAGGGTTGATTATTCATAAATTGTTGCCATTCAACATTCCGAGTATCGCCTATATTGGAATCTTAGGGTTTGTGCTCACGATTCCGGGTATGCCGGGGCAAGAAAAAATTGTAGAGTGGACGGCGCAAGTGAATTTATTGGCCATTGCAACCCCTATATTAGCGTACGCCGGCATTGCCATCGGTCGTTCATGGTCTGACTTTAGAAAGCTAGGCTGGAAAACGATCGTCGTTGGGATGTGTGTGTTGCTCGGTACCTTTATTGGATCAGCGATTATTGCGGAGATTGTGTTGAGGTTTCAAGGGATTATATAGAACGGTTCAATAAAACAAAGAAACACTCTGTCAAACGTTGGTTAGGCAGAGTGTTTTTACATGGGAAAAACACCATCCACTAATAGGGATGGTGTGTAAGTGTAAAGATTTTTTTATAACAACCCACCAAACATACTGGTAAAGGCACTAACTAAGGAGTCAAAAAGCATTTCTCCCATGATGCGAATAGCAATGAACGTTAAAACATAGGCTGCGATAATACCCCATGTGATATCTAGACCTTGTGAGTTTTGCTTTTTATAGCTAGTTACGACTAGCGCAGGGACTAAGAAGATTGCGCCTACAAAACCAAGTAATAAAACAACAAGGAATAATTCTACTTTTATTAAAGATAGAATGAGTGCTACAGCCAGAATCCCTACAAACGGAATGAGGAAGCTAGCAAAACGTGCGATTACTTCCTTAATGTCAGCTTCAATTTTAGCAAGTTTAAGTGCTACGAATGTGAAAACGGCAACAAGTAGAGTAAACACCAAGTAAGCAAAGAAAGGTTTAACGACCGTGTCTCCAAATGGAATTTCCATACCCATGGATTGACCGAACAAACCAGCTCCGAAGTTATTAAGATCGGCTATAACCCCTTTTAAAGCAAAATAAATGATAAATGGAATAATGAGTGAGTAAAGTACAATTGTAATGATTCCATTTATAAATTGGTCAGCTCCCACTTGAGTTGAAACAGCATGGGGCTTCTTCATTACATCAAGAAAATGATTAAAGTATGATTTCGAAATCTTCTTTGCCCCTTCTATGTATTGGTTCGCGTTCTCACTAGACTGTGATTGTACGCGTACACTTTCCGGTGAAGGCGTGGTAGGTGGAACGTTTGGTGTTTCTACCTCTTGACTAGTAGTTGGATTCGCTTGATCAGCTGCTTGCTGTAGCGGTGTTCCACATTTCACACAAAACTTTCCTCCTTCATTTTCATGCTGACAATTTGGACATTGCATAATGCTCCCCCTACGTAATTCTTATTTCCTGATTTTCTGAAGATTTCTATTCTAAAATAATTTAAAATCAGGATCTATTTTACTATTTTTATACTTCGATACGTTAATATATTACTACACTGGTAAAATATGTACAACACATTCTTCGACAAGTATTCGACAGATTCCTGTCATACTTCGAAATTTGTCGGATGCCTATCTAGTAGGCGTTCTTTTTTTGCAATCTATAGTATTCAGAATATTTCTGTAATTTAATCAACCTTTTGAAAGTACAATGAAATAACGGAACGAATAAGGAATTTTTCCTTAAATAAAAAGGGGGGCCAAAATGAGTGAACGTCTTAGCAGTTTCATAGAGAAGGTTTCACCAACACTCGTTCAGAAGAGAAGAGAATTTCATCGATGGCCAGAAGTAGGTTGGACGGAATATGTAACAACATACAAAATTGGCAAGGTCCTTGATGAATTAGGATTAACATTAACAGTAGGAAAGGAAGCTCTAGCCTCTGATGAGCGGTTTAATGTTCCTAGTGATGAAGAACTCCAGGAAGTAGAGCTTGAGGCTAGGAATCAAGGCGTCCCAGAGCCGTGGATAGAAAAAATGAGGGGTGGGCACACAGGTTTAGTCGCTCAGTTTGACACAGGAAAGCCTGGAAAGCATATTGCCATGCGATTCGATATTGATGGGTTACCTATTAAGGAAGCAACGGATTCTTCCCATTTTCCAACAGAACATTCTTTTGGGTCTGAAAATAAAGGAAAGATGCATTCCTGTGGACATGATGGGCATGCCGTTATTGGAATTGGAGTGGCTGAATTTATAAAGGAGTTTCAGGAGGAGTTAACGGGCCGATTTACATTGTTGTTCCAGCCCGCTGAAGAAGGTCGAAGGGGAGCTTTTTCAATGGTTGAAGCCGGTTGGTTAGATGATGTCGATTTGTTTTTAAGTGGACATATTGGAATTCATTCGATTCCAGCGGGTGAAATATCAGCTACCACCACTGATTTTTTATCCACCTCTAAAATTACAGTCGTTTACCGCGGTAAATCGGCTCATGCTGGTTTGGAGCCAAATCGTGGTCGGAATGCGCTTCTTGCTGCAGCAGCGGCATCCTTACATTTAAATGGCATCACTCGGCACGCTGACGGCGCAACCAGAATTAACATCGGTCGTCTAGAAGCCGGAAGTGGGAGGAACATTATTGCTGATTACGCAAGGATGGAGATTGAAACCCGCGGGGAAACAACAGAACTCAATGATTATATGATTGAGGAAGCTGAACGGATTATCAGTTCCACTGCTGGGATTTATGATGTCCAAGTTGAATTAGAAGTTGTAACAACGGCGATTTCCGCTGACTGTAACGCTGAGTTTATTTCCATCATTGAAGAGGCATGCACATCCAGCTCTTCAATAACAAAAGTACATCCATCGCTTCCACTCGGTGCCTCCGAGGATGTTTCTTTTATGATCAATAGAGTTCAACAACATGGAGGATTAGCTACCTTTATGATATTTGGATCACCTCTTCCGGCGGGTCACCATCATCCTTATTTTGACTTTGATGAAAAGGTTATTCCTGTTGCTGTTGAAACATTTTCTAGGATTCTTTTAACAACTGCAAATGGTTAGTTAAAAAAGAAAGAAGATGATGCAGTAATTTAGGGTGGGGCTGAGATTGAAGGCGTGGCTCGAGTCGTGTTTGAAAAAGCTGAACCTGGTGGAGTCAATGGATCAACCCGGTGGTTTTACAAGATTAGGATATACAGAGAATAGCAAGCTATTTGAAGTTAGAGGCTGGTGTGTCAAGTGAAAATTCATATAGGAGTGGTAGGGCCTGAAGATTCTGTAGAACAGATTCTGAAGGGGGGCGAGCCTTTTTCAGAGTTAGAGTTGATTTCATTTATTTATCAAAAAACGGAAGAAACAGAAGACATTATAAATGAAAACAAAGAAGGAGTTCATCATTGGTTTTTTTCAGGACCACTACCTTATTATTACGCATTATCGAAAGGGGTGATTAAGGAGGAAGAGGGAAGCTATACTCCATTACATGGATCCAGTATGTTAGGTACGTTACTTGAAGCCTTTGTAAAAGAGGGGAGAATTTTAACGCGAATCAGCATCGATACGATTCAGACTAAAGAGGTTGAAAAAGCAAAAGCATCCTTTTCCCTTCAAGATGTAATGATTTATTCCTATACCCATCCTTACTCGGAGTATGTCCCTTCAGAAGAAGTTCTAGATTTTCATAAAGGACTATACAAGGCAGGGAAAGTGGAAGCCGTCATTACTTGTGTAAATTCCGTTTTTGTAGCGTTAAAAGAGGAAGGGATTCCCGTATATCGAGTTGTCCCCTCGGAATTAGCTGTTCATCGGGCTTATGGACTTATTAAAGAACGTGCCCAATCAAGTGTTTATAGGAAGTCTCAACTAGTGATGATTGGAGTTGAGGTGATTGCTTCAGTTCGGTCTGCAAGGGATCATCAGACTTCGTTTAAGCTGAAACATCAGTTGCTAGAGCTAAAGCGAGTTCTTTTGGATTTCGTGGAAGAAGTCAATGGCTCTATTGTTGAAGTGGGGGATGGTCTTTTTTACATATACACCACTCTAGGGGAAGTAGAGCTTTTTATAAAAGAAAAGCCTTATTCTACCGTTATTGAAGAGTGCTATGTAAATAGTCAGCTTCCGATTCGAATGGGGGTGGGATACGGATCGACGGTTCTAGAGGCAGAAGAACATGTTCGAATATCCCTTGAGCATGCTAGAACAGAACGTGAAGCGGTAGTTATTATCACGGATGAAAATAAGGAGATTAAAAAAATATTAGATGAAAAAAGAGAAGTGAGTTTTGTCATGAGAAATAAGGGAGGAGAATGGGAGAAAAAATTTAAAGATGCGTCGATAAGTTCTTCTCAGGTCGCTAAAATTGTATCCCTTTCTCACCACTATCATCAGGGTGAATTGACTTCTCATAACTTAGCCCGGTGGCTAAAAGGTACAGAACGAAATGCAAGAAGAATATTAGCTGAGTTGGAACGTATAGGTCTGGCAAAAGTGATAGGCGAAGAATCAGTTGGCCGTGGAAGACCCCGTAAAATATACGAACTAACCTTAGATCGATAGGTGCCTGTCACGATGTCACAAAACTCCAAATTTTTGTTTCTGAAAAGAAGAAGTTGAAAAGGAGAGTGAGATAATATGTCTCAGCCGCAACCAAATTTAGACCCCAATCAATCGAAGCTCATGTATCGATTTTTAAATGGGATTGAGAGAGCGGGGAATAAGCTCCCTGATCCATTTTTCATTTTTGTCTATTTAGCAGCTTTTGTTATTCTACTTTCATGGTTAATAAGTAGTTTGGGGGTTTCCGTTGTCCACCCTGGTACCGGTGAAGAGCTTCCAGTGCGAAGTTTAGTTTCAGGTGAAGGTTTAAACTACATTTTGTCATCCATGCTAACTAACTTTACCGGATTTGCACCGTTAGGACTGGTTTTAACGATGATGCTAGGGATTGGGTTAGCTGAAAAAGTAGGACTTTTAGAAAGTGCCATTAAAAAGTCTATTTTAAATGCACCGAAATCACTGATCACCTATGCTGTCATTTTTATCGGTATTTTAGGAAACTTAGCTTCAGATGCTGCTTTCGTGTTAATTCCTCCATTAGCTGCTATGGTATTTTACACAGTGGGTCGTCATCCACTAGCGGGTCTAGCAGCCGGTTTTGCTGGTGTTGGAGCTGGTTTTACTGCAAACATATTTATTGCTGGAACGGATGCCCTTTTAGCTGGAATTTCTACTGAAGCAGCTAAAGCAGTGGATCCAAATATTATTGTTACCCCGGTCGATAACTGGTATTTCATGATCGTTTCTGTTGTCATCCTTTCCATTGTAGGTGCCTTAATAACAGAGAAAATTATTGAACCTAGACTTGGCACTTATAAAGGAAAAGTTGATAAAGCTTTGGAAGAGTCAAGCCCACTGGAAGGAAGAGCGCTTAGAAACAGTGCAATTGCGGGTCTCGTCTACTTAGGTCTTGTCGCACTCGTTTTATTTTGGCCGAATTCCCCTTTGCGAAATGAAGATGGTGGAATTGTACCATCCCCGTTTTTAAGTAATATTGTTCCGATCATCCTCTTTTTCTTCATTACTGTAGCTGTTGCTTACGGGGTTACTGTGAAGAAGATAACAGGTACAAAGGATATTCCAAAATATATGGCGGAAGCAATGAAAGACATGTCAGGCTATATCGTCCTGATTTTTGCTGCCGCTCAATTTATCGCTTACTTCAACTGGAGTAACCTAGGAACGTGGGTTGCTGTAAACGGAGCTGAGTTTTTAACCTCAATTGATCTAACAGGACTCCCAGTCGTTATTGGTTTCTCGATGTTAACAGCCCTTTTAAATCTTCTCATCTTCAGTGGATCTGCACAGTGGGCTCTAGAGGCACCTGTTTTTATCCCAATGATGATGCTATTAGACTATCATCCTGCATTCATCCAAGCCGCATATCGTATTGCTGACTCATCAACCAACATCATCACTCCACTTAACCCGTATATCCTTATTGTTCTTGCCTTTATGAGGGAATATGATAAAAAAGCCGGTTTAGGAACATTGATATCCCTAATGCTCCCTTACACCATTATTTTCTATACCATTTGGCTAGTCTTACTTGTTGCATTCGCATTACTAGGCATTCCGTTTGGACCGGGAATAGGGGTGTACTTACCATAGTTTTTGGTCTGAGTGTTAGACGGCTTTTAAATTTAAACAAACGTTTGTTTAAAATTCAGTCTGACCGGTAAGCTATTAAAATAATGGATGCGGAGAAGAAAGTAAATTGTGTTCACCGCATCCTTTGGTTTGTTCAGTTTGTCCGCCAAACCCTTAAAAACCCCCTTTTTTAGGCAAATAACGGAACTCCTGTCCGCTTCGCAAACTACCCGGACACAGGTTCCGTTATTCTTATAAAAAGAACGAATTTTGCGGGTTAACCGGACTCTCGTTCCGCTATTTAACTGTTTTGAGTTCTTTTTCGGCTGATTTTGGTCAAATAGTGGATTCTCTGTCCGCCAAACCATTGAAAACACGCTTTTTTAGGCAAATAACGGAACTCCTGTCCGCTTCGCAAACTACCCGGATACAGGTTCCGTTATTTTTATAAAATGCCGGTTTTCGAGGGGGACTTTGCCGACCTTTTACACAGTCCCTATACTTTTAGTGGGTATCTACCATTTGCTCTTTCCCATCAGTACCGTCCATTTCAATCCGTTCTAGTATCCGGCGTTTTCTATACAGCATCATTCCAACCTCCGAAATGTCCTGAATCATGGAACGGTTATTAAATGCCCCGAAAAGCAACCCGGCAACAGGGATCATTTGAAAAAATTTCTTCCACCCAAACTGGTCGCGGTACGTATATACCACTTCACGCCACCCCTGAAGTTGTGACATCATTTCCTGAGACTCAACATCCTTTTTATAGTATGTAGAAAGCTCTTTTAAAATAGCTTTCTTACCCACAATATCTGAAGACGAGAACTGCAGGCATTTTACTATAAAAACTCTTTCACTCTTCTCATTTGGGTCGTAACCATGAAGGATCGCTATCTCTTGAAGGGTCTTAAGAGAAAGCCCTAGTAATGCTGGAATATCAATGGCAAGTGTAAAAATACCTCCAAAACCTGTTGTAGCTCCCTGTACGGTTGCAAATTTCACCCGGTTCTCAGTCAATGAAACACTCGCCTCGCTCATGACACGGAGAGGTAGTTTTTTAACTTCATCTAGACTGTTAATCGGTGTGTCTACAAACTTCTGAATTTCCTTTAGTACCGCTTTTTCTCTCGTCAAATACTGTCCACCGGAATGAATATAACTCCCTAATTCATCCAGTAGTACGCCAATTTTTTTGTGTATAAACTTGGGAGTAATCTTGTCTAATAGTTTAAACGGAAGTCGACCAATTCTCTCCCAAAACCACAATCCACCTTGGTCTTTCTCCCACTTTTCGACCTTTTCTAACTCAATGAGTAATTCTTGCTTCGACTCTATAGTAAGCCACCTCGATTATTTTTTAGTTCTTAAAAATACATGTAGAAATTATTCTAGTAAACCTTCTCTTTAAAAATACGTTTTATTTCATAAATAGTTTCATTCGACGAGGCATATGTCGAAATTTGTATCTATTTGTCTCCCTAAAGTAGTGATGTTGTACTATAATAAAGTAAGATGTTTGTGAATTCATTTAATTGATTGAATATTTGATCGCTATAAGAAGCAACAACTTTGGGAGATTCAACAATACTATTAGCTTCTTTTATATTGCAATGGTTTTAAACCTCTGCCCAGGTTGTTGTGGTTCACGTTTTATTACAACAATCAGCAGGGGTTTTATTTTTAGAGGGGTGAGTTGAATGATGAACGTACCTGAAGCTTTAGCTCAAGTGATTGTAGATAGAATGAAGGAAATCATAAACCAGGATATTAACTTTATTGATGTGAATTGCATTATTATCGCCAGTACCGACCAAAAGAGGATTGGGAAGTTTCATGGTGGAGCACAAACGGTTCTTAAAAAGAAGGATATGCTCGTTATTACGAGTGAAAATCAATATGAGGGAACACGCAAAGGGATTAATCTGCCCGTTTATTTTGAGGATACCATTGTTGGAATTATCGGGATAACCGGATCAGAAGAAGAAGTATCGAAATATGGGAAGATCATACAGAGTATGACTGAGATTCTAATTAAAGAAGCATATATTGTGGAGCAAAACAAAATCGAGCGGGAAAGCCAAAAGCAATTTATTGAAGAGATTTTATTCAGAATACATGAAGAAGACCGTGATGCAATTAAAATGCGGTCCGAACTTTTAAACATTAAATTAGATATTCCCAGAGTAGTGTTAGTGGCAAGAATACATGAAAAGACAAATAAAAAGTCACCTAAGACTCCTGTTATAAATGAAAAAATCTATAACTTTATTAAAAGGTTTATAGAATTTGACCCACAGAATTTCCTTATCCAGAGTGGTATGAACTATATTCTGATTTTAAATGAAAATAGTGTGAATGATATAAAAGGATGGGTCGAAAATATACATTCAACTCTTCTTAAAGAATATAAAAATACCATTTACTTTGGGATAGGAAGTCTAAGTCATAATGAGGATGAATTGAGCGAATCTTATCAGAAAGCAAGAGGGGCATTAAAGGTAGCCCTATCATCGAAGGATTTATTTTATGTTGATTATTCTGAGTTAGACTTGGAAGTCATTATTGATGATCTATCTGATGAAGTTAAGAAAAAATATCTTCATGATATTTTTAAAAACATGGACGAGCGCTCTCTTAATGACTACATGGAGCTATTATCTACCTATTTTAGAAACAATGGTTCTATTATGAAAACAGCAGACGAACTGTTTCTTCACAAAAATACTTTGCAGTACAAGTTAAATAAGATTAAGTCAGTGACTGGCTATGACCCTAGGATTACTCGTGATTTGGTGGTACTATTTATCGCCGTTTTAATCTACAAATCAGAGCAGTCTGGAAACCCGTCAATGTTATGAGTAACAAAATAATAGTCGTCAATTGTAAGCGTTTTAGTTCTCTGTAACATAGCTTAATGTTCTGAAAAGTAATAAATTTTTAATTACTAGGAAAAATAAACTTTTTTCAAATTAACATTTCAGAATCCTGCATGCAGCAAGAAGGATGTTACCAGAGAGGGGTCACAATGAAAATAGTCATAGCTTCTGATTCATTTAAAGGGAGCTGTTCAACAGTTGAAGTTGCAACGGCTATTGAGAAAGGTATAAGGCGAATAAAGAAGGATGCTGAAATCGTGAAAATTCCTGTTGCAGATGGTGGTGAAGGAACCGTGGATGCACTGGTTCTAGGCACCGGAGGCAAGTATGAAACGGTAGAGGTTATCGGACCACTTGGGAATAAAATAAGTGCCTCATACGGTATTCTCGAAGGAAATGTGGCCGTTATCGAAATGGCTTCAGCTTCGGGTCTTCCTCTATTAAAGAAGGATGAACTGGATCCTTTGAAGTCTACTACATACGGTACAGGACAAATGATTAAAGCAGCAATAGATAAAGGGTGTAAAAAAATATTTATAGGCATTGGTGGAAGCGCTACCAACGATGGCGGTGTGGGGATGGCACAGGCATTAGGTGTTTCTTTTAAGGATCAAGACGGAAAAGAAATTGGTTTTGGTGGTGCGGAATTAGCGCGGCTAACAGATATTGATACAACTCAGTTAGATCCTAGAATAAAAGAAACTGAAATTATCGTCATGTCTGATGTAACCAATCCACTTTGTGGAGAAAAAGGTGCCTCTTACATTTATGGTCCACAAAAAGGAGCAACACCAGAAATCGTAAAACAACTTGATGCCAATTTAAAACATTATGCTTCTGTCATTGAAAAAAAGCTTGGAATAGATGTACTTGATGTTCCTGGTGCAGGTGCAGCTGGGGGACTAGGAGCAGGTTTGGTTGCTTTTTGTAACGTGGAGCTATATCCAGGCGTTGAAAAAATCCTAGAGGTTACAGGGATTGACCGACATTTACTAGACGCAGATTTGGTTATTACAGGTGAGGGTAGAATCGATAGTCAATCTATCTACGGAAAAGTTCCCGTTGGAGTGGCTAAGCGAGCAGCCAGACATAAAGTTCCGGTGATTGCGATTGTAGGTAGCATTGGGGAAGGGGCTGCTGAAGTGTATGCTCACGGAGTAACAGCCGTGCTAGATATCATTCCTAAGCCAATGTCTCTAGAAGAAGCAATGGACAATGCATCGAGTTTGATTGAACAAGCGGCAGAGAATGTTATGAGAGTTTTAAGTATAGAAAAAACCGTAAGCCGACTAGATTTTTTGAATAGAAAGGAATTGGATATTCATGAAAATGGTAGTGCTTGATGGTTATACAACAAATCCAGGAGATTTGAGTTGGGAAGGTTTAGAACGATTAGGGGATGTAAAGGTGTTCGATCGAACGACATTCGATGTAACGGATGATTCAAAAGTTGTTGAGAACATCGGAGACGCAGAGATTGTTTTTACAAATAAGACACCTATTACACGCACGACGTTAGAGCAAGTACCTAACCTCAAATATATCGGAGTATTAGCAACCGGTTATAACGTGGTTGATATAGAAGCAGCTAAGGAAAGAGGGATTATCGTCACAAACATTCCAACCTATGGAACACAGGCGGTAGCTCAAATGACTTTCGCTCTATTATTAGAGCTTTGTCATCATGTTGGTTCTCACAGTGAGGCAGTGAAAAAAGGTGCTTGGACTGAATCCTTGGACTGGTGCTTTTGGAATCATCCCTTGGTTGAGTTAGCTGGAAAAAAGATTGGAATCATTGGGTATGGAAAAATTGGTCAAGCCGTTGGAGACATTGCGAAAGCTTTTGGAATGAAGGTGTTAGCGTATGCTCGGAGAAAAGATCCATCGCTAGAAAGTGATTCCGTTACATACGTAGAACTTGAAGAACTGTTACAGGAATCTGATGTTATTAGTCTTCATTGTCCTTTAACAGAAAGTACAAAAGAGATGATTAACGATGATTCCATCGCAAAAATGAAACAGAATGTCATGATCATCAATACAGCAAGAGGGCCACTTATCGATGAATATGCCTTGGCAGATGCTTTAAACAACAAAAGAATAGCAGGAGCAGCAGTAGATGTAGTTTCTACAGAACCGATTACAAGCGATAACCCGTTATTACAAGCAAGAAACTGCTTCATAACTCCACATATATCGTGGGCTCCAAAAGAGGCAAGGCAGAGATTGATAGATATTGCTGTTTCGAATTTAGAGAAATACTTATCAGGTCAGCCGGTTAATATAGTCAATCGTTAAAATATAGCGATTTTTGAAAACGCTTTAGATAGAAAGAGGAGTGATTATTGTGAGTACGGAACAAACAGTTAAAGAATTGATTGAAAGATCAAGAGCCGCACAAAAAATTGCAGAAGGATTCTCTCAACGAAAGGTCGATGAATTAGCAGCGGCCATCATATATACGCTCTCAAGACCAGAATTAGCAAGAGAAATTGCAGAAGAATGTGTAGCGGAAACAGCAATTGGAAACGTTGAGTCTAAAATTGCAAAGCTTACCAATAAAATGCAAGCTGTGTTTTATCAAATTAAAGATGTAAAAACAGTTGGCGTTATTGATCGTGACCCTGAAATGGGAATTACAAAGCTTGCTAAACCAATTGGTGTCATTGCCGCATTAGTACCAAGTACGAACCCTGAAGCAACTCCTATTTTTAAAGGAGTATTAGGCTTAAGAGCTAGAAATGCAGTTATCTTTGCTCCGCATCCAGCGAGTAAGAATACATCCTTAAAGGTTGTAAACATCATGAGGGATATTTTAGAGAAAAACGGTGCTCCTAAAGACTTATTTATTTGTATCGACAAGCCATCTAAGGATTTATCCCAAGAGTTAATGAAGCAAGCGGACCTTACAATGGCTACGGGTAGTGGAGACATGGTGAAAGCAGCTTATAGTTCTGGAAAGCCTGCATATGGAGTTGGAGCAGGTAATGCAGTTGTTGTGGTGGATGAAACAGCCGACCTTGCAGAAACTGCAGCTAAAATTAAAATCGGAAAAACAGGTGACAACGCTTCTGGTTGTTCTGCTGAGAATTCATTAGTCATTCACGAAAGTGTGTACGATGAGATGCTGGAACTTCTCCAACAAGAAGGGGGCTACCTTGTAAACCCTGAAGAAAAAGCTAGACTACAAGAGACCATGTGGGTAGATGGCCATCTTTCTAGAGATATCGTAGCTAAGCCAGTTCAACGAATAGCGGACCTTGCGGGCGTAAATATCCCTGAAAATACAGCTTTTATGATGGTAAAAGAAACAGGAATCGGAAAAGACTTTCCGTTCTCAGGCGAAAAGATGTCCCTTGTTCTAACCATTTATAAGTATAGCGAATTTGATGAAGCGATTGAGAAGGTTAATAGAATCACAGAGTACTCTGGATATGGTCATTCATGTGGCATTCATTCCAATAATGAAGAACACATTATGCAACTAGCATTAAATACAAAAACAACGAAAGTCATTGTTAGACAGCCACACGGCGCTGCAAATAGTGGGGCTTGGTTCAATGGGTTAGCCAATACGTTCTCATTAGGTTGCGGAACATGGGGTGGAAACATCGTTTCAGAAAATGTGACGCAAAAGCATTACATGAACACAACTTGGGTGGCTGAGCCAATTGATCGAAAGCCAGCTTCAGAGGAAGAAGTTTTCGGTGATTTACTAGCAACGGTAAATGTCTAACAGAGGGAGGAACCAGTCATGTATCGCTTCCAACTAACACCGACTATTTATGAGTTAAAAACAGTCGATGAGTTTGTAGAACAATTTAATATATCCCCTGAAGATACAATTTTTACAGAAAAGTTTCTGTATGAAAAGTATATGAAAGGGAAGCTAACTTGTAATTTTATCTTCCAAGATGACTATGGTCTTGGTGAACCAAGTGACATCATTATCGATAAGATTCTACAAGATATATATGGGAAAGAAATTAAAAGAATCATAGGCATTGGCGGAGGGACGATTCTAGATATCGCCAAGCTTCTCTGTATCAAGGATGCCCAGTCTACTGAGGAAATTTTTGAAGATAAAATCCCTCTTGTTCGAGATAAAGAACTCATCCTAATCCCAACTACCTGTGGAACAGGGTGTGAGCTAACCTGTGTGTCTGTAGTAGACATTACGAAAAGACAGACCAAAATAGGAAAACGAATCGAAGAGAACTTTGCTGACGCAGCGGTTCTGATTGAAGAGCTACTAGACAGTATTCCTGAAAAAATCTTTACTTATAGCTCAGTGGATGCGCTTATTCATGCGATGGAGATTTTCGTAGCGCCAACAGGAAACCCGTATAACGATGTTTTCTGTAAATCGGCAATCGATATTATTCTTTCTCGATATAAAGTATTGGTTGAGGAAGGTTTGGATAAACGATTTGACTATATGGATGAGTTCTTAAGAGCAAGTACGTTCGCTGGAGTGGCACTTTCGAACACAGTATGTGGAGCTGTTCACGCATTCGCGATGCATTTTGGAAGTGTCCATCATGTAGCACACGGTGAATCCAATGCAAGATTTTTAGCGGGAGTTTTTAATAAGTATGCAGAGAAAGCTCCTACTGGAAAGCTTCAGGAACTATCTGATGTCATTAACCATGCGTTAGGGATCGATACGGATATCAAAGGTTCTTTCCAAGCGTTAGAGGAACTAATTGATAAATTGATTCCGAAGAAAAAGCTACGAGAATATGGCGTTAAAGAAGAAGACATTGAACGCTATGTGGATAAGGTCATTGAAAGCCAGCAAAGATTGTTGATCAATAACTTTGTTGAGCTATCTAGGGAAGACCTAATCGACATTTACAAAACGGTCTATTAAACCAACCAGGAGGTAGGAATAGTGGCTCCTAAAAAAATAGAAATCATCGAAGTAGGACCAAGGGATGGATTTCAAAATGTTCCTGAATTTATACCTACAGATGTCAAATTAAAGGTAATCGATGGCCTTGTGAAGTCCGGAATTAAAAGTATCCAGGTGACATCGTTTGTTAGTCCAAAAGCGATTGCTCAGATGAAGGATGCAAAAGACGTCACAACTGCCTGTTTAGAAAGATATCCAGATTTACAGCTTTTTACATTAGTCCCTAATCTCTATGGGGCAAAGGCAGCTGTTGAATGTGGTCTAAAGGAACTGACTTACGTTATTTCCGTGAGTGACACGCACAATGAAAAAAATGTGAAAAGAACACACGATCAATCCTTTGAGGAATTGGCACAAATTCTGGAGCTATACCCTGATATCAAAATCAATCTAGATGTAGCTACAACGTTTGGTTGCCCGTTTGAGGGAGATATCTCACTTGAAAGAGTGATGGCATTCTTACAAAGAGCCTATAACATTGGCATTCGTTCTTTCAACCTATGTGACACCGTAGGGTTAGCACATCCAGAACTAATTAAGGAAGTCGTAGGTAGTGCATTACGTACATACCAAGATTGCGAATTCCAAATCCATATTCACGATACAAGAAATATGGGGATTATCAACACGTTCACTGCAGTTGAGTGTGGGATTGATAAGGTTCAAACTGCTATTGGTGGATTAGGGGGATGTCCATTTGCACCAGGTGCTTCCGGAAATACTTCTACGGAAGATTTCGTCTATATGGTCAATAGGATGGGATATGACACCGGAGTGGATTTTGACACGCTCCTTCAAACAGCTAAATATTTGAAGGATAACGTGAGTAGTGGTAATTACAGTGGGCATCACATTTTTATTGATAAAACGAAGGTATCGACGCAATGAAAATGTTAACCAATAAAATATTTACTTAAAAGGACGAGGGAGGAAACATTCATGAAAAAACTATTACTTTTAATGATAACAGCCAGTATGGTCTTTGTTTTAGCAGCATGTGGAGGTTCTGAAGCTGGTGGGGACAGTGATAAAGAAATCGTACTAAAGTTTGGTCACGTACTTGCACCTGATCATCCATACAACTTAGCTGCTGAGAAATTTAAAGAAGTGTTAGAAGCAAACGCTCCACAAGATGTAAAAGTTGAAATCTTCCATAGTTCACAATTAGGTAGTGAGCGTGATTTAACAGAAGGTTTACAGCTTGGAACAGTAGATATTGCAATTGCACCAGGTACTATTGGTGGGTTTGAGCCGAAAATGGGTGTACTAGATTTACCATATATTTTTAGAGATAGAGAGCATGCATATAAAGTTCTAGATGGGGAAATTGGAAAAGAGCTAGCAGAGAATCTTCCAAACAGTGATTTAAGACTTCTTTCTTATTGGGAAAATGGGTTCAGAAATGTCACGAATAGCTCTAAGCCGATTGTAACGCCTGAGGATCTAAAAGGCATTAAAATAAGAGTTCCAGAAAACGGTATTTACGTAGATACGTTTAAAGCATGGGGTGCTAATGTTACATCAATGGCATTTGGTGAACTTTACACAGCACTTCAACAAAAAACAGTAGATGGTCAAGAGAATCCTTTAGCTATTATCGCTACTAATAAGTTCTCTGAGGCTCAAGAATTCCTTTCTTTAACAGGTCACTTCTACGGTCCTGCTCAAGTCCTCATTTCTGAAAGCACATGGCAAGAACTTTCACCAGAAATGCAAGAGGCTGTTCAAAAGGCAGCAGACCAGGCAAGAGACTACGAACGTCAGTTATTGGCGGATAATGATGCAGAATACTTAGAGCAACTCAAATCTGAAGGTATGAAGGTCAATGAAGTAGATGTTGAGGCATTCCAAAAAGCTTCAGAACCAATTTGGGAAATGTATGAAGATGAATTTGGAGATATCATCGAAAAAATCCAAAACGTTGAATAAGTAGTAACAATACAGGGGAATTTTAAAATTCCCCTGTATTGCTAATTGGAGGTGTCCACTATGAAAGGGATTTTACGTAGTTTAGATCGGATTGAAGAATATATTTTGATTGTTACCTTTCCTCTCATGCTTCTTTTCGTATTTTCAGCCACCGTTTTCCGATATTTCGAAATAGGCTCTTTAACATGGGCAGAAGAGGCATCCCGTTATTTAATGGTTTGGTTAGCATTCGCAGGTATTGGCTTAGGGTTTAAGAGGAATTCTCATCTAGGGTTAAGCTTTTTTGTGAATAAATTTCCTCCAACAGCTCAAAAGTTTTTATTCTTTGTCCGTGCAGCTTTAATCATTTTATTTGGTGGAATGGTGTCGTATTTTACGTTTTTATTAGTTAGTAACCAATTCCAAAATACTCAAACTTCACCGGCCATGGGAATCCCGATTTGGCTCGTGTATAGTGCAGTATTATTTGGATCAGTGATGATCATCGTGAGAACGATACAGATGGCCACTACATCTGTGAAATTAAATGATTTTTCAACGCAGGAAAAGGAGGAAATTGAACTATGACAGCTGCGATTCTATTTATAAGCCTGGCTATATTGCTATTGCTGAATGTTCCGATTGCTGTCAGTTTGGGGTTAGCTACCTTTTTTGCCATTATTGGTGGTGATTTAGGTATTCCCATGACAGTGATTCCACAACGTATGTTCACATCGATTGACTCCTTTCCTTTTATGGCCATTCCTTTCTTTATGCTGGCCGGTTCCATTATGCAATCGGGAGGGATCTCAAGTCGGTTAATTAACTTTGCCAAAAGTCTTGTAGGTTCTCTTCCGGGTGGACTAGGTATCATTGCTGTATTTTCATCTGGTTTTTTTGGAGCGATCTCAGGGTCCAATGCGGCTACTGTTGCAGCCATCGGTAAAATCATGATTCCGTCAATGGTTAAGGAAAAATATCCAAAGGACTACGCAAGTGCGTTAGTTGCATCATCTGGTACATTAGGAGTGGTTGTTCCACCAAGTGTTCCGATGATTACATATGGTGTTATCAGTGGGGTATCCATTGGAACTCTCTTTATAGCCGGTTTCATACCCGCATTATTGATGGTTCTTGCTCTTTGTGTCACCATTATGTACTTTGCTAACAAGCACAATTTACCTAAGGGAAGATTATCTTTGAAAGAACTAGGAGGGTCCTTTAAAGAAGCCATCTTAGCTCTATTAATGCCGATCATCGTTTTAGGTGGAATTTACGGAGGGGTCTTCACTCCAACGGAAGCAGCGGCTGTAGCGTGTATTTATGCCTTGATTGTTACATTAGCTGTTTATCGTGAAATTAAGATTAAAGATCTGTATCAGATTATCCTAAATGCTGGACAAAGTACGGCCATTGTTTTCTTTGTTATTGCTACTTCAAGTGCTTTTTCTTGGTTACTAACTTCTGAGAGAATACCTGATACACTTGCTCAAGCTATGTTGGGAATCTCGGATAATCCAGTTGTAATTCTATTAGCCATAAACGTTCTTCTTTTAATTTTCGGTATTTTCTTAGAGACGAATGCGATTATTTTACTTCTAACACCGATGTTGTTACCAATAGCAGCAGCTATAGGGTTAGATCCCCTTGTACTAGGTATCATTTTAGTAGTAAACACATCCATCGGAATGTTAACACCTCCAATGGCGTTAAATATTGTCATTGCGTCCGGTATTAGTAACGCGTCCATTGAATCCATTAGTAAGAAGATTATACCGTTCTTTATCATCCTGTTCATGGTTGTATTGTTAATTACGTTCGTTCCAGAAATCATATTGTTCTTACCAGATTTACTGGGTGAATTGTAAGATGAATCGCGGATCCTTGGTAAAAGGAGCCGCGATTTCTCATTTATTTCCCCTTATCCAATAGGATGAGCTGATATATCAAAGGGAAAGGAAGTTAGTAGGTGAATATTCAAAACACTTTTGTAGGTATAGCAGCGGCCATCTTGGCTTGTACTGGTGCAGCTGTTTTTGTAATAGATGCTGCTAATTCTGCAGGTTATAATCAAGCTGAATTAGTTTCGTGGATATTTGCTATTTATGCTTTTGGCGGAATAGCCAGTCTTATTCTAACACTCTCTAGTAAAATGCCTTTAATAGGAGCACATTCTTTGACCACTGTTGTGTTTCTTAGTGTTTCGGCTCTGTATTATTCACTTCCTGAGCTTGTAGGGAGTTACATTATTGCTGGCTTGTTCATTGTAGTAATTGGATTTACTGGAGTATTTAATAGGCTTATCAAAATGGTTCCCACTCCTCTTATCGATGCTATGCTAGCAGGATTACTATTAAACTATGTTGTGAAGATGTTCCCTGCTATAAAAGAACTGCCGATTGTAGGGGGTTTAGCCATTCTAGGATTTTTCATAACACCTTTTATATCCAATAAAATCCCGAGATTTATCGGGGCTTTACTATTAGGAACATTTGGTTTGTTTATTTTTTATCCTGTGTCCGGTTTTTCAGGAATTCAGCTTGTCATTCCTGAAGTGATCATGCCTCAATTTTCGGTTGTAGGAATAATTTCATTGTCGTTACCGATTACTTTTTTAATATTAAGTAATGAATCAGCTGTTGCACTGTCATCGTTGAAGAAAAATGGTTATAATCCCCCTATTTCAAGGACGATTATTGTTTCAGGGATCGCAACAACAATGGCTGGGTTCTTCGGCGGCCATGCTGCAGGAGTAGGGGGAATGACAACGGCTCTTTGTAGTAGTTCAGATGCAGGACCTAAAGAAAAAAGGTACTGGGCAGCAGTAATTGCTGGTTCTATCATCGCACTTTTCGGGATATTTGCTTGGTTCACCATTCCTTTTATTCAGTTATTACCAGGTGCCTATTTAACTATTATTGCAGGCTTTTCATTATTAGGGATCCTAACAGGAAGTCTTCATTCTGCATTTGCAAATAATCAGTACTACATTTCAACAACCTTCACTTTTATTGTTGCAGTGTCAGGAATATCTATGTTTCAAATCTCTTCAGCGGTGTGGGCTTTGCTCGTAGGAATTATTACTGCGAAGGTACTAAAAGAAGGGCAAGACAAAGAGAATGTTAATAGCAGGGTAAAACCACTTCTTTCTAGTAACAACATAAATGTCGATTCTAATCAATAATTGAGTCAGGTATTGGTGAAAGTCACTTCCGAAACTTGAAGTGACTTTTATCACATTTGAGGTATAATTTTTTTGATTGTGAAGAGTTTATGAACTACCTTGTATTTTGGTTGAAAAGGGAGTATATTCGAAGTGTAGAAAGTTTGTGAAACACTTCACAAACAAAACTACTAAAGCTAGCTGGCTTATCTAATGAATAATACGAACAAATTTTTTTGAGGGTATTTGTGAAAAACTTCACAAACTGTATCAGGACATTAAACAAACACAACTCATCATAAGGAGATGGATATAATGAATTTTCTAAAAGGACCTAAAATGGCAGTGATTTGGACAGTACTAAGAGTTTGGCTAGGGATTCAATGGTTGCAAGCAGGGATCGGAAAACTACAAGGCTTTGATGCAAGTGGCTTCATTCATGGAGCTATTGGGAAGGCAACGGGTGAGCATCCAGCCGTTCAAGGGTGGTACGCAAACTTCTTACAAGAAGTAGCACTACCGAATGTGGGCTTATTCAACATCTTAATTCCATGGGGAGAAGTACTAGTGGGAACGGGATTGATTCTAGGAGCAGCAACAGTACCAGCTTTACTAGCAGGAGCTTTCATGAACCTGAACTTCTTAATGGCAGGAACAGTGAGCACAAACCCCATTCTATATACGGTAGCGATGATTTTACTAGCCGCAGGAGCAGCCACTTACTTATATGGTGTAGATAGATTCGCCATTCCATACGTAAAGAAGGCTATCAATGAGAGAAATAACAGAAAAAATAAAGGACATCGTCCAAAACACATCCCAGTAGAAACACACTAAGCTGATTTGGCCTATCTCCAAATGAACCTGCTGGACCATAATTTCTTCGTATTTACCAATGCAGAAACAAACGAAATGAACGTCATCTACAAACGGAACAAAGGAGAATATGGATTGATAGAAGCCTCTACTGTACTAGCATAATAAGTCAGAAACCAAAAAAGACACTGCATGAATTAGGCAGTGTCTTTTTTGACTTTTGTAGATCATTCGGCAGGTGCATGTTATCTTCAGAAATTTGTCAGTTGAATGGGGACCAATTTACCCCTCAATTAGTTCTCCGATTAGGATGTATCGGTCGGGGGTTGGGCCGATGAAGTCGAGTGGGTAGCAAGTTATGATGGTGAGGATTGCATGATCATATGGAACAATAATAGTCCGGTCATCCTCGTCGACGATTTTTTGTTCCGTTATTCTATAGTTAAACGTTCCGGCTGATGTTTCAATGGTAATTTTATCTCCCTTTTCAACACTTCCTAAACGGCTGAACACTGTATTATTGTGTCCTGACAATACAGTGTTATCATGCTCACCAGGTAACACACTACCACTATAGTGTCCGACTCCTTTTGCTAGCTGTTCATCCCCCGTTCCTTCTACAATGGGGGCAGATAAATCTATGGAAGGAATTATGATTTTTCCTATAACTTCATCCAATTTTGGACGGGTTGGGTAGAGGGAGGACGTTGCCGTTTCGTTAATACTTTTTTCATTTATTTCTGTCTTCTTTTCTTCCTCTTCATTTCTGAAAAAATGGGGAGGAGCCTCTACACGGGCTGTTTCTTTCAGAGATTCCCATTCCTCTAGTGAAGCCTTTATTTTTTTCTCGTCAGAAAAAATTTGAAAGGCATAATAAGCGGTCAAAATAGTAGCTATTATGGTTGTAGCTCCTAATATCCAGGTTATAATCTTTTTGAAAGTCATGGTCTCACCTAACTTACTAGACTATTTTGCCGTTTTTCTTAATGCTAGTAATGCACCACCAGCACAAATTGCTACGATTGCACTTAGAAGCAGGTAGTTAAACCACGGACTGGATGTGTCTGGGAGTTCTCCTCCATTTTCAGTTGTAGGGGTAGAGCTATCGTCGTTTTCTTGGTTCTCTACGCCAGTTTCAGAGTCCGTTGCCTCTCCAGAAGTAGGGTTATCTTCCGTTGTGCCACCAGTGTTAGTAGAATCATCTGACTCGTTGTCAGCCGATGTCTCCTCTTCAGGAGCTTCACCCTTTGATTCTTCCTCTTCAGCTACCTCAGACTTAACATCAATCCAATAGTTAATGGTGCCGTTTCCTTCCTCACCAGCATAGTCGATGGCCGGACTGTACTCCACAGAGGTTCCATCCGTTTTGTATACAACGATTGCAGTAACATCGGGCTTAACGATGTCTTCAGGTTTTTTTACCGAGAATAGGGTAGGGCTCTTTGGTTCAAGCACTAACTCTTCTCCTTTAAAAATTACGGATAAAGATTCAACCAGCTCTGCGTCTCCCTTTACATGAACATGAATACTTGTGTTTTTGGCGTGAGCAGTATTTTCAAATAACAGTCCACCTAATAAGAAGATTACTGATAGACTTGCTGTAATCATCAGGAATAATTTCCTACTCATGAATATCCCTCCGTCATTAGTCGTATTGTTAAATAACACATTCGGACATAATACGATATGGCGAAAAATATTGGGGAGTGCTTGTCCAACTCGGACAGGATATAATTACCAAATTGGGAAAAAACAAAATGGTGTATCTTTGAACTGTTACAGTCCAACCTGTCGAAAGTCCTTTTTTACGTTAAAGTACTAGACTGTTAGAGTTAGAGAGGGTATGATTGTATAAATTGACATTTATTTAGAAAGTCGAAACATTTTTTAGCATCTTATGTGTATTCACAAGAACTTGAAAGAAGGCTTGATGTAGTGAAGGATCTTCGGATTTATATTATTTTGACGATTGTTATGTTTGTGTGGGGTGTGAATTTACCGATTGTAAAGTATCTCACTGCACAGATGGGTCCCGTGACCATGACGGCTTTGCGAATTTTGATTGCAGCTACTACGGTCTTCATCATTCTCGCCATTATGGGTCTAATACGGAAACCCTCCCGAAAAGAGTGGCTTTACATTGGTTTAGGTGCAGTATTGAATGTTGCACTTCATCATTATTTTATTTCAGTTGGTTTAACTATGACTTCTGGTACAAACGCAGGCTTAATTCTAGGAACCGGCCCCATGTTAACAGCCATTTTTGGATCTTTGATACTTCGCTTGTTCCCAACTAAACTGCAGTGGATTGGTTTCTTACTTGGCCTCTCGGGAGTATCCTTAACCGTCATTGCTGGAAATGGTGGGGCCTCTTCTGTATCCCTTGGAGACCTGTTTGTGTTTCTCGCCATTTTTGCACAGGTTCTAAGCTTTATGGTTATTACAAAAGCTGCGAAAACAATGGATCCTAGGCTACTAACGGCATACATGTTCTTATTCGGATCCATTCTCCTCTTCATAACAGGTTTCATTCAGGAACCAGGGGAAATGGCAGCATTCGCTACAGTACCTGGCGTTTTCTGGTTAGCGATCCTAGCATCGGGAATGGGGGCCACAGCTGTTGGTCATATGCTCTACAACTTCTCCATAGGAATTGTAGGTCCGTCGAAGTCAGCCATTTTTATCAACCTAAACACGGTATTTTCCTTAATTGGAGCAGCCATCCTGTTAAATGAAAAAATCACAAGTATACACTTAATCGGTCTCGTCCTAATTATCGGTGGGGTCTTACTTGGATCCGGTGCGGTTGAACAAATGATGAAAAATCGAAAAAAGAAAAAGGCAATCAGCACTAACGCAAAAGTAAAAGTGAATATATAGTGCAAAGAACACCATAAAAAGGGGCACCTCTCATTTTCGAGAAGTGCCCTTATTTTTATTTTGCCGAAACATTTGTGTTATTAGTTATATTTTTACCCTTATAGCTCCAGAAAAGGACAAGAACAAATGCTGTAAGTCCTACTAAATCCGTTACTAAACCTGGATAGATGAGTAGAAGTGCTGCAACGGCACTCACCAATCGTAACCAACCAGGAATGGCAACTTTCAAATATCCCTCTATCGCTACCGATAGGAGGAAGACCCCTATAATGGATGTTACAGATAGAACAAGTACATTCGTAAAGGTAGCATCGATGAACAACATTTCATGCGCAAACACGAACATGAACGGTACGATAAATCCAGCAATCGCAAGCTTCATCGCTTGGAAACCAGTCTTGTTCGGATCTCCACCACTCAAGCCTGCACCAGCAAAGGCTGCCAAGGCAACTGGAGGCGTGATGTTGGCAAATATACCGAAGTAGAATACAAACATATGCGCAATGAAAATTGCTGTTTCTGTTGAGCCAGCAAGCTCACGGAACAATGGAAGCTGAAGTAAAATCGGTGCAGCCATTGTACTTGTAATGATATAGGTTGGGATACTTGGAAGACCCATACCTAGGATGATGGACGTGACCATCGTAAGTAACAATGTAATGACCAATTGGATGAGTGGGCTATCAATCGCCGCTCCAATTCCAACAATACTGTTCGCAAGCTCTAGTGCGACACCAGTTAGGGAAGCCACACCAACGACAATACCAACAGCTCCACACGCTACGGCAACTGGAATGGTTGTTTTCGCGCCTTCTTCTAAAGCCTGCATACAATCTTTCAAGCCCACAACTTCTGCCTCAAGCTTCATAGCTCTTCTTACTAGATTGATAGCAAGAGGGATTGCTATAATTAGTAGCATTTCCCACCAATCACTCTTCAGTGCTGGTGCGCCTTTGCCTGTTAAAAGACCAGTGATTTGAGGTTGGAAGATAAAGAATACGCCTAAACCAGACGCTAGCGTTAACATTTGTTTAGAACCAGAAATAATAACGGTTGCTAAAATGGACCAGAACGCTGCGTAGAATGGTGTTTTACCAGAGAATAATAGATATAAAAGAATGAACATTGGTATCAATAGATGCCCACGTTCAGCCAACACTTCTTTTACAGAAGGAAGCTCTGACTTTGGAATTCCAGTTAAGCCACGTTTAGAAGCTCTAAAGTGCACTTGTAGTAAAATTCCAATGTAGAAAAGGAGTGCTGGGATAATTCCGGCTAAAATAATTTTTGTATAAGGGACACCTAAGTTTTCCGCCATGATAAAGGCAGCAGCACCCATGATTGGAGGGAGGATTTGTCCACCCACACTGGCAGCTGATTCAACGGCTCCAGCAAAGTTCTTGTGGTACCCGATTTTTTTCATTAAAGGAATCGTGAATGCACCCGTCGTTACAACGTTTGCTACAGCGGAACCGTTAATAGAACCGAGGAATCCACTTGCAATAACGGCTACTTTTGCAGGTCCACCCTTTGTATGTCCAGCAATCGCTAGAGCTAAATCATTGAACAATCTTCCCATTCCTGAACGTGCCAGAAATGCTCCAAACAGGATGAACAAGATAATGTAGCTAGCAGATACTCCAATAGCTGTACCTAAAATACCTTCCGTAATATACACGAGCTGTGAAATCACTTTTTTCGTAACGGTAAGGGTAATTTGAGAGTTTAGCTCTGGATAAATCGAAAGCTTCACCCAAACTCCATATACTAGGAAACCTGTTGCTAATAAAGTTAATCCCCATCCCGTTACACGGCGAGTTAACTCAAGTAGCAAAACAAGAATAACAATACCTACGTAAAAATCTAAATCAGTAATCCTTCCGCCTGTCATGGCAATACGTTCAGCACTTTCGAACATATAAACACCAGCGGCTAGTGCAATGGCTCCTAAAATATAATCATAAAACGGAACCGGTTTACCTTTTCCTTTTTTAAGGAAAGGGTATAAGAAGAACCCGATAGCCATAAGGCCAAATAAGTGAATACTACGTTGTTTTACGTCAACAAGCGGTCCTGCGTAGGACGTATATAAATGAAATAGAGAGATCGCTACTGCAATCACAGTCAGGGTAATACCGATGATTTTCGGAAACTGAATTCTCGTATTTCCTTCACGGTCTAACTCTTCCACATTGATCTTCTTTTCTTTAGCCATGATGTTCACCTCACTTAACTTTTACAAGACGTACCATTAGTTGATAGAGTGGGACTTTTTGAACTTTAACCTCATAGGATACTTGTGGCTCGAGTGTCAAATAGGAGCCTTTTATTTGAAAGCGATGATTGGTTGTTTTTCCTGTTTGAAAGCGTAATGTTTCCCCAATAGGCTGGTTGATGTCTGTCATATAGACCCATCCATCCTTGATAAATGTATTTTCACCCGCATCATTTGGCACACCAGCTCCAAAGGTTTTAAAACGTGTTGATTCAATCAAAATGGTGTCGTCTTTAATAATAAAAAATTCTTCCCAATCTTCTTTCTCTACGGAATGGGTCCAACGAATGGAAAATGGTTGGTTTTTAAGAAATGGTTCGATTCTAATGACTTCTGATTGAGTCGTTAGCATGAGGGCTGGAATCGGAATAAACAATAATAAAATAAAAGCAAGCAAACTACAAAGTAATAAGATTTTCTTTTTCATATTGTAAAAAAGGGCACCAAGGTTGATGCCCTCCTCATATTATTACTCAAGAATTCCTTTTTCTTCGTAGAACTTCTTCGCTCCTGGATGTAATGGAGCAATTAGACCTTTCGCGATGTCATCACGGCTAATTTCGTTTAGAGAAATAACCGCAACTGCATCAGATCCAAGGTAGTCATAGTAACGTTTCGTTAAGTCATACACTAGGTCTTCGCTAAGATCTTTAGAAACAGCAATCATGTTTTGGATTCCAACTGTCTCAACTTTTTCTTCAAGGTTGTACTTCGCTTCGTCACCAGCTTCGATTGTGTAAGGCTTGTAGAATGGATAAAGCTCGATTAGCTTATCAGCCAATTCACCTTTGATTTCAACGAAAACAACATCGTTTTGAAGCATTAAGTCTGTGATGTTACTATTTGGTACACCAGATGTAAAGAATGCAGCATCAAGTGTTCCGTTCTTCATTTCTTGTACACTATCTGCATAACCAGTGTGTGTTACTTTGCTAAGATCATCATAAGTTAAACCAGCAGCTTCTAGAACCTTTTGAGCACTTTGCTCAACACCAGAACCAACTTGTCCAACCCCAACTCTTTTACCTTCTAAATCTTCAATACTAGTAATTCCACTATCAGCCATTGCTACAACCTGTACTACGTTTTGGTACATACCAGCCATAGCTTGAAGGTCTACTGCATTACCTTCGAATTGACCAATTCCTTCTCTAGCATCATATACCACGTCACTCATCACAATGGCAACTTGGTTTAGGTTATCGTTAATGTTTTGGATATTGGCAACAGAAGCACCAGTAGATTCAACTGTTACATTTCCAACTAAATCACTTTCTTCAAAAATAGGCTTTAAAGATCCACCAATTGCGTAGTAAGCACCAGATGTTCCACCAGTACCGAATACGATTGATTCGCTAGAAGAAGAGCTTCCTCCATCAGTGTCTCCACCATTACCTGCATCATCTGAGCCGCCGCAAGCAGCTAGAATTAAAGAAAAGATAGCTAAAATGGCAACTAACTTAAACTTCTTCATTTAGAAAATCCCCCTTATATATGTTGTAAGTTTCATGTTACCGCTTTCATAGGGTTTTTGGGATATTTCGAACTTATTGAACATTTTGGTCTTTTTGGTCGTGGGTTGGCGAGGTTATGAATCTTTGCAACTAATAGGGGGTGTGAATTCAGAGCTCTGGGGTGTGAATTCGGAACTCGGGGGTGTGAATTCGGGACTCAGGGGTGTGAATTAGAACTCGGGGGTGTGAATTCGGGACTCAGGGGTGTGAATTCGGGACTCAGGGGTGTGAATTCGGGACTCAGGGGTGTGAATTCGGGACTCAGGGGTGTGAATTCGGAACTCAGTGGTGTGAATTCAGAACTTAGGGGTGGAAATTCGGAACTCAGGGGTGTGAATTCGGAACTCGGGGGTGTGAATTCGGAACTCGGGGGTGTGAATTCAGAACTTAGGGGTGTAAATTCAGAACTCAGGGGTGAGAATTCAGAACTTAGGGGTAGGAATTCGGAACTTAGGGGCAGGATTTCAGAACTAAGGGGTGGGAAATCGGAACTCAAGGTTGTGAATTCAGAACTTAGGGATTGTAATTCAGAACTCGGGGTTGGCTGTCGGGAATTTTACTAGGTCTATCGGAAAAGATGGGGAGGCTATCGGAAACTTTGCTGGGTCTATCGGAAATGATGGGTTGGCTATCGGAAACTTTGCTGGGTCTATCGGAAAAGATGGGGAGGCTATCGGAAATATTGCCGGGTCTATCGGAAAAAATGGGTTGGCTATCGGAAATTCTGCTGGGTCTATCGGAACCTTTACTTCTGCTATGGCAATAAAGGTGCATTTCCTGGAATGAAGGTGCAATTCCTGGAATGAAGGTGCAATTCCGGGAACGAAGGTGCAATCACCACCAAATTTACAAAAACCAACCTAATTATATACAAAAAAGCCTACCGGAGACACATCATGCCCCATAGGCTTCCCATCCACCCATCAAACCCACTGATACCGATTAATCGGCCGACCAATACTTCCATATTCCACAACCAGCTTAACTTGTCCACTTTTTTGTAAGTATTCTAGATACCGCCGGGCCGTCACACGTGCTATGCCAATCCGCTCAGCCGTTTCCTCTGCTGACAAGGGTGATCCCTCTTTAGACAACAATTGAATAATTTGCTGCAAGGTTTGCTGATTTAATCCTTTTGGCAAGTCATCATTTAAATTCGCATGAGGATTAGAGGGGATCAGGCCACGAACATGGTCCAAATCCTGTTGTTCAATCGGTTTGTCTCCCATCAATTCATCTTTAAAGGCTTTATATTGTAAAAGTGCTTGCTTTAAACGTTCAAACTTAAATGGCTTAATTATATAATCGAAGGCACCATAGCGTTTCATTGCAAGGATCGTTTCTTTATCCTGGGCGGCTGTCACGACGATGACATCCACATTGAAATCTTGACTACGAATTGCCTGTAAGGTCTCAATTCCATTTTGCTCAGGCATAAAATTATCGAGTAGAATTAAATCTGGTTGTACATTTTTGAGCTGCTCTAACCCAGCGACACCATTGGAAGCAGCAGCGCACACATGAAACCCAGACAGTCGTTCAATGAAGCTTCGATTCACCTCTTGAACCATCGGATCATCTTCAATTAACATGATTTGAATGTCCCTCGTCATCCTCCAACCCTCCATTCATCGGAAAATTCAATGAAAACTCTGTTCCTTCGCCTAAACGGGATTGAACAAAAATCTTACCTCCCGATTTTTCAATGATCTTTTTAATCAAATATAAACCAATTCCTGAGCCTTCTTTTCCTTTGGTCGTAAACCCTTTATCAAAAATATAAGGGAGGTGCTCTTCAGCAATTCCGCTACCGTTATCTTCTATTACAATGTGAAGTTTGTTATCAGTTTCTTCTATTATAACGTGTACCAGCTTCTTTTCCTTCCGAGAACCCTTCAAAGCAAAAAAAGCATTTTCTATCAAATTCCCTAAAACGACAACAAGGTCATGCTGGTCCAGAAGAGAAGGGAGCTTGGACAAAAAGCTATCCGGGTCAAACTTCAACTCAATCCCAAGTTCTTTACTGCGTCTAATTTTACCTAGTAACAATCCGGTCAGATTATCATTTTTAATCCTGTCCGTTAAGAACTTAATCATATTCGCTTCTTCTTCAGTGGACTGAAAAATGTAATTCAGTGCTTTTTCCCCTTCGTCCAACTGAATTAACCCTGCAACCGTATGAAGTTTATTTTGATGTTCATGGTTTTGAACTCTGAGAGCCTCGACAAACGTTCTTACACCCGTGAGCTCTTCAGCAAGCTTAGTCATATCAGTCCGGTCTTGAAAAATCGCCACCGCACCCACAACTTGTCCGTCTACCATAATCGGAACTCTGGAGCTTAGCACAATTTTTTCACCTAAGCGTAATTCCTCATGATAGATAGGTTCTTTTGAGGTAAGAGTATCTGGTAATTTGGTGTCGGGGAGAACTTCAGAAATCAGTTGGCCTTCCACATCCCCATCAATGGACAAGATTTCTTTCGCTTTTTCATTAAAAACAGTAACTCGTTTCTCGATATCAATTGCAATAATTCCTTCATTCATTGCTTGGAAAGTTGCAGTCCTTTCAACAAGTAGCTTAGCTATTTCATGTGGTTCAAGCTGAAAGGTTTCCCGTCTAATATGCCTTGCTAAAAGCCAGGACCCGATTATTCCAAAGAGAAGAGTAATCACACTCATGATAAAAAGCTCTTTTTTCATAGGACCAATAATTTCCCACACAGATGGAACAATCATTCCCACGATAACTACTCCAATTTGCTGGTGACTATCATTCATGATGGGAACAAAACCTCGTATAGCTGTTCCCAACTCTCCTTTTGCCTTACTAGTATAACTATGTTCTGCAAAAGCTGGCCCCTCGTCTTTACCAGAAGATAAAGTTCCGAGCATGTCTGGAGAGGGATGGGAGTATCGAATTCGATTCATATTTAAAACAACGATGTAATCCGAACCATTTACAGTTCGAATGTTCTCTACAATTGGCTGAATTTCTTTCCAGCCTTTTGATACACTAGAGGACTGAATATGTTCCTTTACAGTAGGAAGGTTCGCAACCGTACGCGAAATAAGCAGGGCTTGGTTTCCCAATTCATCTTCTCTGATCTCAATCACTTTTCCCACAAAAATAATCAGGGCGATTACTAGAGAAAATAAAACGACCCCAAAAGATAAGATTGTCATCTTCCAACGAATGGGCATATGCTTCGCAATCATCTCATCATAATTCCTTCCGATTTTCTACAATCTATTGTACCATCAGAATAGACAATCTGACAGGTGTCGGGCACGCCACGAAATTTTTTCGAATAGAAAGGGGGAAAACCATGCGGACATTTCTTTTCATATGTGTTGTGATTTTTTCCGGAATTGCGAGTGCATTTTTGGTGGGGTTTCAGCCAGAATCAGCCACACAGCCATTAGAATATGATGATGAACAAGAAAATCTAAAGAATCAAATCGTCATTAAAGTGAGTCATGTTGTGTCAGAAAACACACCAAAGGGTAAGGCCGTTCGGCGATTTAAAAATCTGGTAGAGAAAAATACAAATGGCCATGTGAAAGTAGAAATTTATCCAAATGGTTCACTCTATTCAGATATTAACGAGTGGAATGCCCTCAAGAATAATAATGTTCAGATGATCATCCCAGCGACATCCAAAATTTCACCCTATGTACCAGAATTCCAAGTGTTTGACCTGCCTTTTGCTTTTAATGACTATGAACAGGTAGAAGAAGCTTTTACAGGAAAAATTGGAAAAACATTACTTGCAAGGCTTGAAAATCAAGAGGGTGTGAAGGGTCTAACCTTTTGGTACAACGGGTTTAAGCAAATAACCAATAATAGACGGCCACTTGTGTCACCAGGAGATTTCAACCGTCTTCACTTCCGAACCATGCCAGGTGACATCATCCAGGATCAATACCAAGCATTAGGTGCCGCTACAAGCTCTTTACCGTTCAATAAGACGTATGAAAATCTGCAGGTCGGATTTATTGATGGTCATGAGAATACCATTTCAAATATTTACTCTAAAAAGTTATTTGAAAACCAAAACTACTTAACCGTTAGTAACCATAGCTACCTTGGGTACGTTGTCGTAATGAACCAAGAGTTCTGGGATAAGCTTCCCGAGGTATATCAAGTCGAAATCGAAGAGGCACTTAAACAGACGACGGACTGGATCAGACGCCATTCGATTGAAATAAACGACCAACATATGAGAGAACTGAAACTAAATACATCCCTTAACATTCACATCTTACTGGATTGGGAAAAAGAAAAATGGATGGAAAACTTAAAGCCGATCTATGATAAATACGAATCAGTTATTGGAAAAGAATTGATGAAAGAAGTGCAGAGAATTCGGGATTCGTGATTTTCGAAAGGGACTAGTCACGCCCCGAATTTTTTGTTGCAAAGTTTATACAAACGTTTGTTTAATTGCTGGAACTTAACGGACACAAGGGATACAGGAGTTTAAACAAACGTTTGTTTAATAAATAGGATATGTACCTGAAAAATAGAGAGGACCAACCCTCCAGTATAACAACCACCCCAAAATCCCATAATGGTAAAAAACACTATGGGAGAACAGACTACTCATGACACAGGCAATCAAAGTGATAACCGCAATCACATGTGCAGTCGCGATTTTTTTATTTACCAGTACCTCAAGTCTAGAGGCGCTACTTAGCCAAGGCACCATACACTTTAAAATAAATCACAACATCCAATTCAACCAACTTCTAGATTTTCCATCAACCATCGAAGCCGACTATATCTGGAGAAAAATAGGACATGCCCTATGCTTTTTTATCCTGACCCTTTTACTTCTATCTATTTGTAATTGGATCAAGGTTTTGACGATTGGGATATGCCTAGCGGTAGTGACGGAATTACTTCAACCCCTTTTTTCAAGAGATGGCCGGATCCTAGATATGGTGTGGGATACGGCAGGAATTCTAATGGCTATTATTTTTTACATCCAAATCTACTCCAAAACAAAAAAACAAAGTCCAACCAACCGAACCTTTGAGGAAAGTTGAAACCGTCACATCGCATCCAGCCTTTAGTAATTTCGCACATTTTATCATTATAAAAAGACGGTAGGATGAATTTTATAGTATGATATAGGAAGAAAAAATAGCAGGGAGTTGTGCAGAATGTCATGGGAAAATGAGTATAAAAGATGGGTGCAATTTGAAGAGTTAGATTCAGAATTGAAAACCAAATTGTCTGCTATGAACGAGAAGGAAAAAGTGGACAGTTTTTATAAACATTTAGAGTTTGGTACAGGTGGCATGCGTGGGGAGCTTGGCCCTGGTACAAATCGGATGAACATTTACACAATTAGACGTGCCGCTGAAGGACTCTCGAAATACATCACTGAGCAAGGGGAAGAGGCGAAACAACGTGGTGTTGCTGTAGCTTACGATTCCCGTTACCAATCTCCAGAGTTTGCTTTAGAAGTGGCAAAGACGGTGGGTAAATATGGAATTAAGTCCTATGTATTTGAAAGCTTGCGACCAACCCCTGAGCTATCATTTGCAGTACGTTATCTACAAGCATATGCAGGCGTGGTCATTACGGCCAGTCATAATCCACCTGAATACAACGGCTTCAAGGTTTACGGAGAAGATGGTGGACAGATTCCACCAGAAGCGGCTGAAACGATTATTCGCTATGTGAATCAGGTTGAAAATGAACTAACGGTAGAAGTATCTGAAGAGAAGGAACTACTAGATGCTGGTACCCTTCAATATATTGGGGAAGAATTGGACCAAGCCTACCTTGAAAAATTGAAGACGATTCAGCTAAACCGTGATGTCGTCAGTCAAGTTAGTAAAGATCTGAAAATTGTATTTACACCGCTTCATGGTACGGCTAACCACCCTGTTCGCGATGGGTTAAAAGCGTTTGGGTTTGAAAACGTAACGGTTGTCAAAGAACAAGAGCAACCAGATCCTAATTTCTCAACGGTTGAATCACCAAACCCGGAGGAGCATGCTGCATTTGCAATAGCTATTCAATACGGGAAAGAAATAGATGCGGACATCTTGCTTGGAACGGATCCAGATGCTGACCGTCTAGGAGTAGCTGTAAAGAACGAAGCTGGGGAATATGTCGTTCTGACAGGGAACCAAACAGGTGCACTCATGCTTCATTATCTTCTATCTCAAAAGAGAAAAAACGGAACATTACCTAGTAATGGTGCAGTCCTAAAAACGATTGTTACTTCTGAACTTGGCCGTGCGATTGCGGAATCATACGACCAAACGACGATTGATGTATTAACTGGATTTAAATTTATCGGTGAAAAGATAAAGGAATATGAGTCTACTGGTGAGCATAGCTTCCAATTTGGTTATGAGGAAAGCTATGGATATTTAATAGGTGACTTCGTCCGTGACAAAGACGCTGTTCAAGCAGCTCTTTTCGTGACAGAAGTGGCAGCTTATTATAAATCTCAAGGTAAGACATTGTATGATGGACTTCTTGAGATCTATGAAAAATTTGGCTTCTACCGTGAAGGACTAAAATCCCTAACACTAAAAGGAAAAGATGGGGCGGAGCAAATACAGGGAATTCTCGAGAGCTTCCGTCAAGATCCTCCTACATCGGTCAATGGTATCCAGGTGCTTGCTGTTGAAGATTATAAATCAACGGAGCGGACAGACCTATTAAATGGTGAGAAGACTGCTATCCAGCTCCCGTCTTCCAATGTATTAAAATACTACTTGGAAGACGGTTCATGGTTCTGTGTTCGTCCATCTGGAACAGAACCAAAATGTAAATTTTACTTTGCTGTAAAAGGTACATCTCTTGCAGACAGCGAAGAACGATTACAAAGCCTTACAGCCTCCGTAATGAAAAAGGTAGAGGGGCTAGTTAAAGCATAGAGATTCAAAAAGGTAGGGGATTATACCCCTGCCTTTTTCCTAATAAACATATTTCCACTGTGGCATAATTTCCAGATTCTAAAAATCATAAAGGATTTCCCTAGTTCTTGTCGAAAATTAAAGTGAATTGTCTATATCTACATATCGCGAGGTTATTTATGCCAGAAACCACTAAAAGAATGAAATCTCTTTTTGTAACCATAGTCTCAGCTCTTTTGATTGTTTCATTTCTACAGGTTGCCTTTCATCAACAATTTTTGAACTTTTATAATGCTGAAAATGCCATCATCGTTCATAATATCTTGGAGATATTTAGTATATGCGTCTCATTTGCTATTTTTACGTACGGCTGGTTCGTTTTCAGGGAAACTCACAGTAAAATGTACCTCATGGTAGCTTCCATTTTTCTAGCTGTTGCACTATTAGACCTCATGCACGTCATCACGTATGAAAAAACATATCATTTAGCCGTCGATCATTCTGGACAAATGACGGTTTGGTTTTGGATAACCGCTAGATTGACAGAGTCTCTCGGATTGCTGTGGGTACTTCTCCATAAAGAGAAAGAGAGTCAGCATACAAACCAAGGATGGATTTTCTTTAGTGCATTTATATATGTTTGCGTTATTTCTAGTAGCATCTTTCTTTTTCATCCGTATTTTCCTGCAATCATTCAATCTAATAGTGGTCCGACTCCACTAAAGATTGGTATAGAATACTTTGTCGGACTAACCCAGCTACTTGCCATTTTCATAGCCTATCGAAAGTATAGAGAGGCCCAAGAGTCTTTTCATATATTGTTAATGCTAGCGTGTAGCTTTTTGCTGTTAAGCGAACTTTTATTAACTCTCTATACGCATGTGAATGATATTGAGATTATATGGGCCCATTTCTATAAAGTCATCGGATATATCTTGTTCTTAAATGCCTTCTATTTTTCAAAGCTACGATTAACTTATACTATGAAAAATAAGGTGGAGAAGGACTTAAAGAAAGCTAAGGGTCAGTTGGAGTCATTTTTCCAGTATACACCGGATGCGATTATTATCTTAGACACGAAAGGAACAATCCTGAGCGTCAACCCGAGCTTCGAGAAAATTTTTGGCTGGAAATCAAAAGATGTTCTTGGGAAGCTGTTTATCAATCTGATGCCAGATCCTGAGATAAAAATGGATATTAAACAATTGTTTGAAAAGGTAGCTCTAGGTCAAAGCTTCATAGGGCATGAAGCGATTCGACAAAGACTTAATGGAGAGAAGTTTTTAATTAGTACAACGATATCACCGGTATGCAATGAAAAAGGGGAAATCACTCAAATTTCTGCAATCATTCGTGACATCACGAAACAAAGGGAAAGTGAAAATAGGGCGAGAAAAGCCGAGCAAGAATTAAAAGAGGCCGTTAGTAAACAAACAGGTATTATCATCAAATTTAAAAAAGAAAACAACCGATTTATCCATACTCTTTGTGATGGAAAACTGTTGGCCAATATGAATCTAACACCTGACATGGTGGTAGGCAAAGATCTATTTGAAATATTTGATGCAGAAACAGCAGGCTATATCTCAACCTATTACGAAATCGCCTGGGGTGGAGAAGAGGTTTCTTATGAGCTTTCAGCATTAGGTGCTATTTGTTTTGTTACACTTTCTCCTATTATTGTAGATGGAAAAGTCACAGAGGTTGTCGGTTCTTCCTTCGATATTAGCAAGCTAAAAACTACAGAAGATTTGTTACAAAAATCAGAAAAGCTAGCGGTTGTAGGGGAGCTTGCAGCAGGCGTAGCTCATGAAATTAGAAATCCATTAACAACATTAAAAGGGTTTGTTCAGCTTATGGGTGCAAACGTAGAACCTGAAAAGAAGGCATTTGTCGATCTCATGTTGTCAGAGTTAGACCGAATTGAAATGATTACGAATGAATTCATGGTAGTAGCAAAGCCTCAAGCGGTACGCTATCAAGAACATGACATAAAGGACTTAATCAGGCAGGTTCTATTATTTTCAAATCCTCAAGCAATCCTAAATAATGTAAGTATTGATGTTTCTTATTTAACACACGAAACCATTATTTTATGTGATGGGAACCAAATAAAACAAGTCTTTATAAACCTCATAAAAAATGCTTTCGAGGCTATGGGGGATGGTGGGGCTATTTCCATTGAGGTGTTACAGTCTGATGATTCCCAACTGCTGATTCGAATCACGGATACTGGAAGTGGTATTCCTGAAGAAATTATTCCAAAGCTTGGAGAACCATTCTATACGTTGAAGGAAAAAGGAACTGGACTCGGACTTATGGTTAGCTTTCGTATTATAGAGGCACATAAAGGAAGCATTCATTTTTCAAGTAAAGTGAATGAAGGGACAACAGTAGACATTAAATTACCGTATCCCAATCGATTTCTGAATGATAGCCCTCTCGAGGAGCTAGAGAGAATCGGGATTCAGTAAATCATGAGGAATCTCTGGAACTTTCAAGAAGTCCCGAGTATAATTTTATACGGGTGTTGTGAATAATCGACATAGGTGTTATTTATGTGTCAAAAAACATCCGGATTATAAAGTGATAACTTTTACATCTATAAAATAGAAGTGTACATAGGAAGGAGACGTTTTTTAATGAGTAAAGTTCTAGTATTTGGACATAAAAATCCAGACACAGATACAATCTGTTCAGCAATTGCCTATGCAGAACTAAAAAAACAATTAGGAATGGACGCAGAGCCTGTTCGCCTTGGAGCTCCTAATGGAGAAACTCAGTTCGCTTTAGATTCATTTGGTGTTGAGGTTCCACGACTTGTTGAGACCGTTGCAAATGAAGTGAGCGAGGTTATTCTTGTCGACCATAACGAGCGTCAGCAAAGTGTAAGTGATATCGATCAAGTTCGTGTACTTGAAGTCATTGACCATCACCGTATTGCAAACTTTGAAACAAGCGACCCTCTCTATTATCGTGCTGAGCCAGTTGGTTGTACGGCTACAATTTTACTGAAACTTTACAAGGAAAAAGGCGTAGAGATTCGCAAAGAGATTGCAGGTCTCATGCTTTCTGCTATCATCTCAGATTCCTTGTTATTTAAATCTCCAACATGCACAGATGAAGACGTAGCAGCAGCGAAGGAGCTAGCAGAAATAGCTGAAGTTGATGCTGAAAAATATGGATTAGACATGTTAAAAGCGGGTGCAGATTTAAGTGATAAATCCATTAAGGAATTGATCACTCTTGATGCGAAGGAATTCCAAATGGGAAGTGCAAAAGTCGAAATCGCTCAAGTCAATGCAGTTGATGTAAACGACGTACTATCTCGCCAAGCGGATGTTGAAAGTGAACTAAATGCAGTGATTGCCGAGAAAAACTTAGATCTATTCCTATTCGTTGTAACAGATATCTTGAACAACGATTCTGTAGGAATTGCTCTAGGTAACAAAGCATCGGCAGTAGAATCTGCATTTGGTGTAAAGTTAGATGATAACAAAGCAGTTCTAAAAGGCGTTGTTTCACGTAAGAAGCAAATCGTGCCTGTGTTAACGAATGCGCTAGTATAAAGAGGACCACTTAGGAGCTCTCCATTTCAATGGGGGGCTTTTTTTCATTGTTAGGAAATGAAAATGTCGGCTTTTATAGCCTATGCAGAAACCCGAATCCCCTTTAATAGGAACACATTCCTATTAGTATAAATGTTCATTAAATAGGAGGGCTGAGGGATACTATTAATTTGAAGAATAGTAGACAATACTAGGAGATGAAAAGCCAATATGTGGTAAAAGGGGGAGTAGGAGTGTTACATGCTGAAATGGTCAACTTGGATCATATTCTTATGGATGGATTACAAGATATGGTCTTTGTAGTGGGAGTAAATGAAAGGCATGAAATGTTTTATAAATATATTAATCGTATATCGATGGAAAAAACGGGGCTTACCAGGAATTGTTTGGGAAAATCCATTTATGATATTTACCCAAAGGAGAAGGCAGACTTCCTATACAGCCACTATTTTAAAGCGTTAACAACGTTAGAAGTTGTGACCTATGAGGATTCCTATCATTCCCCTGAAGGTGAAAAGTATTATTCTGAAACGAAGCTAACTCCTCTTAAAGATGAAAAAGGTCGTTGTTATCAAGTTGTGGCTGTTGTCCATGACATTACAGGGAAAAAACGAGCAGAGTTTGAATTAAAAGAGTACTGGAATTTAATAAGTGAAGGAAGACAGAGATATCGGTCCTTATTCGAATATAGCCTAGATGCTATGATTACACTGGACATGGACGCCAATGTATTGAATGGGAATCCAATGGTTGAAAGCGTGACAGGATATTCATTAACTGAGCTTATCTGTACATCTTTTTATACATTAGTGGATTTGGATAATTTTAGAGAATCCAAGCGTTTTTTTCAAATTGCTATGGACGGAACTCCTGTTACTTATAGAACAACCATCCTAAACAATGTTGGCCATTCTATTGAACTATCCGTTAAGTTTACTCCAATTATTATTAACGATGAGGTAACCGGTGTTTTTGGAATTTTAAGAGATGTCTCTGAAAATATAAATTTGAACAGAAAATATAAAGAGAGTGAAGACCGTTTCAAAATTATCGCAGAGCATGCCCATGATCTTATTACTTTATTGGATGCAAGAGGTGAAATAACGTATGCCTCACCATCCTACCAGACAGTCTTAGGCTTTGGAGATAAGGATTATGAAGGGAATTTATTTTCATATAATGTTCACCCTGACCAAGTACAGGAGCTTGAAGATTCTTTCATCCATTCCATAACGGAGGGTGTGCCTTGTAAACTTCAATTCCAGCAAAAACACAGGACAAAAGGTTGGATTTGGTTTGAACTACATGGAACCCCGGTATTTGACGATCGGAATAGATTTGTTCATATGGTGGTTGTGTCACGAGATATTACACTGCAAAAAGAATATGAATCAAAGCTGACCCATTTTGCCTTTCACGATTCTTTAACAGACTTGCCTAATCGACGTTACTTTAAAAAGGTTTTGACCGAGGCACTTGAGGAGCACCAAAAAAATCAAGTGGGATTAGCGGTTATGATGATGGATCTAGACAATTTTAAATGGGTGAACGATGAGCTAGGACACGACATTGGGGATGAAGTCATTAAGGAATTTGGAAGGAGAGTTCAACAAAATATAGGTGAAAATGATGTAGTCGCACGTTTAGGTGGAGATGAGTTTGTTGTCCTACTTCCAAATGTAAAATCCACTAGACAGGTAGAGGCATATGCTCAGCAAATATTACAAGCTATGCAGGATAAGTGGGAGATCAATGACTATGTCTTAGAAGTGAGTGCTAGTATTGGGATTGCAATTGCTCCCTTAGAAGGTGCGAGTGAATATTCCTTACTCAAAACTGCAGACGAAAGCCTTTATGAAGTAAAAGAAACAAGTAAGAATAGCTATGTAATTAAATGAATTAACATGATAAACGTGCCATTCTCCTAGGAGGATGGCATTTTTTATTCTCTTAAATTTTACTAGAGTACTTCTCATAGGAAAGGATTCCTATTGTTAAAAATAATAGAAAAATAGGAGTACTCAGGGATATGTAAAAATGCACAGAAGGTAGAAAATGAGCTTAGGAAATCGGTGAGATAAACATAAATGAATTTGTGACTCTATCAAAATACTATTTAAGACTAGGCTTTAGCTTAGAGGAGGGTGTCATATGCAAGTAGTTCCTATAAATTCATCTGTCATTGGTTCAGTTTTAATAGAAGACGTATACCAAGGGAAAACTCTTTTAGTACGCAAGGGGAATGTTCTTACAGCGAAAGTAGTAAATGAGCTAAAAAAAAGAGGAATTGAATCTATAAAAATTCTAAATAACATGGAATCTGAGACAGAACTACCACAACAAACATTTACTTTACACGAAGCTGATCTATTAGAGAGAAGAAAGCTCTTAAAAAGAGACTTTTACCAGGCTCTAACGGTTGTAGGTTCAGAGAAGAGATATGGTAAATTATTGTCTGATGCTAATGATTTTGCATTTGTAGAAGAACTATTTATACATGTAGCCCTTAATGAAAATGTGTACTCCTTACTGCAAACTTTAAAAAGTTGGGACAAATATTCATTCTATCATTCCTTCGACGTTTTTATCCTAGGGGCTCTGCTGTTAAAGAAATATAAAGTCCAACAAATTGAAACATTAGCGGCTGGGTTACTATTACATGACATCGGAAAAATTGAGATACCTCAAGAGATCTTATTAAAACCATCTAAGTTAAATAATTCTGAGTTTGAAAAGATAAAAAATCACACAATATTGGGATACCGGATATTGGAAAAATATAAGTTTCCTAAAAAAATCATGAATATGGCCAAGGATCACCATGAACGCATTGATGGTACAGGATATCCTGGAGGTGTGGACCAAAATCTTATTTCTCTAGAAGTTAGAATCTTGATGATCGTGGATGTCTATTCTGCTGTTACATTAGAAAGACCCTACCGACTACCATTTTCAGCAGCTAAAGCGATACAATTATTGCTGAATGATGCCAATCAGTTTGATTCAGATTGCTTAACGCAGTTTATTCATCTGCTCGCCATTTATCCCGAAAAGGCTATCGTGAAGCTTTCCAATAATAAAATTGCTCAGATTGTGAATGTAAAAGATTTTCATCCAACCATTCCACTAGTTCAAATTTTAGGGAACAAAGAAATTACTCAGTTACCGACGAATTATTCCGTAACTGTATCCAATTTACTTTCTTGGAATCGACAGGACCCGTCAGCAAATGAACAAGCGATCCATCAACTTCGTCAAGGTGAAAAGAAGAAAGTCATTTCTTTCTTCGAGAAAGCCGTAGATGGAAAGAATATAGAGTACTTTTATAAAAAAGCATCTGAACTCCTCCAAGAAATTGAGCTTCTATGGAAGAACAACAAGATTCCATTAGTAGAAAAGCATTTAGCAACAACTACTTTATGGGAAGTGTTAGATAGATTTTTAGAGTTTTATCATCGAGAAACAGACCTTTATTCTGGGCTCGTCATGACCACAACTATTGGGGCTGAACCATATTCGCTTTCTTTGAAAATCATTGCGGATTCATTGAAGCTCAATAAATGGAAGGTATTCAACATTGGATATGGCGTACCGAAAGAAGAGAAATTAGCTTTTATTCAATCAAATGAAGTAGATAAACTAGTCATTTCAATCCAAGATAAAAATAATGTAGCCTTACTACTTGAAACCTGTAGATGGCTAAAAAAGAAGCTTCCTAATTTGATTATTGTTACAACAGGTATAGAAATAGTAGAAAAAAAAGGAACGGGAATTGATTTTCACTCCAATAATTTTGAAGCTATTTTAGATTATATGAATCCTGTTGTGACCCAAATGGAAGAAGCATTATAGAAATAACCTATTATCCCCGTAAGAGGATAATAGGTTATTTATTTGCGTGACCTATAAAAAAATCTGAGTAATTTGCTTTGAATCAAACTCGTCATACCATAACGCCGGAAGGGCTAATTCTTCTAGGATGGAAATAAAGCTTTCAACTAAATCACCATCATATTGTTTCCATGCACCCCGTCGTAATTCAGAAACAGCATCCTCAGGAGACATAAATTCTTCCTGATAGCTTCTCTTTTCATATGTGATGGTGTCATAGGAGTCACAAACTCGAATGATTCGCCCTTGAATAGAGATTTTTTCACCCTTTAGTCCACGAGGATAGCCGGATCCGTCCCAATTTTCATGATGATCTCGAATAAAAAGAGCTGCGCGTTTATTATTTAATTCCTTCCGAACAATCAAATTTCCAATATGGCTATGACTCTGTACAATCGTTCTCTCTATATCTGAAAGCCGATCAGGTTTGAGTAAAATTTCATTAGCAATTCCCATCTTTCCAATATCGTGAAGGAGGGCTGCCGTGCGCAAATCTTCGTCATATACTCCCACTTTCTTCGCCAACATGGAAGATAAGTACATAACGCGAAAAGAATGATCCCGAAACGCTTGGATTGCTTTATTGTCTTTCGAAATCCTTTCTATAAGTGATTCTGGACACTTATGTATAGCCATCTCCTCCTGTCACAATAGAAATTAGTCTGTTTATCTAATCCCAAGGGATTGTGTCTGTTTTTGTCTATTAATAGGATATTCTAGTACTGAATAAAAATCAAAATAATTCGACAATTTTATTTCAGGTTGTGACTGGCACTACTGGATATTTTCATGCCTGTTCTTTGTGTCTACCTTTCTCTTGAATGATATATCTTACCCTCTTCATTTGGTAAAAGCTGACGCTCAACTTCTACATGTCCTGTAGGGTCATTTAATGGTGTTGGTACTTGTCCTTGAAAGGGAGGATCTTCATGAACGGAAGGGTATAAATTGTTATCACCGTTTGGATTTCTAGACAGATCATCATTGTGGAGACCACATGCCCATAAACCTATAATAACGAAAACTAAAAGAGAAACGCGTAATAGTATCAATGTAAGACACCCCGATTTAATTTACTCCCCCTAGTATCTACCATTACTTTCCAAAATATGTAGACTGGTGATAGGAAACTTTGTTGCTAGATACCTTCGTTGGAGCGTTGGCTGTAAAGGGGTTAAAATTTCAGGTGGTGACAGAGACGCGTCGAACGCGTACACTAGTTATAGATAGATATACAGAGAGGGGAAACATACATGAAACCGATGATTGGGATTACATCTCATGTGGAATTAGATTATAAGCACACGTTAAATCATGATTATATTCAAGCTGTAATTGATGCTGGTGGGCTTCCTGTAATTTTGCCTGTTGGGATTGATGAAGATGTCGATCAGCTTGTAGATAAATTGGATGGTTTCGTCGTTACAGGTGGAGGGGACATTGACCCAACATTATTTGGGGAGGAACCACACCGCAATTTAGGAGAGATTTCTCCTGGGAGAGATAGCTTTGAATTAGCCTTAATTAAGAAGGCACTTGAAGCAGATAAGCCAATTGTTGCGATTTGCCGCGGTATTCAAATCATGAACATTGCTGTTGGTGGAGATATGTACCAAGATATTTATGCACAAACGGACAATGAGCTCCTTCAGCACGGACAAAAAGCTACTCGTAATCACCTAGCTCATTTTGTACATGTGGAACCAGATAGTTTACTAGCTCAAATTGCTGACACAACAAAGTTTAAAGTAAATACTTATCATCACCAAGCAGTACGGAATGTGCCACTGCCATTTAAAATTTCAGGTACGGCTTCAGATGGAATCATTGAAGCGATTGAGAGCGTGGAGCACAAGTTTGTACTAGGTGTTCAATGGCATCCAGAAGGTCTTGCTTATAAAGGAGACGAAATTTCGAAGCGGATTTTTAGGAGATTTATTGAGTTTTGTTAATAGGAAGCAAGGTGAGGTAGACGACATAGTCTACCTCGTTTTTTGTTATTGATTCCTGATATCGAAGTTCAAGCGGACTCAGGTTCCGCTATTTTAATGAAAAGCCGGTTTTTGGGGTGTTAAACGGACACACGTTCCTCTATTCCTCAATTTTAAGGGTTATTTTGGCTCATTTGGGGGAGATAGCGGAACCTCTGTCCGGTTAACCATTGAAATCAGTCATATTTGCTTAAATAACGGAATCTCTGTCCGGGTTAAATTTCTGGTAGAACTATATGGCCCTAGATTCCGCTATCTTAGGAAATTTGGGTCGTACTTAGTACAACTTCGAAAAGCACCAGTCAAACAAAACTCCCCAAAAAATGAAAACGTCACCAAACTAACAAATGTTTCTACCTATAAACGGTGGAAACCCCTTTTAAAGAAAGGTATAATACCAATGGAAGAAAATTAGTAGTATCTATATATAAATCATACGGTGGACATGACTGTTCCTATCAACAAGATGGGTCCTCATCAATCCGTTGAAAATACTCACCTGGGAGGACGAACTAGTGGCTTTCGAATTAAAGAATTCATTTAAGATGTTTACTCTAAATTCTAATAGACAACTAGCAGAAGAGATAGCAAGCTTATTAGGTTGTGAGATAGGAAAAAGCTCTGTCACTCGTTTTAGTGATGGTGAAATTCAAATTAATATAGAAGAAAGTGTCCGTGGATGTGACGTATACCTTGTACAATCAACGTCTCAACCAGCTAATGAACACATCATGGAGCTTTTGATCATGATTGATGCTCTGAAGCGTGCATCCGCTAGTACCATTAATGTGGTTGTCCCTTACTATGGCTATGCTCGTCAAGACCGCAAAGCGCGTTCAAGAGAACCCATTACAGCTAAGCTCGTTGCCAACCTTTTAGAAACAGCTGGCGCTACAAGAGTCATTACGATGGACCTTCATGCACCACAAATTCAAGGTTTCTTTGACATCCCAGTTGACCAACTTCTAGGTGTGCCCATTCTTTCTGAGTACTTCATGAACAAAGGACTAGAAGATGTAGTAGTTGTCGCTCCAGACAACGGTGGTGTGGTAAGAGCTAGAAAAATGGCTAGTAACTTGAATGTTCCGATTGCTTTCATTGATAAGCGTAGACCTGAGCCAAACGTGGCTGAAGTGATGAACATCGTCGGTAACATTGAAGGCAAAAATGCGATCATCATTGATGACTTGATTGACACAGCCGGTACTATTACTTTGGCGGCTAATGCACTTATTGAAAAAGGCGCTAAAGCCGTTTATGCGTGCTGTACGCACCCAGTATTGTCTGGGCCTGCAATCAGCCGTATTGAAGGTTCGCCAATTAAAGAGCTAGTCGTTTCGAACACGATTCAGTTACCAGAAGAAAAACTAATTGATAAGATTACAATTCTATCAGTAGCACCATTATTATCCGATGCGATTGACCGCATTCACAACGAGAAACCTGTAAGTGTATTATTTGAATAAATAAACAGCCAGCTTGAGGGTGTTTCCTTTGAGGCTGGCTTTTTTTTATATTGATCTATACACTTATTTCAGTCAAAGATGAGTAAGTTCTGAATAATGGGCTGTAACTTCTGAATATGGAAGGATAAGTTCTGAATAGCCGCATTGCTGTGGGAAGTATCCGATAGCTGGCTAAAGTTTTCTGATAGAAGGCAAGAAATTTCTGATAGACCACTCAATTTTTCCGATAGAAGGCTCAGAGTTTCCGATAGCCGGCCCGAAATTTCTGATAGCCCCCCCAATTTTTCCGATAGCTGCCATAAAATTTCCGATAGCCCTCCAAGAGTTCCACTTGCCGCCTCAAAATTCCGATACCACACCAAAATATCCATTCCCCAATCACTGTTCCCGCCTCAAATAACCTGGCCATTATCAAAAAAAATTTTAGAGAATCGAAATAAACAGTTGTTCCAAAATTCTAAAAGTAATAAAGTGGTAGTAATACCATTATCTTAACGAGGTGACGAAAATGCATGTAATTGATCTACATTGTGACGCACTTATGAAGCTGAATGACTCAAAAGGAGAAATCAAATTTAGTAACTCGCCTGAACTTGATACAAATAAAAGCCGTCTGCAAAAAGGTGGAGTAAAGGTTCAAGCATTTGCTATTTTTATAGAACCTTCCATAAAGTCAGACCAAAAATTCCAAGCTGCTCTTGATCAAATTTATTATTTTTATAATGATGTATTAGCGAATAACCCAGAAATGAAGCACATTAAAACGTGGGCTGATTTTGATAACCTACAAGAAGATGAAATCGGTGCTTTCTTAACGTTAGAAGGCGTGGATGCAATTGGAAACGACCTTCAAAAATTAAGTATTTTATATCAATTAGGCGTTATGTCTGTAGGTTTAACTTGGAATAATGCCAATTTTGCGGCTGATGGAGCGGGAGAGCCTCGTGGAGCCGGCCTCACATCTTTCGGATTTGAATTGGTTCGCATGAACAATCAGCACAAAGTATTAACAGATGTTTCTCACCTTTGCGAAAATGCATTCTGGGATGTAATGGATGCAGCAGATTATCCAATTGCAAGCCATTCAAACTCAAGAACTTTATGTGACCACGTTCGAAACTTAACCGATGAGCAAGCCAAAGCGATGTTTGCGAAAAATGGATTAATTCACGTTCTCTATTGCCCACCGTTTGTAAAAGAAGGTGGAAAAGATGTAACCATTTCCGACCTTATTAAACACATTGATCACTTCTGTTCACTTGGGGGAGTCAATCAGATTGGTTTCGGATCCGACTTTGATGGAATTATGACTTACATAAAAGACTTGGAAGACTCATCCCAATATCCAAACTTAATTAACGAATTACTAAAGTATTACTCAGAGGATCAGGTAAAAGGTTTCGCCTATAAAAACTTCCTAAATCACCGTCCGAAATAAACATAAATAACGGAAATGAGTAAGCTAATCACGCAAAATGTAACACCTGTAGACAAGTAAATCTTGGAAGAAGGGAAGTGTTTTCGGTAACCGGGAGCACTTTCTTTTTTTTCTTCCACTTCTCGAATCACCTGCTCTTTTTTACTAATGCTTGCAAAAAAATGCTTCGTACTTCTGATAAAAGCAGAAAAAAATTGTCCCTCTATTAAAATCATCATAAATCCCACAACCAATAGGGATAATCCAGTTAAAAATAAACTATCCATCCACCTAAAAAAACTCCACTCTTGATAAAAAAGCCATGTGAAGACAATCGTCAAAATAAGAGCTCCGACAGGAATTAGTATTCTATTTTGCATGCACTTTTTCTCCTTGTTAGTTGTTACAAGTAGTGTATCATTTTCGTGACAAATGTCGAATAAGTCAAGATTAACTTGCTTTAATGTAATAAACCATTTACAATAGTAAAAAAATTCATTTTATTTTAAGGGGGAAATTGGATGAAATTAAAGGGGAAATTTTCATTACTAGTTTTAGCTTTAGTGTTCTCTATGATTCTATCAGGCTGTAACTTTAGTTCTTCTAGTGACAAAGAGGGTGGAGAACAAATCCTGAAGATGAGTGCAACTGCTAACATCCCAACGTTAGATTCTACTAAAGCACATGATGGTATTGCGTTCACGGTTTTAAATAACGTAAACGAAGGCCTATACCGTCAAGGGAAAAACAATCAACCAGAAGCTGCCCTTGTTACTGACCACCAAGTAAGTGATGATGGTACTGTACATACGTTCACACTTCGTGAATCTAAGTGGAGCAATGGTGATGCTGTTACAGCTCATGACTTTGAGTACGCTTGGAAACGAGTAATGGCAGAAGATGGACCATACGGCTTTATGTTTGTAACAGGAAGCATTAAAAATGCTGAAGCAATTATGAACGGTGAAGCAGATGCTGACGAGCTAGGTGTTGAAGCTACAAGCGATGATACTCTAGTCGTAACATTAGAAGCTCCAAACCCATTATTCCAAACGCTATTAACATTCCCAACATTCCTACCTCAAAACCAAGCATTTGTGGAAGAGTTAGGTGACCAATATGCACTTGAAGCTGAAAACATTCTAGCTAACGGACCATTTAAATTAGTAGAATGGACTCAAGAGCAAGGTTGGAAATATGAAAAGAATGAAGATTATTGGGATGCAGATGCTGTAAAACTTGATGCAATTCACGTTAATGTAGTAAAGGAATCATCAACAGGTGCTAACCTTTATGAAGAAGGAACTATCGATCGCGTGAGTCTATCTGCTGAATACGTAGATCAATATAAAGATAACGAAGATTTTGTTAGTAGAAAGTTAGCAGGAATTGGATTCTTACGATTTAACCATAATCATCCTGTATTAAGCAATGTAAATGTTCGTAAAGCCATCAACTTGGCTATTGATAAATCAGGTTTAACAGATGTTATCTTGAAAAATGGTTCAACCCCACTTCATGGAGTGGTGCCAGGAGATTTCTACTTCTCTCCAGACAATAAAGACTACCGTGAACTTAACGGTGACTTTAACACTGGTACTGTAGAAGAGGCTCAGGAGCTATGGGAAAAAGGTTTATCTGAAGCAGGCGTGGACAGTCTAACTGTTTCTATTAACATCGCCGATTCCGAGAGCAGTAAGAAGATGGCAGAATACTTACAGGCTCAGCTTGAAGAAAATCTACCTGGTTTCAAATTAGATATTAAGGCTGTTCCATTTGCACAACGTCTAGAAATTGAAAAAGCAATTACGTATGATATTTCACTTTCTACTTGGGGACCAGACTACAGTGACCCTATGACATACCTAGATATGTGGGTAAAAGGTGGTTCTGCAAACCGTATGGATTACCACAATCCTAAACTTGATGACTTAGTAAGTCAGGCTAGAACTGAAACGGATATGGCTAAGCGTTTTGAAGTCTTACTTGAAATTGAGAAAGTCTTACTAGGTGAAGATGCTGCGATTGTACCTCTATATCAAAGTGGGGAAGCTGTTCTTCAAAGAGCTAAGATTAAAGACCTATATGAACACCCAAGTGGTGCTGACTATACGTTCAAGTACACCTATATAGAAGAATAATTCCACAACATGGGTAATTCTGCAGGAAAACGAGGGTGGATCCACTGATGCCCTCGTTTTTTGCGGTTATCCAATGGCGAAAAATGTCGAACGTTGGCGTATCAAACTCATTTTAAATAATCAAACTTTTCATAGAATAGGGGTGTTCATAAATGAAAGGATACATTTTACAACGATTTGGGTACATGTTAATTACCTTATTTATTATCGTCTCGATTACGTTCTTCCTCATGCAACTACTTCCGGGAACCCCGTTTACAAATCCTGAAAAGTTAACCGCTCAGCAAGAAGCTGTTTTGAATGCAAAGTATGGCTTAGATCAGCCAGTTGCAATCCAATATGTTAGATATTTGGGTAACTTAGTTCAAGGGGAATTAGGCTACTCTTTCCAATATGAAGGGCGCACAGTAGAAAGCATGATCATTGACCGAATTGGTCCATCCGCTTTAATTGGTCTTCAGGCTCTTATTTTTGGGACCATCGTTGGTTTAGCTTTAGGGATACTATCAGCCCTTAAACACAACACCATTTTTGACTACGGTTCTGTTACTGCTGCGGTACTTGGGATGTCGATACCTTCTTTTGTATTTGCCGCATTACTTCAGTACTATGTTGGACTAAAGTTAGGCTGGTTTCCTGTCGCGCTTTGGGAAGGCTATGAATATACCATTCTACCTTCGATTGCACTTTCTGTGACCGTTATCGCAACAGTTGCCCGTTTTATTAGAAGTGAAATGTTAGAGGTGCTGGGACACGATTATGTTGTGACGGCTCGTGCAAAAGGAGTAAGTGAAGCTGGCGTTATTACGAAACACGTTATCCGCAACGCTCTTATTCCGGTTGTAACGATGTTAGGACCACTTGCGGTGGGAATCATGACAGGAACACTTGTCATTGAAAAAATCTTCTCCGTTCCGGGTCTAGGCGAACAATTTACACTGTCCATTTTAGTTCTCGATTACAGTGTCATTATGGGGATTACTCTATTCTATAGTGCTCTGTTCATTTTTGTAGTCTTTATCGTTGACATTTTATACGGATTCCTAGACCCTCGTATCAGCTTTAAGCGAGGTGAAGCAGCATGAAAATAGAATTAAATAAAAATCAACCTGTTGTTATTCAGGACAAAAATAAACAAGAGTATGTTCCAACTGAAATTACTGATGACCTATTTGTTGCTGCTCCTCTTGATGCTAGTAAACAAGAAGAGATTGCCGGTCCACCTATGTCCTTTTGGAAGGAATCCTTTTTACGCCTAGCCAAAAACAGAGGGGCCATGATTTCTCTTATTCTGTTAATCCTTCTTTCTGGATTGGCTATTTTCGGACCTTCATTAAATGATCACACTTATCGTTCGCAAAATATAGCCCACACCAATCTTCCACCAAAGATAGATGGCCTTGGCTGGCTTGGCTTTGATGGTAAAGATATCAATGGTGTCGATCAATACGCATCACGTGAAATTGAAACAAACTATTGGTTTGGAACAGACGAATTTGGAAGAGATTTATGGACAAGGGTATGGAAAGGTACTCAAATCTCTTTATTTATTGCGGTTGTTGCAGCCCTACTGGATTTGATTATTGGGGTTGTGTACGGAGGAATCTCCTCCTTCTTTGGCGGGAAAGTCGATAATGTTATGCAACGGATTATTGAGGTGTTAGTCGGAATACCAAACCTCATTGTGATTATCTTATTTATCTTAATTCTTGAACCTGGTATAAGCTCAATCATTTTAGCGATGATTATAACAGGCTGGGTAGGAATGGCCCGTATCGTGCGTGGACAAGTCCTTCAGCTAAAAGGTCAGGAATTTGTTTTAGCATCCAGAACGTTAGGAGCATCCAACTCTCGTTTAATCTGGAAACATCTTTTACCGAATGTAATGGGTCCGATCATCGTTACGGTTATGTTTACGATTCCAACTGCCATTTTCTTTGAAGCATTCTTAAGCTTTATCGGTCTTGGGCTACAAGCTCCGATGGCGTCACTCGGGGTTCTAATAGATGACGGATATAAAGCGATGCGTTTCTTTACGTACAAATTATTATTCCCGGCATTTGTCATTAGTGCAGTCATGATCTGCTTCAACTTGTTAGGTGACGGGCTTCGAGATGCATTAGATCCAAAAATGAGAAAGTAGGGGAGGGTCCAAATATGACAGAGACTATACTAAATGTTGAAAACCTACACGTATCATTTAAGACCCAAACCGGAGAAGTTACGGCAGTAAGAGGGGTCGATTTTTCTCTAAAAAAAGGAGAAACACTGGCAATCGTAGGTGAATCTGGTTCAGGTAAATCAGTTACGGCAAAATCGATTATGCGTCTTTTACCAAAACACAATACCGTTATTCCAGAAGGTAGTATCTCTTATGAAGGTAAAAACGTGTTAACGATGTCTGATAGAGAAATACAAGGAATCCGTGGTTCTAATATCTCCATGGTTTTCCAAGATCCAATGACTTCTTTAAATCCAACCATGAAGATTGGGAAACAAATCATGGAAGGGTTAAAGAAACATCAAAAGTTAACGAAAAGTGAAGCGCGTCAAAGAGCTTTGGAGATGTTGGAATTGGTTGGAATTCCTAACCCGGAAGATCGACTAGATGCGTATCCGCACCAGTTTTCGGGTGGAATGAGACAGCGTGTAGTCATTGCGATGGCGCTAGCTTGTAATCCGAAAGTGCTCATCGCGGACGAACCAACAACAGCATTGGACGTAACCATTCAGGCTCAAATTTTAGACTTAATGAAGGATCTTCAAGAAAAAACAGGAACAGCAATTGTTTTAATCACCCATGACCTTGGCGTTGTTGCAAACATGGCAGACCGTGTGGCCGTTATGTATGCGGGTAAAATTGTCGAACAAGGTACATTAGATGAGATTTTCTACAGTCCACAGCATCCATATACATTAGGGTTGCTTCAATCTATGCCCAAGCTTCATGCAAAACGGACTGATCCACTCGTACCAATCCCGGGAACGCCACCAGATTTGGCTACATTAGGAACGGGATGTGCATTTGCTGCAAGATGCCCGTATACAATGAAGGTTTGTCACCACTTTGATCCCGTTGAGACAACAGTGGAGTCCAATCACACGGTTTCGTGCTGGCTACAAGATGAAAGAACACCGAAAGAGCAACGACCTGTAGCGGTAGGAGGGGTACGATGATTACAAAAACAGATGAAGTGTTAATGGAAGTTAAAGATCTAAAGAAACACTTTAATATCGGTAAAAATAAAGTTCTTCGTGCTGTTGATGGAATCAGCTTCACAATCAACAAAGGGGAAACACTAGGACTAGTAGGCGAATCCGGTTGTGGAAAATCGACTGTTGGCAGAACCTTGACTCAGTTATACACTCCAACAGATGGAGAAGTTATTTTCGGGGAAGACAATGTAAAGGACATTCAGTCTAAAGAAGACCAGAAGAGATTTAAACAACGCATGCAAATGATCTTCCAAGATCCGTATTCCTCCTTAAATCCGAGGATGACGGTTCAAGAAATCATTTCAGAGGGTCTATTGATCCACCGACCAAACATGTCAAAGCAAGAGCGTGATGCGCGTGTCGTTGAACTTCTTGAGCTAGTGGGTCTAAATCAGAAACACGCTCATCGTTATCCACATGAATTTAGTGGTGGACAAAGACAGCGTGTCGGAATTGCCCGTGCGTTGGCAGTGGACCCACAATTCATTGTAGCGGACGAACCAATTGCCGCGTTGGATGTTTCGATTCAAGCACAAATCGTAAATCTTTTGAAACAGCTTCAAGAAGAAAAAGGCCTTACTTATCTGTTTATTGCCCACGATCTATCCATGGTAAAACATATCAGTGACCGTATTGCTGTTATGTACCTTGGAAAAATGGTGGAGCTAGCAGAAAGTGAAGCATTATATGAAAAACCGCTTCATCCATATACAGAAGCACTTCTTTCAGCCATCCCATTACCGGATCCTAAGCTTGAAAGAACCCGTGAACGAATCATTTTGAAGGGTGACGTTCCAAGCCCAACTGACTTACCAACAGGTTGTCGCTTCCGCACTCGTTGTCCAAAAGCGATGGACATTTGTGCGAAGGTAGAACCAAAGTGGCAAGAGGTTGAGCCAGGGCGTATGGTTGCTTGTCATTTGTATGAATAGAATTGTAGAGTGCGAGCCAGGTTTTGTCTGGCTCGTTTTTAATTTTTGAGTTCTGAGTTCTGAAAAGAGGAGCCTGAGTTCTGAAAATTGCTGTCTGAGCACTGAAAAGAGGTGCCCGATTCTGAAAACAGGTATCATTCATTCGGAAAACTAAATAAATAATCCTTTTTAGACAACCTCCTGCATATAATGGATAAGCATTCATTTTCGCAGGAGGTCATCATGTTTATTTTTCTAGAGAAAGCAATCATCGCAATGGCATTCTTACGAGTGATTTCTGGGAGTATTGAAATTTTTGCAGCCTTACTGATCCTAAAATTTAATGATATTGAAAAGGCTCTTTTAATCAATGGTTCATTAGCGTTAATCGGACCCATTATAATGATTATCAGCGTTACCATAGGCTTGGTGGGGATTGCCGATAAGGTATCCATCTCCAAACTAATTTGGATTGCTTGTGGAGTCGGCTGTATTTTATATGGTGTGAATAGTAAGTAATGATGAGAGCCTCTTTAGTTAGCTAAAGGGGTATTTTCTATACAGAGATTTTGTGGAAAAATATAGTAACTCATCTCCGTCTTATGCAATAATAGGGGTAGTTTGAAAAAATGGGAAAGAAACGAGGGGAGTTTTATGGGGGATGTCATAGTGGTTGAGAATTTACGAAAATCCTATGGAGATGTGAAGGCTGTACAGGATATTTCTTTTACAGTAAAAAAGGGAGAAATTTTCGGGATTATCGGTCCAAATGGAGCCGGTAAAACCACGACAATAGAAATATTGGAAGGTCTTCGCAAACGAGATGACGGGAATGTTTCCGTCTTAGGGTTTGATCCGGAGAAAGAACGAAAAAATCTGAATGAGAGAATCGGTGTTCAATTCCAAGCAACCTCTATTCAGAGAAAAATGAAGGTAAAAGAAGCCATTGACTTGTTCTCAGCCTTTTACGAAAACACAGAAGGTAAAAATGAAATCATAGAGATGTTAGGCTTGGAAACCAAAATGAATGAACGTTTTGAAGACTTGTCGGGGGGATGGAAGCAAAGAGTTACGTTAGCACTGGCTACGCTTCATCATCCAGATATTGTGTTTTTAGATGAACCAAGTATGGGCCTCGACCCTCACGCAAGAAGAGAAATGTGGGGAATCATTCGTTCACTCCGAGATAAAGGCTGTACAATCGTTGTGACGACACACTATATGGAAGAAGCTGAAAAGCTATGTGACCGCGTTGCCATGATTTATAGCGGGCAAGTGAAAGCATTGAACCGCCCTCAGCAGCTGTTGGATCAACTTGCAGTCAGCTATCTTCAGTTCAGTTGTTCAGAAGTAAATGAACTTCAACTGTCACAGTTACCGGGTGTTCTTCGAGTTGAACAAGAAGAAGAGCACTATAAGCTGTATTCAGAAACTTTACAATCTACTTCACTGGCACTCTTCCAGTTGTGCGAAGAGAAGAACTACACGATACATGACTTTAGTTTTGCCAAAGGGAACTTAGACGATCTATTTGTTCACTACTTGAAGGAAGGAGAATCCGCATGACCGCACTATATAGGTTGACAACACTAGAAACAAAAATGTTCTTTCGGGATAAGGTCTCTGTGTTTTGGACGTTTCTCTTTCCAGTTTTGATGATTTGGATTTTTGGGGCTATGTTCGGAGACCAATCGGTGGGTCCATACAGCTTTAGTCAAATGTATGTCCCGTCATGGATTGGGGTTAACATTGTCACCACTTCATTTTTTACGCTCGGAACTGTGTTAGCGAATTACAGAGAAAATGATATCCTTAGACGTTACAAAGCAACACCACTTCAACCGTGGAAAATCTTATGTGCCCACACGGTACAGGGAACCGTCATCTTTGCCATTTCAGCTATTTTGCTTGTTGGGTTTGGGATGATTGTGTTTGATCTAGAGTTACCAAGATATCCTGGTAGTGTCCTACTGTCACTAGTAATTAGTATCGCAGCATTTTTTCCATTCGCACTTTTTATTACGTCACTAGCGAAAAACACACAATCTGCTGCAGCGATTAGTTCGTTATTTTTAAACCTAATGTTGTTTTTATCAGGGGCTACCTTCCCATTAGAGATGATGCCGACTGTTCTCCAATATGTAAGTAAAGTTCTACCACTCTACTATGTCATTGATTTATTAAGAGAGACATGGAACAACTCAACGATTTGGGAAAATGGGTTTAATGTTGGAATCTTACTTGGGATTTGTGTAGTTTCCACTTTATTAGCTTCTCGTTTCTTTAGGTGGGATGACGGAAAAAAATAAGATCAAGTGCTGCGGCGCTTGGTCTTTTTATTTTTCAAAAAAAAAATTAAACAAACGTTTGTTTAAACCCGAAAAAGTCCCAACATTATGATATTCTCAACTAAAGGAAACTACAAAAAAGGTAGGTTAGTAGACGTGAACGAATCCATTAAACAGAAAATCCAAGAAATCTTTAACCATTTACACGCCCATCCAGAGGTGAGTTGGAAAGAATTCCAAACCACTGAGTATATCGCAGCGATTTTAAGAGAAAATGGATGCCGAGTCCAAACGTTTGATGACTGTACCGGAGTGATTGGGGAGCTAGGACAGGGATTGCCAGTCGTCGCTGTAAGGGCTGATATCGATGCACTCTGGCAGGAGGTTGACGGGGAGTTTCGCGCCAATCACTCCTGTGGTCATGATGCGCACATGGCCATGGTGTTAGGTGTGATGTATGCATTGAAAGACAAACCTATTCAAGGAACCGTTCGCTTCATTTTTCAACCTGCCGAAGAAAAAGGGACAGGAGCTTTAACATTAGTTGATAAAGGGGTCGTCGATGATGTCGATTATCTCTACGGGGTTCATCTCCGCCCGATTCAAGAAATACCAAATGGAACAGCTGCTCCAGCCATCCATCATGGGGCTGCACGATTTGTTCAAGGAAAAATAACAGGCGATGATTGCCATGGAGCAAGACCACACCTTGGTGCCAATGCCATCGAAGTAGGGGCTGACCTTGTCAAAATGATTCAAGGCATGCACATGGACCCAATGGTTCCACACTCCGCTAAGATGACAGCTTTTCAAGCAGGTGGAGAGAGTTCAAACATCATTCCTGGCTCTGCTACATTTAGCTTAGACCTGCGTTCCCAGTCCAATGACGTAATGGAGGCGATGATGGAAAAAATTGAAGCGGGGGTAAAGCTGCTTGAAAATCATCATGGAGTTTCCATTCAACTAGAGGTTAAAGCTAACGTAGCTGCCGCAGTTTCAAATGATGATGCCACCCAGCATATGCAGCGTGCCATTACTTCTATATTAGGTGAAGAGAACACAAAAGATCCACTTGTCACTACAGGTGGAGATGATTTTCATTTTTACACGATTAAACGCCCAAACCTAAAAGCAACGATGCTTGGTTTAGGCTGTGATCTAGAACCTGGACTGCACCATCCTTTAATGACGTTTAATCATGAAGCACTAAAGACAGGAACCGAAATATTAACAAAAGTCATTCTGGACACGCTAAACAGTAGTAAATAGGTAGGAGGTTCTCCCCATGAGCATACCTATAAAAAAAATAACGTTACATAAGCTCCGGATGAGACTGAAAAATCCATTCGCCACGAGCTTCGGTACTTTGCAGGATAAGGAGTTTTTCATTATTGAAATGGAGGACGGGGAAGGAAATAGAGGATTTGGCGAATCAGTTGCCTTCATTAGTCCGTGGTACACTGAGGAAACGGTTCAAACGAATGAACACATCATGCGGGACTTTTTAATCCCACTATTATTCCAACAGCCAATCAACCATCCGGATGAAGTAACCCAAATCTTCTCTGTGATTCGTCGGAATAACATGGCGAAAGCGGCAATAGAAGGAGCCGTCTGGGACCTGTTTGCCAAGCGGGAAAACCTCTCCCTTTCAAAAGCTTTAGGTGGAACTAAAACTGAAATTGATGTCGGCATTGCTATTGGAATTCAAGCTTCCATTCCTGATTTGTTACACATAATAGAAGAGAAGGTGCAACAAGGCTACAAACGGGTTAAGTTAAAGATAAAGCCAGGCAGCGACCTAGAGGTTCTAAGAGAAGTGAGAAGCCATTTTCCTGACTTACCACTTATGGCAGATGCGAACTCAGCATACACATTACAGGATATCGAGCATCTAAAGAAACTGGATGATTTCAACCTGCTAATGATTGAGCAACCTTTAGCACACGACGACATCGTGGATCATGCTATCCTTCAGAAGCAACTTAAGACCCCCATCTGTTTGGATGAAAGCATTCATTCATCCGATGACGCGAGAAAAGCTATCGAGTTAGGAAGCTGTCGGATTATCAATGTGAAAATTGGACGTGTGGGTGGCCTAACGGAATCTAAGAAAATTCATGATTATTGTGTAACGCATGATGTTCCAATCTGGTGTGGGGGAATGTTGGAGGCTGGCGTAGGCCGAGCTCACAATATTGCTCTAACTTCGTTGGATCAGTTTATTTTACCAGGAGATACGGCTGGTTCCTCTCATTACTGGGAGCAGGACATTATTCAGCCTGAAGTAGTGGTTCAAAATGGTACCATTCAAGTGCCAGATTCTCCGGGAATTGGATATGAAATCAATCGTGAGGCTCTAGAGAGGTTCACGATAGATCGAAAAGTGTATACTCCGTGATTTAATTGGCCTCCTATCCGTTAGGGGGCCTTTTCCACATATTCTGCCTTGTTTCTTCATATACATGAAACGAGCCGACCAGGCTCTAACCCCAATATTAAGGAGAATTGTATGCGCAGACGAAGAAAGACACCAGGACCTTTGATTCTTATACTGTTGGGTGCCGTGTTAACATTAGGCTATTGTACCGTTACTACATTCGGGGCAAACAGCCCTAAAGAGGTAGTGGAGCAATTTTACCGCTACGAGCAAAATGGAGACTTCGGCAACGCGTGGGAGCTCTTCCACTCTGAAATGAAGAAACGCTTCGATAAAAGTGACTATATCCAAACGAAAAATCATGTCTTTCTAGGGCATATGGCTGTGAGTACGTTTGATGTAAAAGTAGGAGATACCAATAAAATAAACCGCTGGACCTTTTTCAATGGTGGCCCCGTCTTTGAAGACGTCCACGAAGTAGATGTCACCCTTACATTCGAAAGCCAATTCGGCATATTCGAAATGCATCAAAAAGCTTATGCAGTTAAAGAAGATGGTGCGTGGCGGGTACTGTGGAATTATGACTTTGAGGGATAGTGTTCCGGAATATGGAATGCTATCTTTTTTAATTTTGATGAAACAATCATCCTTCCATATCGTATAATTACTATATATGGAAGGAGAGGTATTATTTTGTTTATTCCCGGATTTTTATTATTAGGTATTGGGATTGGTATGTTATTTGATCAAACAGGAGCAGGAACGCTCATCGGACTTGGACTCGGCTTTGTTGCAGAAAACATTGAAAAAAATCTAAAGAAGAAAAAGAAAGACTTCTAGTATAAAAAGTGGGAGTGGGTTGAATGAAGAATTATATCCTTTTTCTAGCTCATGCGATAACTGGTGGCCTTATTTTCTTAATTATACTGGCGATGTTTAAAAACCAAGATGGTACTACTGATTACATCGCTGTCATTGGAACCTTCTTAGTCCTGCAATTTTCATATCTTTCTATTTTACTATGGAGAGTTTTTGACAAGTTAACGCACAATAAAAAAAGTACGGCTAGTAAAGGCTAAAATAAAAATGGAGATTACAATAAAAGAACCGCTTGTTTCCGTTATTATCCCTACCTTTAATCGAAAAGGACCTCTTTGTGAGTTAGTCGAATCACTTTCTAGACAGACTTTTCAAGATTTCGAAGTGATTATCGTGAATGACCAGGGTGAGTCGGTCGATTATGTGACAGAGCTCTATCCAGAGTTGAAAATCAACATAACCACCCCTCATCAAAAGCTCCATCACGTCGGTTGCCGAAATGAAGGGCTCACTCATGCAAATGGTGAGCTTATTATGCTTTGTGATGACGACGATTTTATCGTGCCAGACCATCTAGAGAACATGGTCAAGGAACTAGCCGACACAGATTTTGTTTTTACTGATGTAGAGATGGTGGAATTTAAAGAGAAAAATAACCTTCGATATGCGACTTCAAGAACCCTATTTTCATACGAGTTTGATGAAGAGTTGATTCGAAAGTTTAATACATATGTGTCATCCGGCTCTGTCTATAAAAAACTAATACATGAGCTGATTGGTAACTTCGATGAAAAGCTCCACAATTACTGGGATTGGGATTTTATTTTACGAGTAATGGAAAGTGGAGTGAAGGTGAAAAAGAGACCTGTGGCTAGCGCTATTTATGCGTTCACGAGTGATAGTGGTCAATTATCCTCCCAATTAAACGAAAGAAGAGGCTCTTACTTACAAAAACTAAGTGAAAAACATCAGCTAGGAGTACTCCCCCAAGAAAACTTTTGGACCATGATGGAAAGCCCGTTTGTTAAAAGGAAAAGGAGTGAATCCCAGGTGGTATGGGATGGACTTCCCGTAAAATATAGAGAGACTTGAGGAGTGCAGTGAGACAGTTCACTGCTCTTTTTCTTATCCTTGTAAATTTAAAGTATCTACGGAAACATGCAGGACTCCCAAAGAAAAGGAAGAATACATAAGAAAATGCTAGTTTTTAAAAGGAGGGGTGTTAATGGTAAAGCTGTTAATCGCAGATCGCGATGAAAATGAAAGAGTTGGGATTAAATGGCTCGTTTCCTCTTACTCCATCCCGTACGTATCCATTCTCCTTGCAGGAAACATAAAGGAAACGATCAGCCTTTTAGAAAAAGAAATGCCGGACGTGGTTTGTTTGGAGTTGGACATGGTTCGCTCTGAGAGTTGGAATGACCTTCAGTATGCTCTGAACAAGTATGCGCAACACGTAGTGGTTATGACAGCAGAAGCTACTTTTGATCGAGCTATGCAAGCCATTCAGCTTCATGCCTACTCATTTTGGTTGAAGCCGATTTTACCGGATGAAATTAGGAGAGTTTTACAATATTGCTATAAAAATGTGAGGGATGGTGCAAAGGAGCTTTCTTATTTGTCTCCAAATCAGTCACTATTATCCTATCGGTCTCTGTTTGTGGAGGGAGAAGTAGAGGGGAATACTCCGTACGGAATTCTGTTACTCCAACCAGAGGATCCGAATGAACTGCAAACTTTACGCCATTTTATAGAAGAGTATTCTTTTCAATTTCAGCCAGCCATCTTTCCATTAAGTGATATGGTCGCATGTGTGTTTGATGTGTCTTTTGAAAATAAACCCTACTTAAAACAGCTTGGTAATCTTCTTTTAAAGCAATGGGAGGAGCAAAATCTAGATCCGATTGCGGGTGTATTCTATTTACCCGAACGGTCACAAACTCTTCACCAGTCTTATCTTCAAGCTAAACAAGCCCTGCAAATCCACTTTTTTAAAGGGTATCGGCAAATTACCATCATGGAGGAGGAAATTCGTTGGAGGGAGATTGATCCATTTCTGACCCCTGAAGAACAGAGAGATTGGATTGAAATGCTGAACAGCGGTGACTTACATGAATTGAAAAGTTGGATGCACCGGGAGTTTTTAAGCTATACGTATCCATATCCAGAACCAGCCCTATTACGCACGAGAATAACGAGTATCCTTGCACAGGTTCGCCGTTTTATGAAATCTTACCTTCTTGACCAGGGAGAATTGGAGATTCATTATCACCGCGTTTTCGATTCCATTTTATATACATCGGTCCTGTATCGAATTGTGCAGGATGTCCTTTTATTTCTAAAAGAAGTGCTAGATCGAGCTGCCGTTCATCGAGAGGAAAAAATAGTAGATGTAACCGAAAAGGCGATTCAATATATGGAACAACATTTTACCGATTCGGACTTAACTTTAGAAAAAGTTGCTAAATATGTTGATCGCAGTCCATCGTATTTAAGCTCACTTTTGTCCGTGAAAAAAGGTGAAACGTTTCGCCAGCTGTTAACCCAAATCCGAATAAAAGAAGCACAACAGCTTTTATTAGACTCTACTAAATCCATACAGGAAATAGCTTCCGAGACGGGTTACTCTAACGCCAATTATTTTAGTCGAATGTTTAAAGAAACGGTTGGTGTGTCTCCACGTACCTTCAGAGACCATAAATAAATATAGAAATCGAAAATTTTTATAGGTAGAAATGAAAGCGCTTTATTTTACTAGATTACTAGAGTGAAAATGTGCATGTATTCATAAAGAATTCACCTATTTCTGCAACTTGATGGGGAGTACAATTGAATTGTCAGAATATTTAAGGACGAGGTGAATGGGAATGAATCAAACAGATAAAAGAGTAATTAAAAATTATAGAGGTACAGAACTACATGCTAAAGGGTGGGTCCAGGAAGCTGCCTTAAGGATGTTGATGAACAATTTAGATACAGAGGTCGCGGAAAGACCAGAGGATTTAGTGGTATATGGTGGGATTGGAAAAGCAGCACGGAATTGGGAATCCTATGACGCCATTGTGAAAACGTTGCATGAGCTAGAGTCTGATGAAACATTACTCGTCCAATCAGGTAAGCCAGTTGCTGTTTTTAAAACGCATAGCGATGCTCCAAGAGTGCTTATTGCGAATTCAAATCTAGTACCAGCTTGGGCAAACTGGGATCATTTCCATGAGCTCGATAAAAAAGGCTTGATGATGTACGGCCAAATGACGGCAGGAAGTTGGATTTACATTGGGAGCCAAGGGATTGTACAAGGTACGTATGAGACATTTGCAGAGTGTGCACGTCAACATTTTGGAGGGAGTTTGAAAGGAACCATTACTTTGACAGCGGGTCTAGGAGGAATGGGAGGAGCTCAGCCACTAGCCGTTACGTTAAATGGTGGTGTGAGCATCTGTATTGAGATTGATCCAACACGCATTCAAAAGCGTTTAGATACGAAATACTTAGATGTGAAGGTAGATAACTTAAACGATGCGATTAACACAGCATTGGAAGCAAAACGAGAAGGCCGTGCTTTATCCATTGGGCTACTTGGAAATGCAGCTGAACTTTTACCTGAAATGATTAAAAGAGGGTTCATTCCAGATGTGTTAACAGATCAAACATCCTCACATGATCCATTGAATGGCTACGTGCCAGCAGGAATGAGCTTAGAGGAAGCAGCAGAGCTTCGTGATGTGGATCCAACTGAGTATGTGAAGCGTTCTAAAAAGAGTATTGCTGATCATGTCCGTTCGATGTTAGAGATGCAAAGAAATGGCTCAGTTACTTTTGACTACGGAAATAATATTCGACAGGTTGCAAAGGATGAAGGGGTTGAAAATGCCTTTGATTTCCCTGGATTTGTCCCTGCTTATATTCGTCCTCAATTTTGTGAAGGAAAAGGACCTTTCAGATGGGTGGCATTATCCGGAGACCCAGAGGATATTTATAAAACAGACGAGGTTATTTTACGAGAGTTTAGTGATAACAAGCATTTATGCAACTGGATTAAGATGGCGCAGGAAAAAATTCAATTCCAAGGCCTTCCTTCCCGCATTTGCTGGTTAGGGTATGGTGAGCGTGCTCGCTTCGGAAAAATCATTAACGATATGGTAGCGAGTGGAGAGTTAAGTGCTCCAATCGTCATTGGACGTGACCACTTAGATTCTGGTTCTGTGGCTTCACCAAACCGGGAGACAGAAGGGATGAAAGACGGAAGTGATGCGGTTGCCGATTGGCCGATTCTAAATGCGTTGGTGAATGCAGTTGGAGGAGCAAGCTGGGTTTCCGTTCACCATGGTGGTGGAGTAGGAATGGGATACTCCTTGCATGCCGGTATGGTCATTGTGGCTGATGGTACGAAGGAAGCCGAGGCACGACTCGAACGAGTGTTGACGACTGACCCTGGTATGGGAATCGTACGTCATGTGGATGCGGGTTATGACCTGGCGAAGAAGACGGCGAAGGAAAAAGGTGTACGGATTCCGATGATGGATTAGGAAGATGATGAAGGGCCGGTTGTGGGGGGATATTATTTTAAAGTAGTAACTGGAAAGTAACGGGGTGCGACCGGAAGTATTGCGGAGCAACCTGGAAGTGAGAGGTGGTGACTAGAAAGTAAGAGTCACCACCTACACATATGTGGGTCCGTATGGCACATAGAGTGCGGAGAAAGGCACATAGAATGAGCGGGACGGCACATAGAGTGCGGAGAAAGGCACATAGAATGAGAGGGACGGCACATAGAGTGCGGAGAAAGGCACATAGAATGAGCGGGACGGCACATAGAGTGCAGAAGAAGGCACATAGAACGAGTGGAACGGCACATAGAGTGCAGAAAACGGCACATAAAAGGGCACAACTGTCCCATAAAACAAAAATCGCCACATCCCCTACCCCACAAAAAACCCAAAGACAAGGAGGATTCCATGACAAAAACCAATACAAAACCAATGTTTATAAGAAATGCCAGCCAACTAGTGACGTTAAAAGGAGGTTCAGAGTCTCCTAGAGTCAAAGAACAAATGGAAGAGCTTCATATTATTGAAAACGGCAGTGTGTGGATTGAAAATGGAAAGATTGAGGACGTCGGCACTGATAAGGAGCTGTCGGAGAAATATAGTTCTAAACTAAATCAAGCCCAGCATATAGATGCGACTGGGAAACTAGTAACACCTGGATTCGTTGATCCTCATACACATCTTGTTCACGCGGGTACAAGAGAAAACGAGTTTAATATGAGACTTCAAGGTGCTTCCTACATGGATATCATGAATGCAGGTGGAGGTATTCATTCCACGACGAAAGCAACAAGAGAAGCGTCGCACTCTCAACTATATAATGAGAGCTTTGCTCGACTGAATCGATTCCTTAAACAAGGGGTCACAACAGTGGAAGCGAAAAGTGGCTATGGACTTTCACTTGAGCATGAAATGAAGCAGTTGGAAGTAGCGAAAAAGCTAAATGAGACACATCCGATTGATATTGTGAGTACGTTCATGGGAGCTCACGCGGTTCCAGCCCAATATAAGGAAAATCCAGATGAGTTTGTCGACCTTGTCATTTATGAAATGCTACCGAAAGTGGCAGAGTCAGGGCTTGCGGAATTTAACGATGTATTTTGTGAGCGTGGGGTTTTTACGCCAGATCAATCTAGACGCATTTTGGAAGCGGGTCTGAACCTTGGTCTTCTTCCAAAAATTCATGCGGATGAGATTGAGCCATATGCTGGAGCTGAGCTAGCAGCCACTCTTGGTGCAGTGTCAGCAGATCATCTACTGAAAGCATCTGATGAGGGAATTCGCCAAATGGCGGAAGCGGGGGTTATCGGCGTTCTTTTACCTGGAACAGCCTTTTTCCTAATGGCTGAATCTGCAAATGGACGAAAAATGATTGATGAGGGAGTGGCAGTCGCCCTATCAACAGACTGTAATCCAGGTTCATCTCCTACTGTATCGACACCGCTCATTATGAATTTAGGCTGTCTAAAAATGGGGATGACCCCGGCGGAAGTGTTGACGGCAGTTACGATTAACGCTGCGCATGCGATTAAGCGAGGTCATGAAGTGGGAAGCATTGAGGTTGGGAAAAAGGCGGACATGAACATCTTTAATGTTCCAACTTACATGCACCTTCAATATATGTACGGAGAAAACCATATCAACACGGTTATTAAAAACGGCCAAGTCGCCATAAGCGGAGGGAATCTAGTATGTCAGGATACCCATACCCACAATTAAAACCACCTAGTTTTACATGGCATCGACCAGAAGAAGTAGCAGAACCGAAAGTCCATGAATGGATTCAATCGATAGATCTCAATACTGCTCATTCCATCGATTGGGGCAAGTACGATATCACAATCATAGGGGTTCCACTTTCTAGGTCCTCCATTAGCGCATCGGCAGCAAGCGAAAATCCCGATGCGCTTCGCAGGGCTTGGAAGTACTTCACCACTTACAATTTGGATTATGATGTGGACCTCACGAGCCTGAAGGTAGTCGATTTAGGAGATGTGAAACAGCATGTCACAGACATTGCTACGTGTCATCAAAATATTACTGACGCTATGGTGAGCATGCGGACCCATCATCCACACACACTTCCGATGACAATGGGCGGCGACCACTCGATTACGGCAATGCTTGTAAAAGGATGGAAGAAAGCTCACCCGAATGAGCGAGTAGGAATTTTACAATTAGATACACATTTTGACCTTCGTGACCTTTCTGATAATGGTCCTAGTAATGGAACCCCAATTCGAAACCTGATTGAAAGTGGGACGATTCTAGGGGAGGATGTGTACAACATCGGGTTACATGGATTTTTTAATGCAAAATCCTTAAAGCAGTATGCAGATGAAGTAGGTGTGAACTACACCACGTTGCGAGAGGCGAGGAAAAAAGGGATTGAAACAGTGATTCAGGAGTCCTTGCTAGCTCTCGAGAAAAAAGTAGATACCATTTACTTAACGGTTGATATGGATGTGCTTGATATTGGAGTGGGGCCAGGCGCACCAGCTTCCACACCGGGTGGTATGAGAACAGATGAACTTTTTGAGGCCGTTTACATAGCGGGACAACACCCAAAAGTGAAAGCAATGGACCTTGTTTGCTTAGATCCTTTCAAAGATGTAGGTGAGGCAACTGTAAAAGCGGGGGTTCATGTCATGCTCTCGTTCATGACCGGATTTGCCATAAGGAATATTAAATAGTGATTGCATAACGGGGTGGGGAATCATTCCTTCTCCTCGTTCGTAATAAAGGTTCAGAATATTAAAATAAAAGGAGGAAAACAAATGGCTAACACAAATGTAACCCCAGAAAAAACACCTCAAGTCAATTCATCAACTGGTATGGTAAAGTTTTTCGTTTTTAGCTTAATTGGTATTTTTATGTTCTTCATTCCGATTACCATCAATGGTAGTAAAACGATTCCGCTAGACCATGTCGTCACCTGGATTCGAAACACAGCACCTGAACTCACACCTTATTATGCAGCACTAGTTATATTACTCGGAGCCATCTACCCGTTTTACAAGAAAACCTGGAACAAGAACAAGGTAGAAATTGTTTTTTCAATTTTCAAGGTATTAGGATTTGTAGCGGCTGCATTCCTATTATTTAAAACAGGTCCATCGTGGTTACTAGATCCAGATATCGGTGTGTTTTTATTTGAGAAATTAGTCATTCCTGTTGGTTTATTAGTTCCAATTGGGTCTATTTTTCTAGCGATGCTCGTTGGTTATGGCCTCATTGATTTTATTGGAGTCTTAGTGCAAAAAATCATGAGACCGGTTTGGAAAACACCGGGACGCTCAGCAATTGATGCTGTTGCCTCGTTTGTAGGTAGTTATTCCATTGGATTGCTCATCACCAATCGAGTATTTAAAGAAGGAAAATACACGGTAAAAGAAGCGACTATTATCGCAACTGGTTTTTCAACCGTTTCAGCCACATTCATGATAGTTATTGCAAAAACGCTAGGTCTTATGGAAATTTGGAACTTATATTTTTGGACGACACTGGTTGTGACGTTTTTAGTAACAGCGATTACGGTTCGAATATGGCCACTTTCAAAAGTGAGTGAAGATTACTACACGGAAGAGGGACAGCCTGAAGAGGTTGTAAAAACGAAGGTGTTTCAAACAGCTTGGTCCAAAGCAATCACAGCAGCTGAAAACTCGCCTTCATTTGGGAAAAATATTTGGGATAACCTCCGTGATGGCTTTGTGATGACGATGAGTATTTTACCGTCCATTATGTCTGTGGGTTTGTTAGGACTACTTCTAGCAGAATTCACGCCAGTATTTGATATCATCGGATATATTTTCTATCCATTCACTTTATTGCTGCAAATCCCAGAGCCTTTATTGGCGGCCAAAGCAGCAGCTGTGGAAATCGCAGAAATGTTCCTACCAGCTCTCTTAGTGGTGGATGCCCCATTGGTGACTAAGTTTGTTACAGCTGTCGTATCTGTATCATCCATTCTGTTTTTCTCAGCGACGATCCCATGTATCCTTTCAACAGATATTCCGGTGAGTATTCCGAGACTATTAGTGATTTGGGTTCAACGGACAATATTAACGCTGATTTTAGTAACGCCAATAGCGTTTTTATTCCTGTAAAAGTAAAAACTCCAGGCCGCCTTGGGTCTGGAGTTTTTGTATGTATGTTTTTATTTTTCTTTTTTAATGGTAAGCCACAGTCCAAACAGCGTAAAAATTAATGCAAAAATGCCGGCTGTAAAAAGCATGAACTGAATGCGTAAACCTTCTGCTCGGAGATACTCAGGGATTTCTCCAGACTCAATGAAATGTAATTGCGAGTCATAATAATTGGCGGTATCATTGATCAGTTTAATGAAAGTAACAACCAGAATGACGGTCATCGTACCATAAATGACGTGTCTTAAATTCACAGCGATCACTTTATTTGACTGGTCCGAATCGCGGAAAAATATAAGGTAGGCTACCAAAAAGCCAATTAGTAGAAAGATAAACGCAAAAAATACATAAGATAATAATCGAAATAAGTTCTCTGTACCGGTGAGTACGTAGCTTGCCGTAAAAATGAATATCCCTAAAAGAATGACGAGGATAAAAAGGTCTATCGATCTCTCTGTCTTATTCACTGGAAAACTCCTCCTTTCAGTTTATAATTATAGCAAAAATAAACAGAAGTAGATTGTTGCAATAAAAGAAAGTACGATGGTCCTAAAATCCTAGTATCCATTGAATGACTGTTGGATTTCCAATAGAATCGGCAATGGTAAACCTGAGTTATCCGAAGTTTGGAGGAGTTTATCCGAAGTTAGAAGGGGTTTATCCGAAGTCAGGAGGAGTTTATCCGAAGTTAGAAGGGGTTTATCCGAAGTTAGAAGTGGTTTATCCGAAGTTAGAAGTGGTTTATCCGAAGTTAGAAGTGGTTTATCCGAAGTTAGAAGTGGTTTATCCGAAGTCAGAAGGTGGTTATCCGAAGTTAGGCTGCAGTTATCCAAAGGCAGCTGATTGTTATCCAAACTCAGCTAAGTACTTGTGTTATTTGAACCGACCAAACAAAAAAGATGCCACAAAAGTAGCATCTATTCCCAAGGCTTATTTAAAGTAAGATACCCAGCTAGCTTCTTACTCTCAATTCTGCGGTTTTTTCGTACCTGTGCTCTTTGATCTCCCGTTTCGTGTAACTTCTTTTCTTCTTCTGTTTGAGGTACTACCTCTGGCACTGCAAAAGGTTGTCCATTTTCATCTAAAGCAACAAACGTAAGGAAGGCTGTTGCTGCGATGTGACGTTCACCTGACATGAGATCCTCTTTAATGACTTTCGCAAAAACCTCCATGGACGTCCGACCAGTCCAGGTAACGAAGGATTCGATACATACAGAATCTGTAGGGAGAATGGGCTCCAGAAAGTCGACTGAATCGGTAGAAGCCGTTACCACTTCTGCACGACAATGACGTCTTGCGGCAATGGAAGCAACTCCGTCAATACGTTTCATCAGCACACCACCAAAAAGGGTGTTGTGGTTATTTGTATCATTCGGAAGAACGAGGTCTGTATGAACGACTCTAGATTCTTTACAATATTTTTTCTCACTCATTTTGTACACCATCCTAGTGACTAATTCATTCTTTTAGTATGAACGAGCTTATTGCTCACAATACTGTTTTAAATTATCAAGCTGCTTTTTCGCCAGCTTTTTGGTAAAAGAGGAAAAGAGTATCCCAATTATTTTAGCAAAAAAGGATTTATACCTTACTTCGTAGTATTGAATAACATGAGTAGATGCCCCATAACCTTGAAGCTCGTATCCAATTCTCATATCAAAAGCTTTATGAGTAAGCTTGTAAGAGAAGTGCGTAGGCCCTTCTATTTTCTCGATGACACCATGATATACATTGGTGCTTTTCCCTTCCTTTTGTTGTTGAGTAAACGTCGTACCCCGTTTAACTGGACCATTCATTTGTATAGACATGATTTCATCCATCCATTGTGTCCGGTGGTTAGCTTCAACAATTCGCTCAAAAACAGCTGCCTGATTTTTTTCAATCGTAATTTGATTGCGGATCATCGTCATCCTCCAGAGATTTAGTAGTTTCATTATAAGTGGAAAGGAAAATTTATGAAAGGTTTAGTGAAAGTAGTTGGTTTTTAGAAAAAAATGGTCCTGCCCGTGCCCTCACCATTCTTTTATTGTCGCATAAGTAAATAGTATCGGACCAATATTGCCTGAAAAGCGTACAATATAAATAGGATTCGGCATTTGAAATGGTAAATGAAAAAAAGGAGGAGAAAGGAGAGGAACAAGATGTTTATTCGACCAACAGACGTAACTAGGGTAACACAAGGATTCCGCCGCTCAAACCAAGGGAGTCACTTTGGAGTGGATTTTGCTGCGCCAGGAACACATGAAATTGTAGCTGTAGCAGATGGTACTGTAACTCGTTCCTATCGGTCTGCATCCTATGGTGAGGTTATTTTTATCGTACACTCCATTGATGGTCAAACGTGGGAAACGGTTTATGCCCACCTCCGCACAGGCTCAAGGAGAGTACAAACCGGAGATAGAGTGAGACAAGGTCAAGTAATTGGGATTATGGGAAGTACAGGGAACTCCACTGGCCAGCACTTACATTTTGAGTTGCATAGAGGCAGATGGAATATCAATAAAACCAATGCAGTGAGCCCATTACCGTATTTAGATGATGCACCTGTGCAATCACCACCTGCTCCTGCCCCGAGCCCATCTCCAACACCAGTTACAGGAGAGTCCTATATTGTTCTTCCTGCGAATAGTGACTCTTGGAGAGTGTATCCGTTAGGGGTAGCACCAGTAGTAGGGAATGAAAAAGGATTATTAAATCCACAAAAGTTTGGTGGGCTTACGTATCGAATTTTAGGGAAAACGCAAGATCATGTATATATCATTGAAACGGCAGACTTCGGAAGAGTTCAAATATATGGTCATCCGTCCACTGGAGCAAGAGTTACATCACAGCCACAATCACCGCAACCTACGCCACAGCCTACACCACGACCAACTCCACCACCGACTTCATCAAGGGAAAGAAGACTTATATTACCTTCAGCATCTACTTCATGGAGAGTATATCCATTAAACGTGGCTCCGGTTGTCGGGAATGCCATTGGATTTTTGAACCCAAGTAAGTTCGGAGGGCTAACCTATACGATTCTAGGCAACCCGCAAAAAGATGTGTATACTATTGAAACAAGAGATTTTGGTAGAGTGAATATATATGCGGCTCCTTCAACAGGGGCTAGAATACAGTAGGCTACCTCTTAATAAATGAAGGGGGTGATGAGGATGCCAAACATCACCGTTTATACAACGTCTCAGTGCCCTTATTGTGTGATGGTGAAAAATTTCTTGAATGACGAGGGACTGACCTTTAAAGAGGTGAATGTTCAGCGAAATCAGCGAGAGGCACAGAGGCTTGTAAAAGAAACTGGGCATATTGGTGTCCCGCAAATTAATATCGATGGGCAATGGGTTTTAGGGTTTGACCCGGAATCGATTATGAAGCTTGTTCAAAAAGAAGGGTAACAAAAGGCTGTTCCATAGAGGAGCAGCCTTTTTGGTGCTACCGCTTAAACCCTTTAATACGACCTCACCGGAAGAATAAGCTGTAAAATATCTTCATCATCGGGAGAGGTGATAATGATTGGACGCATGGCCCCGGTGAAGGAAATTGTAATGGTGTCACCATCATGCGCTTTTAGGGCATCTGCCATATATTTGGCGTTGAAAGAAATATTGGTTTCCTCACCTGTTATGGAAGAAGTCTCAACATCCTCGATCAATTCCCCTACTTCAGGGGATTGAGAGATAATGCGTACTTCCCCGTTAGCGTTTGAGATAAATTTAACGACATGGTAGTTTCCAGCTAGTAGTAAAGACCTTTTCATTACTTGTGAAAAGGACTGAGTAGATAAAGACATCTTCATCTTATACTCATTGGTAATAAAGCGAGTAATATCCGGATAGGCACCTTCTAGTAATCTAGTATGGAAATGAAGATGGGGTAGCTCGAATAACATTTGACTAGAATTCGTTTTCATGGTAATGATTTCATCGGTATCAGGTAGTAAGGCATACAGCTCCTGTAAACTCTTCCCTGGAATCACGATATTAAACGGGCTACTTTCGGGCACCTGAACTTTTCGTAAAGCTAAAAGATGGCTATCCGTAGCAGAACACACAAGTTCCTCATTCTGTAGCCTCCAATTGACTCCGGTTAAAATTGGACGTGTCTCTGAAGATGATACGGCAAAAACCGTTTGTCTGATCAAGGTCCTCAATAACTGTGATGGTAAATAAAAGCTATAATCAGTTTCCCACTCTGGAAGACGAGGGTATTCTTCAGCATTCATTCCATTAAGCTTGAACTCGGACTTCCCTGAGCGGATGACTGCCTTTAAATTTGATACGATAAGATCGATAGGACCTTCTGATAGGTTCTTTACAATTTCTGAAAAAACTTTTGCCTGAAGTGCTATGGCACCTACTTCCTTGATCTCCACCTGCTCACTTTGTGGTAATACTGTCTGTATGGACATTGTAGAATTACTTCCTGTTAGCGTTAATCCCTCTAGGTCTGCAGATAATTTTATAGTCGTTAAAATCGGCAGGGGCGTTTTGGAAGAAACCGCACGCATCACATCTTGTATTTTTTTGACTAGTCCCTCTTTTTGAACTGTAACTCTCATTTTTTCTCCCCCTTAAATTCCCCATTATCTATTACTATTATAACGAACATACATTCGCTTAAGATATGATTTTTTTTGAAAAAAGTGAATAATATCAATTTGCTGAATCAAAAGTCCTATAGACTGATTGGTCAATAAATGTTGTAATTAGTCCTAAGGAACTGGTAGATTTGTATAAAAAATGTATAAAGTCTATCATTTTCCATTTAAGAAGTGGTAATGAAGTAGGGGGAACAGGGGGGACTAGCATGATTGGAACAAAAACTAGGACAAGTCAAAACATAAGTGAAATATTTAATGAAGCCATATCTTCTTTAAAAAATGTGGTTCCATTAAATCATTCAATTGGAAAGCCTACTCTTATTGAAGACTCCATTCAAATCGGATTTGGAGTACTCATCGGAGTGACGGGGGATATGAAAGGAAAACTAGTTTTTGCCGGTGACACCTCAATCTTTAGCTCAATTGGGGAAGCTATGTTTGGAATGCCTTTAGAGGGAGAAATGTTGACATCCTTTAGTGGTGAATTAGGCAATATGATTGCTGGTGGATTTTCTACTAACATTGTTCATAGAGGTGTTCAAACAGACATTACCTCTCCAACGATTATGGACGGGAACTCAAAAGTGACGGGATTCAAATATGCCCTTCGAGTGGATGTGGGGTTTGAACAAGCTGGAGAAATGAATGTTTATTTGTTAGTGGATTAATGGATGGGAAAGACTCGTCTACTGTAAACATCAGTGGAACGAGCTTTTTTGTGTTAGACCAAAATCAGGTAAGAAAGCCAAAAAAATCCTTCATATTGTTTTATCCAAGCTTAACATGGGTATCTATCACCTTAATGAAACTTAATCTGTTTTAATACGTCTAATACTTATAGAGTTCTTGCGAATTTTGTCGTTTTGGTATAATAAGAGAAAGATAGGTAAAACAGTAAAGTTTTGACAGAGGTGTTCATATGGAAAACAACCGTATAGATAAATTAGTAAAACGAAAGAAAAAGAAGAAACGCTGGGCCATACTGCTTGCTGCTTTATTATTCCTTGTAGGAGGAGCAGGTATTATGGCGTCGGGCTTTTGGGGAAGCATTTATCAAGAGCGAGACCCACTCGATGAAGACTTAAAAGAGGCTATTGAAAATAAGAAAAATGAATTAGGCTCAGACAGCTTACTAACAGATGATCAGTTTAAGGAAAAACGGAAAAAAGATGGTATTTTCACAGTCTTGCTACTCGGAGTAGATACGGATGATGCGAAGGTTGGACGTACGGATACAATGGTTGTGGCCATTGTCGATCCGAAAGATGATGAGATTTCACTCGTCTCCATTCCTCGAGATATGCGTGTCGAATTGATTGGCCGTGGTGAATGGGGGAAAATTAACAGTGCGTATGCATGGGGCGGCATTAACATGACCATTGCAACCGTGGAGCACTTTTTAGAAATTCCAATTGATTATTATGCAACGGTTGACTTCGAAGGGTTTAAGTCATTAGTAGATGCCATTGGCGGTCTAGAAATGAACGTAGAGAAGGATATGACCTTCTGGGATCGTTTATCAAAACAATATGTTAGCCTTCAAGCAGGCCAGCAAACCCTAGATGGCACAAACGCTCTCCATTATGCGCGTTATCGTGGAGATGCTGAAGGAGATTTTGGTCGTAACCGTCGCCAACAACAGGTGATCAAGGCCATTATTGATCAGACCATTGATCTTCGTAACGTGACGAATATGAAAGAAATTATTGATGCGCTTGGAGATAATGTGCGTACGGATATTGGTTTTACCAAAATGGTCAGCATGGCTAGCAGCTTAAAGATGTCTGGAAGTGCAGTGGAACCTATTGAATATAAAGCGAAACCCGCCAATATCAATGGAGGATCCTACGTTGTCATAGATGATGCTGAGCTTGAGAGATTAAAAGAAGTGTTAGAGGATAAATTGAAGAACTAGGATTTATTAGAAAAAGCAGGTGACAGAAAGTGTCGCCTGCTTTTTCCAGTTTTTAGTTCGTAACTCTCACAAACCCTTGCCTGTAAGCATTGATCTTAGCCTGTAATTTTTGTATCAATCCATTCAGCCAATCTGGATGCTCTTGATGTTCATCGAGATCAACTGCTCGCAACAACCGTGCAAAGGTATAAAGCTTGTGCATCCGTGTAAACTGGGGAAGCTCTTGAATCAACTTATCATCTACGTCCGTCATTCTACGATAACCCTCCATAAACGAGAGAAAACTAGCATGCTCTAAATCTAACTTGTTTTCAAACATATCACGAAGGGCAAAGGCGATGTCTGCAACAAACCAGTGATAGACAGAGTCATCGAAATCAATGATTCCAACCTGGTCTTCGTTCCATAACAAATTGTCTAACTCAAAATCAAAGTGTATGAGCCCATAGGTTTCGTTAGTAACAGGAAGAGACTCTGCCCATTGAGAAAGGTCATCCAACTCTAGCCATGCAGCCGTCTCGGAAGGGGAGAGGTTTTCTCTTATAAAAGTCAGTTGGTCCTTCCAACTCGGACGATTTAGGTCACTCGTCTCTGGACATTCTTTTAAAGTCTGATGTAACTGGCCGAGCGTCTCCCCCCACTTTGTAAATTCTGCATCAGTAAGTGCTTCGAATTCAGGGTGAGTTCCTTTAATAATGGTAAATACTGAAGCATGGTAAAGTCCCAAATCAGTTTCAACACTTTCTACTAACTGACCATTCATCGATTGTACGGGTTCTGGGACAGCTAAGCCTTTATCTTTTAACAGTTGGAGAAGGAACAACTCCGCTTTTATCTGTTCAACCTTGCGTTCAGAATCCTCATTAAAACGCAGAATGAACCTTTCATCCTCTCTTTGAAACACAAATAAGAAATTGGCACTCCCCCGAATATACCGGGTAGACCCTTTATCAGCGCCCCAGCAATCAGCAATTTTATCAGCTACTGGACTCTTCCAGCTTTCGTCAATCGTTTGTACCAAGTTTTTCATTACACTTAATTTCATCAATGTACAGCACCTCGATTTAGTCTAATTATTAAATTATTTAATACTCTTTGGTATTCAAATCGAGTGCTCTTAGGAAAATAGCTAGCCTCTTCACATAAAAAGATGTGCTACTCCGACTTCGACTTGACCACCAAGGATTTCCCAGTTCCATAAAACTTCTTTAGCTTCATTCTTTAATGAAGAAATAATGTGATAGGGTACCGCCATGGTGATCACCCCCTTTAAGATTCATATAGTGAGAAATCTCTCTCTATTCAGATATAGCATATAATTGGAAATTTTGGTAGCAAATATAAAAAAGCTCCTACCACTTGTTAGGTAGAAGCTCTCTTACGTTAGTCAATGATTGCGGAATAAAATAAATATCCTACACTAAACGTAACAACTGCTAGGGCTGATATATAAATCGCCCACTTTTTCATTTAAATGGCCCCCTGAACTGCTTTCTTTTTGTTTTTTTAAATATGATTTAGTACGATAATCTTATCTTTCTAGATTATTCCATTGAATGAACAAAATATTAGACGAATCTTTTGGGGAAAAAGTCACACTTTGGAGGAAAAAAATATGAAAATTAAAGGAATCCATCATGTTTCAGCCATTACAGCTGATGCAGCACGTAATTATAAGTTCTATACGGAAACGCTAGGGTTACGATTAGTGAAAAAAACAGTGAACCAAGATGATACGTCTGTTTATCACCTGTTTTATGGGGATGAAAAAGGAAATCCGGGCACCGAGCTCACGTTCTTTGAGCTTCCTATGGCTGCCCGAACACATGAAGGAGTCAATAGTATTTCTTCCATCTCTTTAAGGGTAGCGACAGATGCAGCTCTTGATTATTGGGTTAATAGGTTTGACGAATATGATGTAGAGCATGAAGAGATTAAGGAACGAGCTGGTAGAAAAACATTAGCTTTTAATGACTTTGAAGGGGGGCGGCTGGTGCTAGTTTCAGATGAAAACAATAAAGGAGTGGCCGGTGGGAGGCCTTGGGATCGAAGTCCTGTTCCTGTTGAATACGGTATCTTAGGACTAGGTCCCGTTCAGCTGACAGTACCTGTTGCAGCCCCTACTGAGCAAGTTTTGGTAGATGTACTAGGCTTTCGTGAGGTAGGGACTTTCCCTGCGTACCAAGAAGGCCAACGAGATATTCTTGTGTACGAGTCAGGGGAAGGGGGGACAGGTGCGGAGGTCCATATAGAGGAACGAACTGATTTACCGCCAGAACGATTAGGTCGAGGTGGTGTTCACCATGTTGCATTTCGTGTTGAGGACGACCAGGAACTGCGTGAATGGATTGAAAAAGTTAGTCAAGCACGCTTCCCGAATTCAGGATTTGTCGACCGTTTTTACTTCCGTTCTTTGTACTTCAGGGAGAGAAACCGAATCCTCTTCGAACTAGCCACCGATGGTCCAGGCTTTGATACAGACGAGGATATCAATCACCTAGGCGAATCCTTAGCCTTGCCGCCATTTTTTGAAGATCAAAGAGAGCAGATTGAAGCTAAGTTAAAACCGTTGGATACAAAGAAGGGGTAGATAGCGGAACGTGGGGAACGGGAGTCTGTTTGACACCCGAAAACCGGCATTTGGTAAAAATAACGGAACGTATGTCCGTTGGATTGCTGACAAAACAATGAAGTGGACACAGATTCCGCTATTTGGGCAAACCAGGGACATTTCAACTGTTAAGCGGACAGAGGATCCACTATTTGCCTAAAATGGAATGGAAAACCCCCTAAAAATGGTGAATAGCGGAACGTGAGTCCGTTTGGTACACGAAAAACCGGCATTTCGTAAAAATAGCGGAACGTATGTCCGTTGGGTTGCTGACAAAACAATGAAGTGGACACAGATTCCGCTATTTGGGCAAAAAAGGACAGTTTCAACTGTTAAGCGGACAGAGGATCCGCTATTTGCCTAAAATGGGTTGGAACCCCCCAAAAAATGGTGAATAGAGGAACGTGGGTCCGTTTGGTACCCGAAAAACCGGCATTTCGTAAAAATAACGGAACGTATGTCCGTTTGATGACTCTAGTAACATCAGTAACGAATAAATGCTTTGCCCTAATTATCGGCACCCAAAAAAACTGCACCCTATCCGGTGCAGTTTTTTTATGTCTGATTGATCCCATCAATTACCCAGCGGTCATCCTTCCTGACAAAGGTTATAACCAACTCGAACTCCCCATGGAGCTCACTCGAATGTTGTTGAGTAGCACGATATTCAGACTCACTTAGTTTTTCAAGATTATAATCCTGTTCTTCATCCAGCGTAACCGGGCCATCCATAGCCTTTACGTAGACGCCGTCGCCCTTTTCCTCGAAACGGAGATCAACGACTTCACGCGCAAACTCTTCCGATAAAAACTGACTGGATTCTTCTATCAACTCTTCTTTTGAAGAGAACTGTTCCACTCTTAGGTTGTCATCCGCCTTAAAAGTCCCCTTTGCATAAGCCAAGTCACTATATTGACTCATAAGCTCATCTACAGCTGGAGGCTCTGTTTCTTGTTCCGTCTCAGTCAAATGATCTTGATGTTCTTCCGTTTCAGATAGGTTGTCCTCCGTGTTTTCAGGAGGTGCATCCTCTTGAGCACATGCAAGTAATAGAAACGGAATGGCAATTAAAGTGTACATCCATCGTTTCATTCATATCCCTCCTAAAGAAAAGCTATATTTTACCTTTCCCGAAAAGTGAGGAATCATGCACTATATACCGATGAATTTAAGAGAGAAAGTACTTCCAATAACCATAACTTATAAATGTACCAATCCAACCAATCAGTCCAAATACCACAACAATAACATTTTCAGTCCAACCATATTTTAAAGAAAAATGATAATGAATGGGTGTCATTTTAAATATTCGTTTCTGGGTGCGCTTATACACAAATACTTGAATAATGACGGAAAGCTGCTCAGCAAAGTATACGAAAAATAAAAGTGGAATCACGATTTCGACTTTTTCAATGACTGCTAAAAAGGCGAGGGAACCACCGATTGCAAGGGACCCTGTGTCACCCATAAAAGCTTTAGCAGGATAGATGTTAAATATTAAAAACCCTAAAATAGCGGCAATCATGATTAAGCAAAAAACCTGAACGTCTTGATTTCCAGTAATCATATAAAAGAAAAAATAGGTGGGAATTGCTACAACGCCCAATAGACCATCCATTCCGTCCGTAAAGTTAATGGCGTTAGCAGATCCAACAATAAAGAGAACGATGACAACCATATACACGATAAACGGCAAATCTAAAATCCAATGATTCCAAATGTAAATCTTCGTATCTAACCCGAGTTTGGCTGTTACGATATAGAGTAGTCCACCTGTAAACAAAAATTGAAAGAATAACTTCACTTTCCCAGATATCCCTCCTGGGTCCTGTTTGATAGCCTTCCAACAGTCGTCTAATAATCCTATAAGACTAAATAGTATAAATGTGCTGCATAGAAACAGCATGACCTTGTTTGTGGAATACATTAAAGCGACAACGATTCCAAGTAAAAAAATGCTTCCTGTCATAAGGGGAGTGCCTTTTTTTAGTTGGTGATCGGCAGGTAGTTCCTTCCGAATCGGCTGGGTCAAGTTTAATTTCTTTAAAAGAATAATAAGCAGGGGACATAATGCAACCACTAGGGCAAACGTAATCCCTGCTGGGAGAAAGTCTCCAAACACAACATTTTCCGCCTTTCCTATCATAAAAAATCTATAAGTCCGCAAAAATATAATTCTATTGTACCAGATGCGAGGAATAATATGGTTAAAAGTTTAGATTTTGGCATTTACATAGAGTGTTCTCCAGTATATAATAAGGAAAATTTTCCAGAAGAAAGGGAAGGGTTACGGTGAAAATTGAAACAGTCACAATCGAGAATACTATTGGAAAAACCTTTGATGTCAATCTGATAAAGCAGGAGGAGCCAGTGAAGAAGGTAGCGGTCTTTTTTCCTGGGGTTGGCTATACAACGAAATTTCCGCTTTTTTATTATTCTACTGCTCTCTTTAGGGAGAAAGGGTATGATGTCCTCCATGTAAACTATGATTTTCGTAGTAAAGAGTATGAAACCCTTACAAATGAAGAATATGCGAATTGTATAAAAGAGGATACAAAAAAGGCTGTAGATGTTAGCTTGTCTAATCATAGTTATGAGGAATTTGTAGTACTAGGAAAGTCAATAGGTACGATGGCTATGTCCTATGAAATGGATACAAGAGAATGGTTTTCGGATGCAAAGGCTATTTGGTTAACCCCACTTATTCATAACAACTTTGTGTTTGAAAAGATGAGCACATGTACACAAAACTCTCTCTCGGTTATCGGAAGTGCAGATTTTGCTTATAAAGAGGATCGCTGGAATGAGATTGGGCAGCTTTCAAACTATCAAACTCTTCTATTAGAAGGAGCAGATCATAGTCTTGAAATAAAAAGTGATCTAGAACAATCACTGGACTTGATGAAGCAAACCATACAGGCAATAGAGAAATTTATCGGATAGAAATAAAAGGAGGCACTATTCATGCAGGTTAAGACTGTTTTTTCACCGTTTCCGACTCTTGAAACAGAACGACTAGTATTACGCCCCATTACAAAAGACGATGCAGCGGACATCTTCCACTATGCTTCACAGCCAGAAGTGTCAAAGCATGTAACGTGGGAAGCTCATCAAACATTAGAAGATACGTATCGCTTTATAGATTTTGCCTTAAATCAGTATGAAGCTGGTGGAATTGCACCTTGGGTTATGATATTAAAAGATACGAATCAACTCATTGGAACCATCGATTTTGTGTCGTGGAACCAGAAACACGAGGTTGCAGAGATTGGTTATGTATGTTCACCTGACCATTGGGGAAAAGGGTATACCCCAGAAGCATCGAAGGAACTGATTCGCTTAGGAATTGAGGAGATGGGTTTAACTCGTATTCAGGCGAGAACTTTTACAGAAAACGATAATTCTCAGCGTGTTTTAATGAAGTTAGGTATGAAATATGAGGGGACTATGAGGAAATCCCTGAAGTTTAAAGGCAAGACTTGGGATGTTACGATGTATTCCATTTTGAAGGATGAATATGAAGGGTAGTAATATAAAAAGAGAAACCTTACCAAAAAGGTTTCTCTTTTTATTTTTTATATTATTGATTCACATCAAACACAACAAGTCCTCCATCTATATCAAAGCTAGAGTATGGTGACCAACTAAGGCCAGCGACTTCCCATGCTCCTGTTCCATGATTGTAAAGGAGAAAATAATTCCGCAAGTTGTCCTGTGTTTCAGTTGTTATGGACTCGAGGTACTCAGGTCCTGATTCTTCAACTGAAGGAATGTAGTACATATCTCCAGTCCATTCGATCATTCCGGCAGCTTCGATTTCATAGTAATCTCCATCAAAATAAGTGCTTAGGGAGTCTTTGTCAACCGTGACCTTGTTAAGGCCTGTACCATAGTACATATATTCATCATCAATATAATATTGAATCTCATTTGCAAGTTCTTCTTTATATTCAGCAGATGCGGTAATCACAGATGAATCTAATGTTTGTAATGAATGGAATCGGTTTACTTCAAAATCATAAATAGTTTGGGCTATTTCTGTTCTTAAATCATCTGTAATCGGGTCTACATAAAATTCATAATATGTATCTGTTATATCATAGACCTCACTTTGAACAGTGCCCCAAGGAAATTCTTTTTCTACATGAATCGTATGGGAACCGTCAATATCAATAGGACCGATACTTCCGAGTTCTTCATAGGTCCCGATGAAATTACCATCTAAATAGACACCAGCTTCATAATCATCAACATAGACATCAAGATAATACCCTTCTAACCACATATCTACATATCTTGTTTGGCTAGAAGATTCAAATAGATTGACAGTCGTTTCATAGTCTAACGATGCTAATTCTGATTTGTATTCAACCTTTACTTGATACTCACCTGGAAGGTATGGACCATAGGATTTTAAGAAGTAATCAGAGTCACTTTTACCTACTTCTTTTCCATCAATCAAAATGGAGGCATCCGCATAGTTTGTTTCTACCTCAATAAAGTATGGTAGAAGTTGAATTTCATAGTTATCAAAGAATAAGAACTTTTTCCCTGACTTTTTGAGTAGAACATTACCATCTACATATGGTTCAATCTCTACATTTTCTATGTCGGCTGCTTGGTCTCTTAAGCTAGCAAACAATTCATTTTTATAAAAAGGATCATTTTTTAAATACGCCAATAGGTCCTTTGCGCTTTCTTCCGTGACATCCACACGTGAGTCGAAAGAATGGACAAGTTGAACGATGGAATCTTTATCTTCCTGTTGTACGGCTTTTTCAAACTGGTCCAAGTAGAAGTCTACACTGGCAAAATGTTTCAGAACAAAATAGGTAATGGCTAAAAGGATAATGATAGCTCCGCTTGTAAATAATGTAAACTTTTGTTTTTTAGACATAGGCTTCCTTGGAACCGTTGTAGTTTCTTGTACCGTTACTGCCACTGTAGGCTCTTCTCGAACTGCACCTTCTACTGGTTTTCCACACTCAGGACAAAATTGATTGTCCGAATTTAAGGCATGTCCACACTCTCGACAAAAACTCAAAATTTTCTCTCCTCCTATAGTAAAAAAGTATCATGACTCGGAAAATTTTATCATATTTTGTTGAATATGGGTATTTATAAATTTTAAAAAAAGTAGGAAAGTGTATTACGTTGGAGGGAGTGGAAGGACTATATGAAAAGATACATAAATCTACCAAATAAATAAAAATGAATAGTATTGTATTTTTATTCATAGGGTGGTATTATAATCCCTGTTGTTTTTGAAGGACCTTTGAATCATGTAAAACGTAATGGTTAATGATACAAAATAAGGAAACACTATTTTATAACTCTGAAAATGGGAGAGGAGACTCGTTTTGGAACAGAAGAACCTAGAGAAACAAAAAATAAACCCATCTCTAAAAGCTTACTCCATTGGTGACTACCTAAATTTTATCATTCCATCTATTATAGGGATCTTCTTATTTATGATTCCTATTACAGTAGAGGACGGTATGACCATTCCGGTTGCTTGGCTAGCAGGATGGCTTAGAGATAGTGTCATTTTCAATAGTATCCCATACGTTACCATTCCAAATATCGCTACTTTGTTTATGGGCATTGCGGGGATTGGCTCGTTGTTAGCAAAAGTAAAAAAACCAACAAAACCTTTATATAAAATTCTATTCGATGTTCATTGGTTCTGGGTGGTTGTAAGATTACTAGGGTTTGTATTTGCCCTAATGACCGTAAATGAATGGGGCCCTGAAGCTATTTATTCTGGAGATACAGGAGCCCTTGTGTTAGACCTAATTGTAACGTTATTTACGATTTTCTTATTTGCGGGACTCTTTTTGCCTTTATTATTGGACTTCGGTCTCCTTGAATTTGTAGGTACTTTGTTGATCAAAGTGATGCGTCCAGTATTTAAACTTCCAGGTCGTTCTTCAATCGATGCCCTAGCTTCTTGGGTAGGAGACGGAACGATAGGGATTGTTTTAACAGATAAGCAGTATCAAGATGGATTTTATACCAAACGAGAAGCGGCCGTTATCGGTACCACTTTCTCGGTCGTTTCCATTACATTTAGTATTACCGTTTTAGAAACGGTTGGTTTATCCCATTTATTTGGCCCTTACTACTTAACTATAGTGGCAGCAGGGTTCGTGGCAGCTTTAATTATGCCAAGAATTCCTCCACTGTCTAGAAAAGCAGATACAGTATTCGAAGGGGCAGAACAGCGTCCCGACGAAACGATCCCTGATGGTACAAACATGTTTAAATGGGGGATTGCGCAAGCTGCTCATAAAGCCTCTAAAACGAAAAACTATAAGAGTGTAATCCAGGGCGGGATCAAAAATGTACTAGATATGTGGATTGGTGTCATCCCAGTCGTAATGGCATTTGGTACATTAGCCCTTGTCATTGCGACATACACCGATTTCTTTGTTCTAATAGGTAAACCAATTGAACCAATTCTAGAGTTGATGCAGGTACCTGAAGCAGCAGAAGCCGCGCAAACCGTTTTAATTGGTTTTGCTGATATGTTCCTTCCAGCCATATTAGCTGCTGATATGATTGAAAGCTCCATGACTTTATTTATCATTGCATCACTATCTGTCACACAATTGATTTATATGTCTGAAGTAGGAGGACTGTTAATCGGTTCCAAAGTTCCCGTTAACTTCTTGGACTTGGTGATCATCTTCTTACTGCGTACAGCTATCACCTTACCAATCATTGTGTTAGCAGCGCATATTATATTTTAAGATTGCTTTTTAAAAAGGGTGTCGAGTCTTAACTAAGGCGCCCTTTTTTTGTATGTGGAAATTTAATTTTTTGAAAGATAGGTTAAACTCGTACAAAAGTAAAAAAAATATAAACATTTTTTCACAAATACTCCAAATGTCATGGAGGAGAATTATTTTCTATAACGAAATATTTAGATAAGAAGATTATAGATATTGGGGGATTCGTGATGATGAAGCTCACGGACTTATTATTGCAAATTTCATATGACCTTCATTACTCTCCCAATGATTGGGCGAAGGAATTAAATATACCATTGAATGAAGTGGGATCATATTTTACGGGGGAAAAGGAGGTTCCATTTTTCCCTTTTTTATTGTTAGTACGTCAGAATTATCAGGACTATGAGAAGCAGAAAGCTATTTTTTCTACTTATGCCGAAACGCTTTATACCGCTCCGAACATTTTATATGCGATGGAGCTAACAAGCCAAATGGGTGAGATAGAACTGCTGAACAAATTGATTGAAAAAGGAAACACCTCCTCTGATTCTATCGTTCAAGAATGGGCAGAAATGTATACGTTCCTTCACAATCGTGACAAAATCAGGGAAGACGACTTCTTTTATAACACAAAGAAAGCAACTCTAAAAAGTACTGAAATGCAGATCCTTTTGGAGACGTTAAGAGCCTATATTTTAACGGATCTTGAAGCCAACATGTCTATTGATAAGTTATACGATGATGTATCTCCACAACTGGAGAAAGTAGAGAATGAATATATTAGAAATGCCCTTCAGACCAGACTACACAGTAGTACCGTTTATAGTATGCTCCGGCTTAATCTGGTGGGGAAAGTAAGAAAAATTGGTGAACAATATTTGAATGATGAAGAAGCCAAGCTCTGTTTCCCAATCAAATATACTTATATTCTTCACCGGTATGCGATGTCATTTTTATATGAAAATCCTGATAAAGCCATTAAACGGCTGGAGGATTCTATTGACATATTAAAACAACTTCCAAACGCTGCAGCTAGACACTACATTAACGAACACGAAAAAAGCATTGCCTTCGTCAAAAATCTGTGGGAAATTGATCAGCCTGAACCGGATGATATTCCTGAGAAGATTCACTACTTCATTGCCCAACACCAATACGAAAAAGCCCAAGCTTTATTACTGGAATTAAAAAAGAAACAGCCACTAACAGAATTCCAAGACTACTATTGGGGAATTGCCTTTTCAGATGAAAAAGCGCTCCAAAGATCATATGAAAGATTTAGATCAAACGGGAACTTCTTCTTTGCTGTTTTACCAGTACGCCAATTGTCCAGGATCTCATTAGAACGATTAAAAAATAAAAAGTTGAAAAACTAGGAGGCTACGTGAGCTTGCTAGTTTTTTTATTTGGAAATTAAGGAACTTTCGTCACATTTTGCTCTTGTTATTCGTCTTGAGGGTAAATGAAACGGGAGGGAATTGGCATGCAATTTAGCGAGGATAAGGCACAGCACATAAAAGGAGAAGGACGGCACATAGAGGAAGAGTCACTGAACATAAAAGGGGAACCAAGGCACATAAAAAATAAAAACCAGCACACCCAGCAAGTGTTTGACTCCATTATCATTGGTGGCGGACTAGCGGGGATGGTTGCAGCAAACCTTTTAGCGGATCAAGGCCATAAGGTATTGATCATTGAAAAAGGCAAAAAACTTGGTGGGAGGGCTACAACCTCCTTCATTCACGATTCATACCTAAATTTAGGTCCACATGCTCTTTATAAGGAAGGAGCAGCGTTTAAAATCCTACATGAGTTAGGAGTCGTTTTACAAGGAGGCGAACCAAAGCTAAAAGGCATTCTTACATTAGATCATCAAGGTACGAAATTTCCATCATCACCTATAGGGCTCCTCCAATCCTCCATTTTAAGTTGGAAGGAAAAATTAGAATTTGTACGAATGTATTCAACCATTACAAAAATAAACTGGAGGAGAGTACCGAATCAAACATTTACAGAATGGCTCCAATCACGGCATGTTTCTCCAAGAGTATCTATCTTAATTCAAGCTTTGTTGGCCATCTCAAGCTATTGTAAAGAGAAGGTGAGTGCATCGTTTGCTATTCGACAACTCCAATTGGCCAAAAAGGGAGTTCTGTATGTAGACGGTGGTTGGGACACGATTACTCAACAATTGGTGGAAAAGGCAATTAGAAAAGGGGTAACCATTTGGAAGGGAGAAAAAGTAGTTAGAATCGATGGAAATGCTCCATTATTTCATGTATCACTTCATTCGGAAGAACAGTTGACCGGAAAAACGATTCTGTACACAGGTCCTCCAGGTTTATTGTCAAACCTAATGGAGGGACCAGCTGAGTTTAAGCAAATTAAGCTCCTAGAACCGGTCAAGGGTACATCGCTTGATATAGTGCTAAAAAGGGATGCATCCTACACCCATTCCTTTGGCTTTGATACCGATTCGTTTCTCTATTATTCCAATCATTCAAAAGCGGCCCATTTAAGTGACCAATACGATGTGGCTCATTTGTTTGGCTATGAAGGAAATCAAGAAAACATGGAAGTGTTTTTGGAAAAAATTGTACCAAATTGGAGAGAAAGAAAGGTTTTTTCAAGGTATTTACCGAAATTAACGGTTAGCTATGGATACCCCAATCATGCGACAGCGAGCATTGGAGAAAAAGCTTATCAAGCGATTGAGGGATTTTATCTAGCTGGAGATTGGTGTATAAGTGAAGGATTGTTAGCTGATGCTTCTGTTTCAAGTGCTAGAAATGCGGCGAATGACATCAGCCAGTTCATTCGAGGTGAAAAAACAAATGGAAATCGAATCGTTATATAAACAATAAAGCCTCTGCTTTTTTCCATTTCATATGGACTGCTGGGCTCCTATTCAGAGGCGGAGGATATCGTCCACGATGTCTTTCTTACCCTTCAACAAAAGGACTTGACCGACACTCAAAATATTAAAGCGTATTTATGCAAAATGGCTACAAACCGTTGCATAGATGTATTGCGGTCGGCTCAGAAGAAAAGGGTTACGTATATGGGCGAGTGGTTACCTGAACCCATAGGCGAGGCTTTTAGTGAGATCGAGAAGAGTATAGAAAACAAAGATGTGTTAAGCCTTGTATATTTAAAATTGATGGAGGTCCTATCACCGAATGAAAGGGCAGTCTTTTTACTAAAAGAAGGTTTTCATCTTTCCTATTCGGAAATCGCATCATTGATTGATACTAACGAGGTCAACTGTCGCAAGCTTTTTTCAAGGGCTAAGAAAAAAGTAACGATGGAGAAAGCACCACAATTTAAGGTGAAGGAAAATAGAAGGGTAATAGAGGAATTTATTCAGGCGTTTGAATTAGGAGAAATGGAGAAAGTTCTGCAATACGTTGGTCCAGATGTTACCTTATATTCGGATGGAGGGGGCGTTGTTAAAGCGGCTATCCGCCCAATATTAGCAAGAGATCGTGTCCTACTATTCCTGCAAGGTATTTACGCAAAACGCCCTGAAACAATCGAGTTTGAAATTGAGATGGTCAATGGGCAACCAAGCATTGTTAGTAGAGTAGACGGGCGAGTTTTACAGGTCATCTCTTTTCATTTTTCATCGCATCAAATTCAAGGTATCTATATCATGTTGAATCCTGCGAAATTAAAGCATATAGATTGAAGAACCTGCCCGCCCGGTAATTGAGCGGACAGGAGATCCGTTATTTGCCGAAAAAAGCGGGTTTCCAAGGGTTAAGCGGACAGAGAATCCGCTATTTGGCTAAAATTAGCTCAAAAAGCACTCAAAATGAGCAGATAGCGGAACGAGTGTCCGTTCAGACCTCAAAAACCGGCATTTTCATAAAAATAACGGAACCTGTGTCCGGCGAAAAATTTGAGCGGACAGGAGATCCGTTATTTGCCAAAAAAAGCGGGTTTCCAAGGGTTAAGCGGACAGAGAATCCGCTATTTGGCTAAAAGCAGCCCCAAAATTCCCCAAAATGAGCGAATAGCGGAACGTGAGTCCGTTCAAACCTCATAAACCGGCATTTTCATCAAATTAACGGAACGTGTGTCCGGCTACAATGACGTGAACCTGTCACCAGCCGAAAACACCTTCATCATAAATGAAAAAGAAAGTGGAGATAACAATCAACCACCTCCACTTTCTTCAGTTTTAGAACTCTTACAACCGTGAATATGACTTAAATTCTTCCTCCGAACAATACACAAAATGCCCCGGCGTGATTTCACGCATTTGAACGTTCTCATCCTCAGCATATAAATGAACACTACTGTCATAGGTTTTTCTTTTTCGAAATCGTTCCGCTTCAGGATCTGGACGTGGAATGGCGGATAACAGTGCTTGGGTGTATGGGTGAAGCGGGTTTCTGTATAGCTCCTCGCTTGGTGCTAACTCGACTAGCTTCCCGTTGTACATCACGCCAATTCGATCACTAATATATTTCACCATGGACAAATCATGTGCGATGAAGAGATAGGTAAGTCCTTTTTCCTTTTGCAATTGTTTCATGAGATTGACGACTTGGGCTTGAATCGAAACGTCGAGAGCTGAGATCGGTTCATCCGCAATGATAAATTCAGGTTCCACAGCTAGTGCACGAGCAATCCCGATTCTTTGTCTTTGGCCGCCAGAGAACTCGTGAGGATATCGATTGGCATGTTCTCGATTTAGTCCTACAGTCTCAAGTAATTCATGAACTCGTTTCAACCGCGCTTTTTTCCCTTTTACCAACCCGTGAATATCGATGCCCTCCGAAATAATATCCGCAACCGTCATCCTTGGATTAAGGGATGCATATGGATCCTGGAAAATCATTTGCATTTTTCGGTTTAACTCACTCTGTTTTTTCCGAGACTTTACTCGCTGTATGTTTTGACCGTTAAAAATGACTTCTCCGCCTGTTGCTTCATACAAACGAATAATGGTTCGACCAGTCGTAGATTTTCCACATCCAGATTCGCCTACTAGCCCCAATGTTTCCCCTTTAAAAATCGAGAAAGATACATCATCCACAGCTCTTACTTCATTTGGAGCTCCTACGTTAAAGTATTTTTTTAACTGTTTGATTTCAAGTAGAGTCTCAGTCATTAGACTTTTCCTCCTTTACTAAAACGGGAGATTCAAAGTTTCCGGACATAGAGCGCATTCGTAACTGAACGGCTTCTGGTGGTTCCACTTTAGGTGCATTGGGATGGAGAAGCCAAGTTTTTGCAAAATGAGTGTTTGATATTTGAAACATAGGTGGTTCTTGTTCATAGTCAATCGCAAGAGCATAAGGGTTTCTTGGTGCAAAAGCACAGCCCTTAGGCGGGTTCGTTAAATCCGGTGGTGAACCAGGGATGGCAGCTAATGCGGACTTATCATCGCTATCAAGACTCGGCATAGAAGCAAGTAACCCCCAGGTATACGGATGACGAGGGTCATAAAAGATTTCATCAACCGTACCAATCTCTACAATTTGCCCACCGTACATGACAGCCACTCGGTCTGCTACGTTTGCCACTACCCCGAGGTCATGGGTAATAAATATAATAGAAGACTCCGTTTTGTGTTGGAGATCCTTCATTAACTCTAGGATTTGAGCTTGAATGGTTACATCCAATGCAGTCGTCGGTTCATCTGCAATCAGCAACTTGGGATTGGCTGCTAGTGCAATGGCCACCATCGCACGCTGGCGCATCCCACCTGAAAACTCGTGTGGATACTGATGGAACCGATTCTCTGCAAAAGGAATACCGACTAATTGGAGAAGATTAATGGCCCGTTGTTTTACTTCATTTTTAGAAACTTGGTGATGTTTTAAAATAACTTCTGTAATTTGTTTTCCTATTTTCATAGTTGGATTTAAAGAGGTCATTGGGTCCTGAAAAATCATGGAGATTTCATTCCCACGAACTTTTTCCATTTCTTTATCCGATTTTTTCACTAAATCTACACCTTCGAGCAATACTTCTCCGGCTGTAATTTTACCTGGAGGCATCGGAATGAGCTTCGTCAATGCTTGAGTCATAACACTTTTACCGGAACCAGACTCCCCGACAATCGCAAGGGTTTCTCCTTTATACACATCAAAAGAGACCCCTCGAACAGCCTGAACTTTTCCTCCATATATATCAAAAGTAACGTGTAGGTCTTTTACTTCTAATAGTTTTTTCATCTATATGAACCTCCTATTTGCGCAATTTAGGGTCCAATGCATCACGCAAGCCATCGCCGATTACATTAAAGCTAAGCATCGTGATACAAATAAAGGCAGCAGGGAAGAAGAGTCTCCATGGATAATATTGCATCGCTTTAACTCCTTCAGCAGCCATCGTTCCCCAACTGGCAACAGGAGGAGAAATTCCAAGTCCAAGGAAGCTTAAGAAGGCTTCTGTAAAAATTGCATTTGGAATGGTTAAGGTTAAGGTGACAATAATGGGGCCCATTGCATTCGGAATTAAATGTTTAAACATAATCCGCCCCGTTTTGGCCCCTAAAGTACGGGCAGCCAACACATATTCCTGCGTTTTTAATTGAAGAACTTGGCCTCGGACGATTTTTGCCATACTGACCCAACCGATGATGGTCATCGCAATAATCATCGTCCATATATTGACCTTTTCAAAGATGACGATGAAAAGAATAACAACTAGCAAATAAGGGATGCCGTATAAAATATCAGCAATCCGCATCATGACTTCATCGACTTTTCCCCCTTTTAATCCTGCGATTCCGCCCCAAAGGACTCCAATCACAAGGTCAATGAGAGCTGCAGCTAACCCGATGAAAATGGAGATTTTGGCTCCTTCCCATGTTCGTGCAAACATATCTCGACCAAGATCATCGGTTCCAAACCAATGTTCACTGGATGGAGGTTTATTTGTATTTAATAGGTCCGTTTTTTCCGTATCATGACCAGAGATAGCTTCACCAAACAGAGCCATAAAGATAAGAAGAATGAGCATGATAATGCCCAGCATCGCTAGTTTATTTTTACGAAAACGAACAAAAGCATCCTTCCAGAAGGAGAGGCTAGGCTTGGATATTTTCTCGGCGTCAGAAGATTTTGCCCCGACAATATCAAATGGGTTTGGATTCATTTTTGGTTCTGTCATTTATGCTTCTCCTTTCCGTGGTTTTGTTAATTTAATTCGTGGATCAATAAATCCATAAATAATGTCTAGAATTAACATGGAGAAGAGAAGGAGGGTGCTGTAAAAAACAGTTGTCCCCATAATGACGGAATAATCTCGATTGGTAATGCTGACGACAAATTGCTTTCCGAGTCCAGGAATCGCATAAATGTTTTCAATAATGAAGCTTCCGGTGATAATTCCAGCAAAGAGAAGTCCAATATACGTGATGGTCGGTAGAAGGGCATTTCGAATAGCGTGTCTATAAGTGATGGCTCTTTGGCTCAACCCTTTTGATTTTGCTGTTTTTATGTAGTCTTGATTCAATACCTCAAGCATACTGGAGCGAGTTAATCGAGCAATCATAGCCATTGGGGTTGCCGCTAATGCAATGGCAGGAAGAATCGTGTGCATAAAGCTCTCCCACCGGGCAATTGGAAACCAGCCTAACTTAAAGGCAAAATAATACTGCAAACCTGCCGCTAATATAAAAGAGGGGACAGATATTCCGAGTACGGCTATCACCATGGCGGAATAATCTTGCCAACGATTATGTCTTAGTGCAGCAATGACTCCAAGTAAAATTCCTCCACCAATCGCAATGAGTAGGGCCTCTGCTCCTAAGGTGAGAGATACGGTAAAGCCATCTGCAATGATGGAGTTTACAGTTTGTCCTTTATATTTCATCGACGGACCAAAATCCCATTGGGCCACCTGACCAAGATAACGAAAATATTGTTCATACCAGGGATCATTTAATCCGTATTTGTTATTAAAGTTTTCCATGATTTCGGGAGGTAGTGATTTTTCAGAGGCAAATGGGCTTCCTGGTGCCATTCTCATGATAAAAAATGTTGCTGTGACGATCATAAATAAAGAGAGGAGAATGAATAGTAAGCGTTTGATTAAGTATTTTGCCATTGTTGGAACACCTCACTTTTAAAAAATGAGGGGTCAGAACCTAAGACAGGACCTGAACCCTAGTTGTTTAACAGTTATATATCCGAAGTCGTCGTAATATATAGGGTTTCTAGCGGGACCGCAGCCCGAATACACTTCGCTTTCCGCGGGCGCCCGCCGAGCCTCCTCGCTACGCTGCGGGGTCTCGCCTAGGTTGCTATTCCCACAGGAGTCTACGTGTATTCGGGCTGCTCTGTACTTTGAATAGGTTTTTGCTATCTAATTAAAACAATCTATTAAACAACCATTTATTCAAAATAAGCCCACTTCAACTGCACATCTCCAAGACCTGATACAACTACATCTTTTAAGTTTTCGGCTTGTAGCCATACGTTTGTGTAGAAGTAAACAGGTGCAGCTGGCAATTGGTCCATGAAGATTTCTTCTGCTTCTTTTAGCATGGCTTCACGCGCAGCAGCGTCTTTTTCTGTTTGAGAATCGATGAGTAGTTGCTTGTAATTTGGATCCTCCCAGAACGTGTTGTTGTTACCACCATCGGCATCACGGTAGATTTCTAGGAAGTTAATCGGATCGTTGAAGTCTCCTAACCAGCCCATACGTCCCACTTGGAAGTCTCCACTATGAAGCTGATCAATGTATACTTGCCACTCTGTATTTTCAAGTCCGACCTCAATGCCCAATGCTTCTTTCCACATTTGCTGAACGGCTTGAGCAATCTTGGCATGCGTATCATCTGTGTTATAAGAAAGCGTAATGTCTGGAAGCTCAGAAACATCACTAAGTCCAAGCTCCTCTAGACCCATTTGTAGATGTTCTTTAGCTTTATCCGTAGCATTATCTTCAAAATAGCCCTTTTCGTTCTCAGGGAACATGGATGGTGGAACGATGGCCATTGCTGGAATTTCTCCACCCAGCGTAATGTTTTCTACAATGGCTTTACGATTTAGGGCATACGTGAATGCTTTACGAATGTTTACGTTATTAAACGGTTCAACTGTTGTATTGAATTGGTACCAGTACACACCTGTAATGGCCTTTGTATTTAAGATGCCTTGATCTTTTAGAGATGGAATGGCATCAACCGGAACGGAACCAAAAGGATCTCCAGCCCAGTCAAGCTCTCCACCTTGATACATCGAAAGCTCTGTAGCATCTTCGTTAATCATATACATATCAACGGTTTGCAGTTTAACTGTATCTGCATCCCAATAATTTTCATTCTTTTCAAGTGTAATTTGGTTTCCATGATCCCAGTTTGTCATCACAAAAGGACCATTGGATACGTATTGATCGCCGGCATTTGTATGCCAGTCTGCATTTGCTTCGGCAGTTGCTTTATGAACAGGATAGTAGGTATAGAAAGCCGTAAGTTCTAAGAAATAAGGAGTTGGATTTTCAAGTGTTACTTCTAATGTTTTAGGATCCACGACTTTAATCCCAACATCATCCAAGGAGCCTTCACCTGAGTTGGCTGCAGCTGCACCTTTGATGTAATATAGTTGATAAGCGTATTGTGATTCGTTCGCCGGGTCTAATGCCCACTTCCAAGCATAGGCAAAGTCTTCAGCTGTTACGGGGTCCCCGTTGGACCATTTCGCATCACGTAAAGTGAATGTGTAAACGGATTGGTCATCATTTGTCTCAATATTCTCTGCCATTGCAGGCTCGGGTTCACCGTTTTGACCGATACGAGTTAAACCTTCAAATGTTTGAGCAAGTACACTACCAGAGGTCGTATCGTTTGCTAGACCTGGGTGTAGTGAAAATGGTTCTGTCTTAATATTGACTCGTAAGTGTTGAGCAGAGTCTGAAGCACCATCGTCTTTAGTTCCTTCATCGTCATTGTCGTCCGTGCCGGGATTTTCCGTACCTGGATCATCACCAGGTTCTGGATCTGCACTATCCCCGCCACTACAAGCTGCCAGGAACATGGAGATGACAAGCATAAGTCCCAAAAGCACAAGTAATTGTTTTTTCATTGGGAGCCCTCCTTTAAAATTGTTTAAACAGGCGTGTAACTGTCCCAAAACTAACTTTATGAACAAGTATTTCAAATATTCTAAAAAGGAAGCTTGTTTTACGGTCATCTTGTAAAAATAGGAAATTCGTAGGATACTAGAAAAAGGATTAAGATAGTGTAAAAACTTAAGAGAAAAGCTGGTGTTCATCATGATTTTAATAGACGTAGTCATACCAGTTATGGCAATCTTTGTAATTGGCTTTGTCGTTCAAAAGATATTTGATTTTGATATCCGATCCATTTCGACTCTATCCCTATATGTACTCACTCCTTTTTTAGTGTTTGAAACATTTTCTACAAATGAATTGAGCTGGGAGTATGTACATATTGTTTTATTCTGTATTTGTTTTTGTTTAATATTGTTGAGTCTATCTTTCTTGTATGGAAAAATTCGAAAAACAAATAAAACCGTAACGACTGCCTTTATGCTAGCTGCTACCTTTATGAATGCTGGTAACTACGGTGCGCCACTTATTTACTTTGCTCTAGGGGAGAGGGCTTTTTCTTACGCCATCATCGTAATGGTCGTTCAATCGATTTTAATGAATTCGATCGGATTATTTTTAGCTGCGAATGGGTCCTCCATGAGGGCGGAAGAAGATTTTTCACCGTGGAAGAAAATGGCTACTATGCCCGTTTTGTATGCCTTAATACTAGGAATTAGTTTTCAAATCTTTCACCTTAGAGTCCCGGGCTTCTTAGAACAGCCAGTCGCTATGCTTTCAGATGCCTGTATTCCACTAATTATGCTTGCTTTAGGGATGCAGTTAGCCAAAATTCAATTTAAGAGTGTAAATTGGTACGAATTATCGGTTATTACGCTGGCTCGAATGGTTATATCTCCTTTAGTTGCAGTGGTTGTCTTATCGTTTGTTACGCTGGATCCGTTACTCGAGAAGGTTTTTATCATCGTCGCGTCTATGCCGACTGCTGCGAATATTACGTTATTAGCGATTCAGTTTAAAACCGAACCGGATTTTGTTTCTGCTGTTACGTTTATGACCACTTTACTAAGTATGGTTACGATTCCCATTGTTTTAGTATTTTTAGGTGTGTAAGGGAGGTGAAAATATGTATACCATTCGTCCAGAAAAAATTGATGAGTACATTGTCATCAAGGATATCAACGACCTTGCTTTCGGAGGAGAAGGAGAAGGTAAGCTAGTAGAAGCTATTAGAAATTCCGATCATTTTATCCCTGAGTTATCTTTGGTAGCAGAAGATGAGAATGGAAGAGTTATAGGCCATATTCTATTTAGTACGATTCATATCGAAACGACAACAGGTGAGCTTGTCCCAACCCTCGGATTAGCGCCGATGGCTGTTCTCCCAGAGTATCAAAACAAGGGAATTGGGTCTTTATTAGTAAAAAGTGGATTAGAACGGGCAAAGGATCTGGGCTATGCCCATGTTGCTGTTTTAGGGCACCCGAACTTTTACCCGAAATTTGGATTTGTCCCTTCAGTTCAGTATGAAATTGAATCCCCATTTCCGGTTCCAGCAGAAGTATTTATGGTTCAGGAATTGGTTGAGGGTTCATTGAAGGGCTTGAGAGGAAAAGTAGTGTATCCGCCTGCATTTAGTGCGGTTTCATAGAGAGATTTTACAAGAGTCAAACATTAAACAAAATCCAGCCACAAAGGACTGGATTTTTTTACGTTCTGGATTAAATGTTTACTTGAAAAAGTTATGACCGGCGACTATTCACAAATAGCGGAACAGAAGTCCGTTTTAATTTTCAGCCGGACATAGGATCCGCTATTTCGCTCAAAATAGCCTTTTTTAGTCAGTTCGCGGACACAGGATCCGTTATTTGGAAATTTTTATGCTGAAATGCCCCAATTTTAGTACAATAACGGAACGTGTGTCCGTTTCAATCACTAAAACCGGCCTTTTGCCACAAATAGCGGAACAAGAGTCCGTTAGATCGCCCGGTCATCGGAGTTTCTAGCTGTTACATCTTCGACATCGGTGGCATTGTATTATGCACATCAGGAGGAGCCAATGGTAATACTGGCTTCGGACCAAATGGGCCTGGTTTTGAGTAGTATTGGAATTGTGCGCGGCCATCCATACTTGGTCCCTGTGCCCAACGCCCTTGGCTACTAGCCTCACCACGAGATAGGTTATAGAAATCATAAGCCACTTCTTGTTTTTCAAGATGAGCAGGGAACGTAGTTGGAACCACAATATCATTTTCGCGTTCCTCTAACTCACAAATGGCTGCATACCATTGATTTTGGTGGGCTTTATCTCTTGCAATCAAGAAGGAAAGTGTATCCCTAACTCCTGGATCATCACTCATTTCAAACAGACGAACCACTTGTAGGCGTCCTTGTGATTCGGCATTTAAGTTAGCCCTGAAGTCAGCAAGCAAATTACCACTCGCAATAATGTATCTGGAATTCCAAGGATATCCGACACTGTCAGCAGCCATAGCCCCTAATCCACTAACAATAGCATGCTGTGGATTCATGCCTCCCATGACGGCAGCTAATGCTGGGTCACTGTGATAGGCCGCTTCTTGTACATCTAAAGGTGTATTATCTAGTAAACGAGCAATTAGCGTTGCTAGCATTTCAACGTGCGCCATTTCTTCCGTCCCAATATCTAATAGCATGTCACGGTATTTTTTGTCTGCTCGGCAGTTAAACCCTTGAAATAAGTACTGCATCATTACGGAGATTTCCCCGTACTGACCACCTAAAACCTCTTGTAATTTTTTCGCATAAACCGGATCGGGTCTACTAGGTTTCGCTTCATACTGTAATTCTTTTATATGATAAAACATACCCCACACTCCTTTTTACAAGTCCTTTTTAAAATATGAAACTTGGATAAATTGGTGCCTGTCTTCCTGGGTGATTGTTTGTGTGTGTCAGGGTATGTAGTACAATCTACATGGATAAACACGAACTTTAGGGGTGTAATATTAGTAAAATGGTCGTGTTTTAGACCGATATTTGATGTTTTTTGTCTAAAATTAGATTTTCTCTAGTATAATGGGCTAGTCGAAAGGGTGTTCAGTCATGAAGGTGTTTTAAAACTGTAGAATCTTAACAAAATATCAATAATGACTTAACACCGGAACGATATAGTAATTTTGAGAATCTATCAAAGGAAGAAGGAAGGGAAAAGGGATGAAATTATCTCCAAGTAACGTTGGAAAGCTCTTATTAGTATTGGTCTTAACCTTTAGCTTATTTGTTCCTTATGTGTCTAAGGCGGAAACTGGAACAGACGCAATTACTGTATCAGAAGCAATTGCGAACAATAGCGGAACTGCTACGGTAGAAGGATATATCGTAGGTCATACGAAAGCAACTAACTCCTATGACTTCGAAGCTCCATTTGGAAATGATTACAACATTGCCATTGCAGATTCCCCAACTGAAACAGATGCCTCAAAGATTTTACCAGTACAGCTCACTAGTGACTTTAGAGCAGAATTTGGATTATTAACTAACCCAGATATTATTGGAAGTAAAATTCAGGTAACTGGAAGTTTAGAAGCGTATTTTTCAGTTCCAGCCCTAAAATCACCTACAAACATGGAATTCGTAGAAGGTGAACCCACTCCAGAAGAACCAACAGATCCACAAGATTTAACCATTGCAGAAGCAAAAACGAAAAATGGACAAACCGTTACGGTACAAGGGGTTGTAACAGCAGATAACTCTGCCATCGGTGGAGGAAAACTATCCACTTATATGGAAGATGATACCGGTGGAATTAACATTTTCGCTTTTGATCCTACTGGATTCCCAGAATTAGAAGCAGGAGATGAAGTGAAAGTAACCGGTGAAATCACTAGTTATAATGGTTTAACTGAGATTGTGCCAGAATCAGACGGTGTTGAGGTTTTAGCGAAAAATCAGCCGCTACCATCAGCAAAAGTGGTGGATTTATCGTTATTCACATCAGATGCTGCAGAACCATATGAAGGTACGTTAATAGAGGTCGAGGCCTTTGTTCAATCAATTCCAGGCTCTCCAGCTGGGGGTGGTTATAACGTTACCATCGTTGATGATGAGTTTAATGGAACGACTTTACGTGTGATGGAAGATACAAATGCTATCTCAGCATTAGAAGCCGGAAAATGGTATACCTTAACTGGAATTGTTAGTCAGTATAACTCCTATCAATTGATAATCCGTTCAGCAAATGACGTTCAATTGTTAGAAGAACAACTGCCAGCACCAAACCCGTCTGGTGAGTATACTTCTACAGTAGCTAGAGTAGTAGATGGGGATACGATTCATTTAGAAACACCAGTGCTAGGAACGACGACCGTTCGTTTCGTCAATATGGATACACCAGAAACCTATCATTCAGTTAAAAATGAACTAGATCAGAACCAACTAGACCATGGGAATGCAGCAAAAGAATATATGAACACGCTTTTAAAAGCTGGTGATGAAGTCATTGTAAAAGTGGGTCAAGAAGCACATGATGACTACGGGCGTTTGCTAGGTCAAGTCATTCGTAAGTCTGACAACCTAAACACAAACCTTGAAATGGTTGAAAAAGGTTATGCTGTTACGTACTTTATTTGGCCAGTCGGTGATGAGACCGAATACGAGCAATTCCAAGCAGCGGTAAGAGAAGCAAAACAAAATGAATGGGGTATCTGGAATCCAGAAGATCCACTATTGGAGCTTCCGTTTGAATTCCGTGCCCGCGAACAAGGTAACAAAGGCTTCTCCAAGCCAGTTGGTAATTCCGATACAAAAGAATATGTAGAACCAAATTCATGGGAGCTTGTCCCTGTAGATAAGCGCATTTTCTTCTGGTCTGAAGAAGAGGCACAAGCTGCAGGTTATACACCAGCAGAAGGAACAACACCTGAAGAACCAGAAGAGCCTACGATTCAAACCATAGCAGAAGCACGTGCCAAAGCTAGTGGTGAAACGGTAACGGTTGAAGGAATCGTTACGACTGTACCAGGGATCTGGGGCTCAAAAGGTTTTTACATTCAAGATGAGACTGCCGGAATCTATGTATACCAAAGTAATAGCGGTATTAAGCAAGGTGATCAAGTAAGAATTGATGCAGAACTAGATGAGTTTAATGGAGAGAAACAACTAGGAAATGCAACGATTGAAGTCATAAGTTCTAATGTGGCACTTCCTGCTCCAGTTGTTGTCACTCCAGCAGAAGTAAATGAAGATGTTCAAGGTGAAGTGGTTACTCTTGAAGGTGTAACAGTGACAAATGTAAAAGAGTTAAGCTATGGCACCGTTGAGTTTCATGCAGTAAATGGTGACGAGTCTGTACTAGTTAGACTTGATAACAGAACAGGTTATGACTATGACGCTTTCTCTGCTGATTTTAATGAGGGTGATGTTATTAACGTGACAGGTATCGGAAGTGTGTTTAAAGGTACCTATCAAGTAAAACCTCGTAGTGAGTCTGACTTTATGTTAGCAGAAATAAATTCTGGTACTCTAGTTTTCAAAACAGGAACAGAAAATGGTAGAAAAGTAGAACTGATTCTATCAGGGCAAGACTTAAACAACCTTCGTGCTGGAAAACTAACCCTTACATTTGACGAAAAGTCTCTTAACTTCCTAGGTGCAACAGGGCTAGTAGAACAAGTGACGAATCCAGTCGTTACAGAGACAAAAGGTAAAGTTGACATGGCGTTTGCAAAGCTTGGTGATCAAGGTCTTTCAGGAAACCAAGAACTTTTTGCCCTAACGTTTGTTCAAAAGGGAAAGCCAAATCAAGACTGGAGCATTAAAGTCAACAATATTGTATTAGCTGATTCTGAGGGGAAAGAAGAGATTCAAGCTGGTTTCGTCTATCACTTCTCTGGCGAAGTCTCACAATCAGTAGGTGACTTAAATGAAGATGGTCATGTTACAGTTGCCGATTTAGCCCTTCTTTCTACCTATATGGGAACGGATCACACAGAGGCGGATTTAAACAAAGATGGAAAAGTAGACCAAAAGGATTATGAGATACTAGTTAAAATTATCTAATTTTTTCTAGATAGCTTTTGTTAAAAAGGACTAAGCCGTTTGTGCCTAGTCCTTTTTTGTATTTTTTTCATAGGAGGATGGAAAGGCTAGGGATCGTACCCTGATGAGCGGAGGGATGTTAATAGAGGGAACGCAAAGGAGATAAACGCGCCCTGAAGAGAGCGCGAACGTTAATAGAGGGAACGCAAAGAGAAGAAACGTGCCCTGAAAAGAGCAAGAACGTTAATAGAGGGAACGTAAAGGAGAGAAACGTGCCCTGAAGAGAGCGTGAACGTTAATAGAGGGAACGCAAAGCACCAAAAGCACCAAAAGCACCAAAACCTAACAAAACATTGTACTTAATCCATTAAATAACATATACTAAGAATAACATCAAGAAAAATTGATGAAGGAGGCAACACAAATGGAACTAAATATTCCTTTAAAAGATGAATCATTGACAGTGGAATTTAAGAAATATGAAAAGAAATTTAAGGCATTGGCTGACGAGAGAAGACTTTATATTCTTCACCTAATTACAAAGAATGGATCGTTCTGCGTATGTGACTTAAGTGAAGAAATCGATATGCCTCAGTCCAAACTATCCTATCACCTAAAAATCCTACTGGATGCAGAATTAATTGTGAAGGAAACAAAAGGAACTTGGAGCTACTATAAAATTAACACAAAAGAAATTAACCATCTTCTATCTGAAGAATTATGTTGCTTATTCAAACCGAGCAGCTGCTGCTAGAGGGTAGCTGCTCTTTGTTAGGAGGCTTAAGTTATGCCAGTAAATCGAGGGAGTGTTCTCTCCAAAGAATATTTTCTGTCTTACTTCAAACTTGTAATGAATGCCCGAAATTTCAACAAGATAGAAGGAAAGGATTTTATCATTGAGAGCTTTTTTCGAGGAGATAAATACTCTTACGGAGAAGCAACATGCAGGCAATTTGAGCTCGCTTTCCAAGAGGTTGAAGAGCATTAAATGCCTATATATCAAGGTTTGAAAAATAAATCAATTTTTTTTGATAAAAAGTGTTGCATATTTTTCCAAGAGAGCATATACTTTCCTTAGAACAAGAAAATTTGATGTAACAACGAGTGGTAAATCAAAAATAATTGATGAAAGGAGAGATTCACATGTTTAATCATCCAAGCTTTATTCAAGGACAATTCGAACACCGCCAAACATACTATCCGAAATTTAAAGTTGAGAAAGCAGAAAAAATCACAAAAGAAATTAGTCAGCTTAAACCTTGTCAACAAGGTAACCAATGTATGATCGTAATTCAAAGCCAACAATGTTGTGCGTAAGAATGATTATTAAATCAAAAAAAATTGATGAAGAGAGGTGATAGAGATGTTTCAACACCCATATTTTCTAGAAGCAGAGGTTGCGTACCGTCAGGAAAAATTAAGACCAAATTATCAACTTATGATAAAAGACCACAGTGAATTTGCTGGTAAAAATACAGATCTAATAAAAGCGAAAACAAAGACATGTTATGACCCAAAGGGTAGCCTGTATTATTGTGCTTAATTAAGGTTATTATATCAAAAAAAATTGATTTAATAGGAGGATAAAGAACATGTTTAAATTTAAGAAAAAAGCAGATTGTTGTAGTGTCCAAATAGTTGAGATAAAAGAAGAAGCTTGTTGTCAACAGGAAAACGGCACTCAAGAAGAGTGCTGCACACCTAAACAAAGTTGCTGTGCGTAAATCATATTCTAATTAGCTATGGGCGAATCACCTAGACGGTGGATTCGCCCGATAAAAAAGGAGCATGAACAAAATGGAATGGTTTAAGAGTTTTTCATGGTTATTTATTGAATTAGCCTTTCTTTTTATCGGTATATCTTTTTTAGTAAACCTGCTTCAAGGGTTTATTCCTTTTGAGAAAATCGAAAGGAAACTAGTAGGTAGTAATAAGTGGGTTGGGGGACTTTTTGCACTTATCTTTGCGTTTGTAACTCCATTTTGTTCATGCTCCACAATCCCAATCATCGTGAATATGTTAAAGCGGAAGTTTCCTTTTGGAGTAGTCATGGTTTTCCTATTCGCATCTCCGCTTCTTGATCCGACGATTATTTCAGTGATGGGATTCATGCTGGGGTGGAAAGTTGCACTTATATACACCATTCTTACATCCATATTCTCTTATGCTATAGGGTTCTTATTAGAAAAGTGGGGACTTGAAACTCAAGTAAAAAATGTAACGATTAGTGGATATGAAGAGAAAGAGCATGCTTTTAGCCTTAAGGAAGCGTGGGCAGAAACGTTTCAACTGATGAAGACTGTCCTACCTTACTTATTATTAGGAGCAGTCATTGGCGCAACAATTAAAAACCTTGTACCAATGGAATGGATGGCTAATACATTTGGTACAGATGGTTGGTGGCTCGTTCCAATTGCGGCTATTCTAGGGATTCCACTATACATCCGGCTTGCTAGTATGATTCCAATCTCAACAATACTAATTGGAAAGGGTATGGCATTAGGTCCGGTCATGGCTCTACTAATCAGTTCAGCTGGGGCAAGTTTGCCTGAGGTGATGCTCTTACACAGTATTTTTAAGAAAAAGTTAGTTTACTTATTTATACTTTCAGTCGTTTCTATGGCTACCATGTCAGGGTTTTTATTCTACCTAATTTAGTTTCTGGTTAAAAAGGGTGACGTTATAGCGTCGCCTTTTTGATTATCTAACAAACAAGAACCGCCATATTTGTACATCCTCTGATATTCATTAGTGTCGAAAAAGGAAGTTTCCAGGGAAATATCTGTAGAAATTATAGTGATTGTGTTGTGCGGAGAGAGAGGTTTATGTAGAATTACGTAAAATAGGAAAAGGACCCTGGAAGTAAGGGTCCTTTTTTATCATAATCAGTAGAAAAAGTTCTGGAAGAATGGCTAGTTCACTGTCTATTTTTTCACTTCCGCCGTTGATTCCTTCACTAGTAAAGTCGCTGGAATCAAAACCTCTTGAGTCCTTTGATCTGGATTTTTTATTCTCCAAAGCAACTGTTCGATGGCTTTTTCTCCATAATACGTTAAATCAATGCCCATGGTTGTAATTTTTGGGGACACAATATTAGAAAGTTTCCCGTTATCGAAATTGCAAATAGAGATATCTGTTGGAACTCTGTACCCCTTCCTTTGAAGGGTTGTTAAGGTGTAAAAGCCAAGACCGTCGTTGACACAGAACCAAGCAGTTGGCTGTTCTTCAATAGAGTCTAGTGCATTCCATACACTTTCATCTGATTCTTCTAAATCAGTTATCATCCATTCATCCCTTATTGGACAATCATATTCCCTTAAAGCTAGTAGGTAACCTTCCATCCGCTCCTGATAACTTGGTGAAAAGTCGATATCGCCCATAAATCCGATGTTTTTATGACCTAAATCGATTAAGTGTTTAATGGCCTTGAAAGCACCAAAACGGTTATTTGTTAAGATAGCATCTACATCTAATGTCGGATCATGGTGATCGATCAGAATAGTTGGAATATCTGTATCTAACACCTTTTTTATATAGTCCGTACTAATATGAGAAAGAATAATAATTCCATTCACTGATTTATTTTCAATAAAATCCGGTAATTCTAATGAATCACGAGCATCTGAAGTAATGGATTGTATGAGTAGTCTGAATCCCTCTTGTTTAATCAATTTCTCAACACTAAGATAAATTTGTCCAAAGAAAGCAGTTTGAGAGAAAGCAAACTCAGATGCAATTAAAGCGATCGTTTTTGGCTCAGATTGAATGGGTTGAAGTGACGATTGAGGTTGTCCTTTGTATTTATAACCAAGCTCATTGGCTTTTTCAATAACCATACGTCTTGTTTCTTCACTGACTCCAGATTTTCCTGTGAGAGCTTGGGATACTGAATTCTTCGATATATTTAATTGGTCTGCTATATCCTGCATCGTAATTTTCTTCATAATTCCCCTCACAGTCCTGTTTGTTTTGTAACGTTACAAATTACTATAACTCAACTTTGTAATGTAGTAAAGTAATGCATCTATTTGTAAAAATAATGTGAAAGCGTTGACAAGTCAATTTGTAATGTGGAATAATGTGATTAAGTTAATGATTTCACATTACAAAAGAACATGAAAACCACTTTTGTAATGTTCCTGTCATTAAATCACTCTTTGTTTTTAAACTCTATTATTTGAACATGATAGGAACACATACTACTTTTTATGATAGCGGTTTCTATCCATTAAATTCAAGTAAGCTTTTAAGAGTTTTATAGAAAAGTTCTAGACAAGGAGAGGTATGAAAAAACATCATACGTACATCTTAAGAATAGCAAAAGCTATAAATATTAAGGGGGAACCATCGATGAAGTGGAAAAAGCTAACTTCTATTGCATTAGCTTCAGTACTATCCGTTTCTGCATTAGCAGCCTGTTCTACAGGAAACAATAATAATGAGGAAACTAGTCAAGATGGAGTAACTACGATTGAATTCTGGGCAGCTCCAAACCCACCACAACAAAAATTCTGGCAGCAAATGGCTGACGAATTTAATGGCTCACAGGAAGATATTAAAGTTGAAGTTTCAACAATAAAAGAAAGTCCAACTTCCGAAGCTAGCATCCAATCGGCGCTAGCTGGTAAAAGCGCACCAACGATTTCAGAAAATATCAACCGTGGATTTGCAGCACAACTTGCTGACAGTAAAGCGCTTGTACCCCTAAATGAAATTGAAGGCTGGGATGAGCTAATCGAAGGTCGTCAAATGACAGACACGGTATCAGCTTGGAAATTCTCAGATGGCAACCAATATGTATTACCAATTTACTCTAACCCAATGTTATTTGGTTGGAGATTAGATATCCTAAACGAACTTGGATTTGAAGAAGCTCCAAGAACATATAGTGAAGTTTTTGAAGTTGTAGACGCATTAAAAGAAAAATATCCAGATAAATACCTTTGGGCTAAACCTGATCTAGGTGATCCAACAGCTTGGAAGCGTTGGTTTGACTTCTTCATGCTATACAATGGTGCTTCTGAAGGGAACAACTTCATTGAAGGTGCTGACTTTGTAGCAGATGAAGACGCAGCGAAAGACGTGTTTGGTTTCTTTGCAGAACTTGAGGAAAGAGATGCGATTCTTCTAAATCAATCTACGGATCCATTTGAATCTGCATTAGGTATTTTTACTGATATCGGACCATGGACATTTAATTACTGGGCTGAGAAGTTCCCTCACATGGTTTATGGTGAAACCTTTACATTAGCTCCACCTCCAGTTCCAGATGGAACAAGTACTGAAAACGTAAAAACTTTTGCAGATGCAAAAGGATTGGTTATCTTTGCTCAAGCACCGAAAGCAGAGCAAGAGGCAGCCATGGAATTTTTAACTTGGGTATTCTCTAACCCTGAAAACGATGTAGCTTGGCTTGAACAAACAAATCTACCACCAGCAAGAGATGACATGGCGACAAATGAATTGTTTACAAGCTTCTTAGAGGCTAATCCTGCAGTTGCTCCTTATGCAGCGGCTATTCCAAACGGTATTCCGTCCATTGACAATCCGAAGTATAACGAACTTCAGACGTACATTGGGCAGTATGCGGTGAACCCGCTGGTGAAAGGAGAAACAAACCCTGATGAAGCTTGGGAAAAAATGAAGCAAGCAATCGAAGGGGAGCTTAAATAATGAAATCTAAACTTTCTACAGGATTGGGCTGGTCTTTTACCAGCCCTTACCTTATATATGGAATCATTTTTTTCGCTATTCCGTTAGTATGGTCACTATATTTAGCATTTACAGACTGGAACTTAATTGCACCAACCTATGAATTTTTAGGCTTTGAAAACTTTATAGATGCAGTAAAACACCCTGGTGTACAAGCATCATTCTTCGTTACTTTTAAATTTATGGCTGTTTTTGTACCAATGGTCATCGCAATGTCTATTGCTGTAGCCTTGGTTGTGCATGGATTACCTAGATTTAAAGGACTTTTCTTGGTTGGATTTTTCCTACCTTATTTGTCATCTGGGGTTGTTTCGGCATTTATTGTGAAAGGTTTCTTATCATACAACAGTCCATTAAACGAATTTTTACGTACGAATTTTGACTTGAATATTAACTGGTTAGGTTCACCATTTTCAGCATTAGTAGTCGTTGCTTTTATGATAGCTTGGAAGTTTACTGGCTATTACGGACTTATTATTGTAGCTGGTTTGGAAGGCATCAATAAGGAAATTTACGAAGCGGCAGCCATTGATGGTGTAACCCCTTGGCAACGTTTTTGGAAGATTACCTTCCCAATGTTATATCCGGCCCTATTCACAACATTAATTTTATCTATTGGTGTAACGTTCGGGATTTTTACCGAGGTATACCAATTAACAGGTGGGGGACCGAACTACGCAACGAACACATGGCAAATGGAAATTTACAATCAAGCATTCACAAACCTACAAGCGGGTTATGCTTCTGCGGTTGCCATTATTGCTTCTATCGTAACGTTCATTTCCATCTTTATCATTCGAAAATTCTTAGAAATGTGGGGGAAACGCAATGGTTGGACATAAACGTAAATCGTATACAATCCGTTATATTATTGCGATAGCCCTTTTAATTGTTATGGTCTATCCCTATCTATACATGGTGCTAAATTCATTTGCAGCGTGGGATCAGATTGATAAAAGCTTAATACCGACCGAATTTACGCTCCGCTCTTATGAATGGTTACTAAGTGGAGGAGAAGCGGGAATTTCAAGACCTTGGATTCGCTCTTTTATTAACAGTGCCATCGTCTCAACTGCTTCAACCGCTTTAATGATGGTGACTGGTTTACTGGTTGCGTATGCATTGGCAAAAATGAACTTTAGAGGAAGAGATTCAGTTAACAACTTTATTCTTTTCCAAATGTTCTTCCCAGGGATCATTCTTTTAGTTCCAACATTCTTACTCATTCAAAATGTAGGACTATATGATTCGTACTTGGGAATGATTCTACCGAAAGCAGTCAGTCTATGGGCAATTTTCATGTACACAAACTTCTTCCGTGCCATTCCGGATTCCTTTATTGAAGCAGCGAGAATGGACGGAGCAAGTGACTTGAAAATCCTATTTAGAGTCGTTCTACCTATGTCCAAATCGATCACAATTGTTGTGTTCCTATTCCTATTTATGGAACGTTGGACAGAGCTACTCTGGGATATGATTGCGGTTCGTAGTGACGAAATGTTAACCCTAAACGTATTGCTATCTCAAATGTTCGGCCCTTACGGTGGATACCCAGGTCCGTTGTATGCAGCATCGGTATTGTTGACCATTCCAATTGTTATTTTATTCTTGCTTTTCTCTAAGAAGTTTAAAGAGGGAATGCAGTTTACGTTGAAATAAAAACCAATGGAGATTGAACTATGAACTCTTGGTGGAAAAAAGCCGTATTTTACGAAATCTATATGCCAAGCTTTGCAGATGGAAATGGCGATGGAATCGGTGATTTCAAAGGCATCATCTCAAAGCTCGATTACCTAAAAGAACTAGGGGTGAAAGGTGTGTGGCTCACCCCTTTTTATCCTTCACCCAAAGTAGATAATGGGTACGACATTGCAGACTACAAAAACATTGATCCCGATTACGGGACGATGGAGGATTTTGAAGAATTCATAGAAGAGGCCCATAAACGAGGGATTCGAGTTATTGCAGATTTGGTGTTAAATCACACATCTAGTGAACATCCATGGTTTAAAGAGTCTCGCTCTTCAAAAGACAATCCAAAGCGAGATTGGTATATCTGGAAGGATGGAGAGAAGGATGTGCCCCCTAACAATTGGGAGTCCTTTTTTGGAGGAACTGCTTGGGAATGGGATGAACAAACTGGGCAGTACTATTACCATGCTTTTGCAAAAGAACAAGTGGACTTGAACTGGGCCAACCCTGAAGTTCGCGAAGCCATGAAAGATGTCATGAAATTCTGGATTGATAAAGGAATTGATGGGTTTCGATTAGATGTCATCAATTTCCTAACGGTATCGAATGAATTTAAGGATAATCCTTATTTAGAAAATGATGAACAAGATCACCTGTATGATAAGGACCAGGATGGAGTGCTGGAGGCTGTTCAAGAAATTTCCGCTTTTGCCAAGTCTCATGGAGATATTTTCTTAGTGGGTGAAGTAGGATCCGAAGACCTTGAGGTGTTAAAACCTTATTGTGGTGAAGGAAAACTGGATGTGGTATTTAACTTCAACTTAGGAAGCCAGTCGAGTTTTTCTGTAGATACTATTTTTAGTGAAATATCAAAAATGGAAGAAAACTACACTGAGGACCAATGGCCAACCTTATTTTTCTCCAGTCATGACATGCCCCGACATTGTGAGCGGTTGGCAGGCGGTATCGACCCTGAGTTGAGAGCAAAGCACTTAGCTGTTTTACTTACAACGGCTAAAGGTGTCCCGTTTCTCTATTTTGGGGATGAAATTGGCATGAGGAATTTAGTGGCTGAGAAAAAAGAGGATATCCAAGACATTCAAGGAAGAACCGCTTATGAGTTAGCGGTTCGAGACGGTAAAACCGAAGTAGAGGCGTTAGCTATCGGTAATGAAAAATCTCGTGATGCTTCAAGGTCGCCAATGCAATGGGATGATAGTGAGAATGCGGGTTTTTCTTCTGGGACTCCTTGGATTCGGGTTCATCCTTCTTACCGTGATATCAATGTGAAGGTGGAGGAAACTGATCCTCATTCCATGCTTCATTTTTATAAAAAGTTGTTAAAGATCAGGAACTCAGTATCAGCTCTTCAGAACGGTTGCTATGAGAAGATAGAGCGTCGTGGGGATGCCCTGTTTTATAGTCGGACTGATGACCAGTCAACCATGTATGTAGGAATCAATTATGGTGCCGAAAAAGTTACTTTACCAGATTGGTTTGATGAGGCAGTACCATGTTCCGTTCAGTTAGTTGAAGAGGAGAACACGGGCTACTTAGCCGGACAAGATTGTCAAATACGTGTAGATCATAGAGGGAGTGAATGAAATGGCGGTATTAAGTAAAGGAAAAGTGAAAACATGCGGACAGCTTCTTCAGGAATTTGAAGAAAAAGCAACATCAATTGGACCCGCACAAAAGCTAGTGTTCGACGGAGTTGGCGAGAGAGATGTTTACAATATTGCTGCTCCATTTGAAGATGAAGGTGAGCTTGTGATTGCAGGGCGCGTGGAAGAACGCGATAGTGAGCATTCATCCGTTTATTTTTTTGTAGAGAGAGATGGGAAATGGGTACCAAGAGAAGGGGCCCCAACATTTGAACTACAAGACCCTTTCTTTACCTTTATTAAAGGAGAATTGGTCCTAGGTGGTGTACAGATTTTCCCTCATCCAGAGATTGAAGATGCTTTAGGGTGGAGAACCGTATTTTTAAAAGGCGGCTCCATTAGTGAATTGACTGAGTTCGCTAAAGGTCCAGATGGAATGAAGGACATCCGTTTAGTAGAGCTGCCAACAGGCGGTATCGGTGTATTTACTCGCCCTCAAGGAGAAAAAGGGGGAAGAGGAAAGATTGGCTACACCAAGATTGAAACATTAGAAGAGCTTACACCTTCAGTAGTCGATGCTGCGCCTTTATTGGAAGGTCAGTTCATTGAAGACGAATGGGGTGGAGCGAATGAAATCCACGTATTGAAAAACGGATTACTTGGAGTATTAGGACACATTGCAAGCTTCGATGAAGAAGGAAACCGTCATTACTATCCAATGATTTTCGCATACAACCCAGAGGACGGAACTTATTCAGATATCGAGCTCATCGCCACAAGATCTCGCTTTGAAGACGGCCCAGCCAAACGTCCTGATTTAGTTGACGTTGTATTCAGTGGAGGACTCGTCCGCAAAGAAAATGGAAGAGCGACACTCTATGCTGGAATCAGCGACGCAGAAGCCCAAAAACTAGAAATCCCAGACCCATTTAGCAAATTCGAATAAGACACGAGACTGCGGGGTCCGCCCAGGGACAGAGGGGACAGGAACCGTGTCCCACTAGATATAAGGAGAGTGACAGCATGAAGATTTATAGATACGAAGAAAATCCCCTAATTACACCAGCTGATGTAAAGCCATACCATGATGGTTTTGAGGTAATTGGTGCATTTAATGCAGGAATTGCTGAATACAATGGGGAAGTTATTATGCTATTACGTGTAGCAGAGCGCCCAATCTCAGAGGATCCCAAAATTGTGAAGGCTCCTATTTACAACCCTGAAACGAACGAACTTGAGATCATCACACTTTCAACGGATGATGAGAGATATGATTTTTCAGACCCACGTACCATCGGGATCAATGAGGTAGGTAAAGGGTGGAAGTACTTAACCTCACTTTCATACTTGAGAATCGCTCGTAGTAAAGATGGCCACAACTTTACAGTGGATCCGGAGCCGTTCATTTACCCATCGAATGAATTAGAAACTTTCGGTGTAGAGGACCCACGAATCACACAAATGGGTGACGAATACTATATTTATTTTAGTGCCGTATCACCAGTTGGAGTTGGGGAATCGCTAGTTAAGACAACTGATTTCAAAACATACGGACATCTGGGAATGATTTTTGCACCAGAGAATAAAGATGTGTTGATCTTCCCTGAAAAAATCAACGGCAAATACTACGCAATGCACCGTCCAGTTCCAAAATCAAATGGAGCACCTGAAGTATGGATTGCTGAATCTGATAATCTCCGCTACTGGGGGAATCACAAATTCCTATTCGGTTTAAGAGAAGGCAAGTGGGATGATGCTCGAATCGGTGGTGGAGCTGTTCCGTTTAAGACAGAAAAAGGTTGGTTGGAGTTATACCATGGAGCAACAAAGGATCATCGTTACTGCATGGGGGCTGTATTATTAGATTTAGAAGATCCAACTAAAGTTATTGCGCGTTCTGAGGCACCACTGGTAGAACCAGATGCACCATATGAAGCAGAAGGCTTCTTTGGAGGCGTAGTATTCTCATGTGGAGTACTTGTCCATGGTGACGTTGTCAAAATGTACTACGGTGCAGCAGACACATCCATGGCTTGCTGTGAACTAAGCCTATCAGAAATTCTAGACTCATTAACATATCTATAAGGGACAAGGGGACAGGTTCGGTGTCCCACTCTGAGCTGGAAGGGGTGGGACAGAGGTTCCTGTCCCCTCCGTCCCACTAGGAGGAAATGAAGTTGAAGGAACCTATTTTTTTAACTCCTGTGTTTCAGGAGAGAATTTGGGGCGGAACTGCGCTGAAGGATCGGTTTCAGTATGAGATTCCGTCGGATCAGACTGGTGAGTGCTGGGCGATTAGTGCTCACCCGAATGGTCAAAGTATTATCGCAAATGGTCCGCTTGCAGGCAGACCACTTGGGGATGCTTGGAAAGAGCATCGTGAATGGTTTGGGAATGTTGGGGGAGATGTGTTTCCTCTTTTAACGAAGATTTTGGATGCAAACGCAGATTTATCTGTGCAAGTGCATCCGAATGATGAATATGCGAATAAACATGAAAACGGCGAGCTTGGTAAGACAGAATGCTGGTATATCATTGATTGTAAAGAAAATGCTGAGCTTATTTTCGGACACCATGCGCAAACGAAGGAAGAGCTGGTTTCCCTTATCGAAAATGGTGAGTGGGATAAGCTTCTTCGTCGTGTAACGGTGAAACCAGGAGACTTTTTCTATGTACCGAGCGGAACGGTCCATGCGTTATGCGAAGGAACGCTTGTACTAGAAACACAACAGAGCTCTGACACAACCTATCGTGTGTATGATTACGACCGAACAGATGCAGAAGGCAATAAACGCGAGCTTCATCTAGAGAAAGCGATTGATGTAACAACAGTCCCTCACTCCTCTGCTGAACTGAACTACGATACCTATGAAAAAGATGACGCAAAAATCACTCGTTTTGTAGAAGCTGAGTATTTTACAGTCTATAAGTGGGAACTTAATGGTAAAGCTCATTTTGACCAGGAGCAACCGTACCTTTTAGCTAGCGTTATCGATGGAGAGGGGAAAGTTACTGTGGACGGGAAGACGTTTGAGGTTAAATCTGGAACGCACTTTATTGTCCCAGCTACGGTTTCTACTTTTTCAGTAGAAGGTCAAATGAAGTTAATCGTATCTCATCCTTAAAAGGGGGATTTTTCTGTGCAATACGGTGCCATTGAAGCGGGTGGAACGAAATTTGTTTGTGCCATTGGAGACGAAACAGGAAATGTTATGGAAAAAGCAACCTTTCCTACGACAACGCCTGAGGAGACATTCTCACAAGTTATTGAGTTCTTTCAGTCACATAAAATAGAAGCCATGGGTATCGGCTCCTTTGGTCCTATCGATATTGATCGGCAAAGCAAACAGTACGGTTACATCACAAGCACCCCGAAAAAAGGGTGGAGCGGGGTTGATTTTGTCGGCAAGATGAAGGAAGTCTTTCCTGTACCGACTGGCTTTGATACAGATGTGAATGCAGCTGCTCTTGGAGAATCCAAATGGGGAGCAGCCAAAGGTTTGGATAGCTGTTTGTATATGACAGTTGGAACCGGAATCGGTGTCGGCGCTATTGTGAACGGCGAGAGGTTGAGTGGTTTTACCCATCCTGAAATGGGGCACATCCTCATTCGAAAACATCCGAATGATCATTTTGAAGGGGTATGTCCTTATCACGGAGATTGTTTAGAAGGCCTAGCTTCAGGTCCAGCCATTGAAGCGCGATGGGGGAAAAAAGGGTATGAGTTAGAGGACAAGTTCGAAGTATGGGAAATGGCAGCAGATTACATAGCCCAAAGCTTAATGAACTACACGCTCATTTTATCTCCTAAAAAGATGATTCTGGGCGGAGGCGTCATGAAGCAAAAGCAAATCTTCCCACTTCTTCATCAAAAAGTAGCTGAAAAGCTTAATGGCTATGTTCAGCATCCGAACCTTGCGGAAAAAATCGATGAATGGATCATCCCGCCAGGCCTCGGAGACGAAGCAGGAATAAAAGGAACTCTAGCCCTCGCAGACCAAGCCTATCGTGAAGAAAAAGGAATTTAAACAAACGTTTGTTTAAATTCCTTTCTTTATGAATCATTTACAACACAGCCCTTTGATCAAAGGAGGAACACCATGATTATACAAGACCAATGGAAATTGCAATATTTTAATAGTGGGGAAAAACGTGCGCTAGAAGTTGCTCATCCTGATTTTATTGATCATTTCTGGATGACTGCAAAGGTACCAGGAGATGTCCATTCTACTTTGCTTGAAAAAGGGTTAATTGAGGATCCGTTTTTCGGTCATAATGATCAGAAATGCCGTTGGGTTGAGGAAAAAGAATGGTGGTATCGTACGGAATTTTTCTATCACGATTCTATAGATTCAGAGGAAAGAGTGGAGCTTACCTTCGAAGGGCTCGATACCTTCGCGACCATATATGTAAATGGACTTGAAGTTGGTTCAACGGAAAATATGCTAGTGGAGCACACTTTCGATATTACAAGAGTCATTCAAATGGGAAGAAACGTGATTGCTGTAAAATTCGACCCCGTTTGGTTAGTAACGAAAGAGAAGCAGCAAATATCTTGGTCCGGCTTTGCTAGAGAGCGGGCGTGGACACGAAAAGCCCAGATGAATTACGGATGGGATTGGGGTCCAAGACTATTGACCGCAGGGATCTGGAAACCCGTTCGAGTGGAGAAAAAACAGTCTGTAAAATTGGATTCTGTTTTTGCAACCACAAGTGCCATTGAAGAGAAGAAAGCGATTATTGATGTGGAAGTGAACCTTGACCGTACGAGATTTGGAAGAGGTAAAGAGGTTTCGGTTGAAGTGCAAGTCCGTGATGAGGGGGAAACTTTCACACAACAAGCTGTCATGTCTGATACCCAGTCGATTCTGACCATTGAAGTCCCCGAACCGAAACTTTGGTGGACCCATGACTTAGGCGAACCTTTCCTCTACGACCTGGAAGTAAAAATAACGGATTCGGAGCAAGAGCTAGACCGTTATTCACAAAAACTAGGCATTCGTACAATCAAACTGGAGCAAGAAGACGAAAACGGGAATAAACTTTTCTGCTTCAAACTAAATGGAGTTCGCCTGTTTGCCAAGGGAACAAACTGGATTCCTGTGCATAGTTTTATCGGGGCTGCTCATGATGACCGTTACAAAAAGCTCATCCAGCTTTCTAAGGAATCACACATGAATATGCTACGAGTCTGGGGTGGGGGCATCTATGAGAAAGATGTCTTTTACCAAGAATGTGACCGACAAGGGCTCCTGGTGTGGCAGGACTTCATGTTTGCATGTGCCTTATACCCTGACTACAATCAAAACTTCATGAAGAATGTTGAGGATGAGATTGTTAAAGCCGTAAAGCGTCTACGTCCGTATTCTTGCATCACCCTGTGGTGCGGCAACAACGAAAACGACTGGCTGTGGGAGGTTGAAGTTTCGTCAGGTCGAATTGATGACCCGTTCTGGGGAGAGACCATTTATCATGACCTCATTCCTTCTATATTAGAAAAGATGGACCCGAGTCGATTCTACTGGCCAAGCTCTCCATTTGGCGGGAATGACCATGATTCTGAGGAGGAAGGAGACCGTCACAACTGGCAGGTGTGGCATGGTAATATCGAACCTCGGAAATTTGGTGACGTGCCTGGGCAGGATTACAGTGTGGAAGGCGTTTCTTTTAAAAATTACAAAAAAGACTTCACCAAGTTTTCGAGCGAGTTTGGCATGCATGCTTCTTCCAACCGTTATACTCTAGAGCGCAACATCCCAGAGGGGCAATTTTACTGGAAGAGTGACGAAATGTCCTATCGAAATAAGGACTACCACCATCAAAAAGGGATTTTATTGATGGAAGGCTACACAGGAATTCCACAAGATATCGAGGAATACATGAACTTCTCGATGCTAACGCAAGCAGAAGGTCTGAAGTGTGGAATTGAGCATTACCGTCGCAATAAACCAAATACGAGCGGTGCTCTCGTGTGGCAGCTCAACGACTGTTGGCCAGGGACAAGCTGGTCCATGATTGATTATGACCTGCTTCCGAAAGCATCCTACTACTATGCGCAAAAAGGATTCTTCCATCCGTTATTGGCGACCTTGGACCATGATGTGGGAGAGCCTTTGAAGTTCTGGTTTGTGAATGATACACTAGAGCCGGTTGAGGATGAGATAGTTATTGAGGTTCAGACCTTTACTGGTGAGGTTGTGTGGAAGGAAAAGGTTCCTTTTACATGTGGAGCAAATGAATCGCAATTTGTAGTTGAATATACGGAGGCTGAAGTTCTCGGTGGAGCTTCTGCGAGTGAAGTTGTTGTGCGATTATCTTCCGGGAGTGGGACATTCCCGGAAAACATCTACTACTTACGTGACCACAAGGACTTGGCACTTCCGGAGGTCAGCCTTTCTGTAGAACTAAATCAGGCTGAACAAACGATTACAATTAGCACAGATCAACATGCACGGTTTGTAAAAATCGATATCCCCAGCGATCAGTTGATTTATTCCGAGCAATTCTTCGACCTTTTACCGGGAGAGCAAAAGGTCATTCACGTCCGTCATTTAGAAGGACACGAAGTCTCTTTAAATAAAGTACGAGTTGGATGTTTGAATGGGAAAGCGATTCTTATAGATGAATAGTGTGAAGCCCTTCAGTCAATGGAGGGCTTTTTTTCGTCATCCCCCCACAAAAAAAATCCTCCCCACCCAGGAAGGACCAAGTATCATATGAAAAGTAAGAATAAGTTCGGGCAAATAAACTCTAGACGAAGCAAGGTCTACACAGCAACGGATTTGCTGAGCCACATAGAGATGATACTGTGTTGCTTACTTAAAAATCGCTGGATTCGTTTCGGGCAACTTTCATGTTTTAGAGGGGACAACGTATCAGGATCGAGATATACAATTCTGACACAATCGTCTTTCCTGTCCAATAGATGAACTTGAATTCCTTTTGATTTCTTCAATACTTTCTTAAATAAGTATTTTTCCATCAGATACCCTCCTTTATTTTAATACTCAGTACCCCCTATTGCTTGTTCATTAAACATTTATAAATAAAATTTTCCAGAAAAGGAAAGGGAGGACTTAATGCAAGTTTATGCAAAACCTTCCTCTATATGAATAAAAAGGGTCCATTCATTTTCGGAACAGGATTGTGATAGAATAGTAGAAGATATTTCGGAAATCTAAATTTTTTTGAGGATGTCGATCATGCCAATCAAACCGTTTCTTACAACAAGTGCCATTGCCATACTAGCAGGTTTTATTCTAGACACCGTGGGGATGTTTCTCCCGTGGTTGTTAGGGCCTCTTTTCGGACTGTTACTATTCAAATCCTATTATAAAGGGCCTTTATACTGGCCGACTTTTTTGCGAAACATTGGACTCGTTGTACTGGGTGTGCAGTTGGGAAGTTCTTTTACAAAAGATGCTGCCACCTTAATGGTGACACAGTTGCCCATTATGCTTTTATCCACTGTGTTCGTCATTGGTTTTTCCATTGGAACCTCTTATTTGTTAAAAAAATGGACCAACATAAGCTACAGTACGGCACTGTTAGGGAGCTTCCCTGGTGGGTTGTCTCAAATGGTTATTCTTAGTGAAGAAATGAAGGATGCCGACGAGGCTGTGGTCGCTTTCATGCAAACGATTCGTATCATGATGGTGATTACAGTCGTTCCATTTTTGGTTCTTCATGTCGTAGTAAAAGAAAGTCAGGTTGCACCGGTGGCAGCCGCAGCAGATTCATTCCTACTACCACAGATTGATACAACTGCATTACTGTGGATGCTGATTGCAATGCCACTTCTCATCTGGGGTGCAAGTAAAATCAAAATGCCCATTCCCTATTTATTAGTGCCGATTTTATTTGTCAGTACACTGAATGTAATAGGCTATCCCCAGCCAATCCTGCCACCAAGCTGGATTGATGGTGCCCAACTTTTATTCGGAGCTCATTTAGGGGTGAGAATGAAAATAAACAAAGAACAATTCACTCTGAAAATGCTCTCCATCGTTTTTGTCTCAAACCTGTGTCTCATCGCCTTTTGTATTTTACTGGCAGAAGGATTATATGCCATTTTCAAATTACCATTTAATGATATGTTCCTAAGTACGGCTCCTGGTGGGGTCGCTGAAATGGCCGTTACAGCACTAGCCGTCAATGCAGATGTTGCAACGGTAACCAGTTTTCATTTATTCCGGATCTTTACGATTCTTCTCGTGGTGACACCGTTTATGAAATGGTGGATGGTGGACCGGAAATTGCATAAAAAGAAGTCATTAAAGGCAAGTTAATGAAAAAGAAGGAAAAATCTACCTACTCCTCGAATCCATATAGAGATAAAGTCATAGACTAAGAGATTCAAAGAGGAGAGTGGACACTGGATGAAGTTTTTCAAAAAGAGTTTGTACAGCTTCATTGCAATCTTGTTATTTTTAAGTACAGCTGTAACAGCTGCCGCAACTGAAGAAACAACTAAAGCGGAGGCGATTACGTATGTCGCTTTAGGGGATTCCATAGCAGCTGGGGTTACACCTTACAACGAATTAGGTCTGGGATACGCAGACTTTGTAAAACAAGAGCTAGAAAGTAGAGGGAAGGTTGTCGAGTTCCATAAAGAATTCGCGGTTCCTGGATACAATACAACTCAAGTTTTAGCAGATTTAAGTAAGCCTGAATTGCAAGCGGCTCTAGCAGAAGCAGAACTCGTTACCATCTCTGCAGGAGCAAACGACTTGTTAAAAATTGCAAAAATCGATGCGGAAGCAGGTACTGTTTCCTTTGACTTGGAAGAAGCAACAGCAGCACTAACAACGACAGGGGAAAACATCGCAAAAATCGTTGGGACGATTAAAACGATCAACCCTGCTGCAGAGGTCTATGTCTCTGACTATGTGTTTCCATTCCCTTATTTAGAAGGGCAGGCACTTGAAACGGTAGCACTCATGTTTGAGCAAATGAATTCTACTATCCATATGGCAGGCGAGTTAGCGGGTGGAAAAACCTTCTCCGTTACAAGTTTAATAGGTTTTGATTCAGCGGCATACATGCCAAACCCTCAAAATGTGCACCCGAACGAAGACGGCTACAAGAAAATGACAGAAGCCTTCTTTACAGCGTATGACGGTAAAGTGGTATATGAAGATATCTCTGGCCACTGGGCAGAAGAAGCAATCCAACACTTGGTTGATCTGGAGTTAATGACTGGTGCAACAGACACAGAATTCCTGCCAAACCAAGTCATCACAAGAGCGGAAGCAGCATCCTATCTATATGGAATGATTCCAATGACGAAAAATATTCCGGCAGATCCCGGTTTCAAAGATGTTCCGCAAGACCATCCAAACTATATGGCTATCGCCAAACTAGTGGAAGCGGGAGTTTTCAGTAAAGCAGCAAACTTCAACCCGGATGCGCCACTAACAAGAGCACAGCTGGCTATAGTTATTGCGAAAGCATTCCAGGTACAACCAGGTGAAAAACTGGTTAGTTTTACTGATGTAAAAGCCGGTTACTGGGCGGAGTTGTACATCCAGAGTTTAGCTTCTAACGGGTATGTGAGTGGATATACGAATGGAAGTTTTGGTGTGAATGATGGTACTACCAGAGCGCAGTTTGCGGCGGTGGTGTATCGTGTTTTCTTGGATGTAAAAGTGGAGTTAATGGCGGCTAGTTAAAACCCCCTGAGTGGGGGTTTTTGTTTTGGGGATTTATAGGTGGTGTGCGACCGGAAAGTAAGGGGTTGCGACCGGAAAGTAAGGGGGGGGGCGGCCGGAAAGTAAAGTGGTGCGACCGGAAAGTAAAGTGGTGAGACCGGAAAGTAAGGGGTGCGACCTGAAAGTAAGGTGGTGCGACCGGAAAGCAAGGTGGTGCGACCGGAAAGTAAGGGGTTGCGACCGGAAAGTAAGGGGTTGCGACCGGAAAGTAAAGGGTTGCGACCGGAAAACAAGGGGTTGCGACCGGAAAGTAAATGGTTGCGACCGGAAAGTAAGGGAGGAGCGACCGGAAAGTAAAAGGGTGCGACCGGAAAGAAAAGGTGTGCCACCGGAAAATAAAGGGATGCCACCGGAAAATAAATGGCGCAGACCGGAAAGTAAAATCAAGGAACCAGCCAGTAAGTCTCAATAACCAGCAGGTAAAACCATGAAACCATCTAAATAAAGTAAAAAGAGCAGTCCCAAAAATCAAATTAATAAAAATCCACCCAACAAAAAACAAAGCAGGACTTTTAAACGAGAAATAGAAATAAAACTAAAAGGAGAGTGATGTAATGTTCATATTACCAAGAGAAAAACCAATTCAAATGTCTATAATTGAGGCACTGACAAGGAGACTTCCCAAAAATCATCCCCTTCACCCCTCGTTACAAAAAGAATACAATCAAAGAAAAAAAGGACTTGTTGGTGAAGAAAACGTAGATTATTACCTCAGTTACCTCCCTGAGTCGCAATTCCACATCTTCCGCGGAATCCGATTGATTGTGGACCACAAACCCTTCCAAATTGACACCTTACTCATTTCCCGAAACTTAATCCTGTTAATTGAAGTTAAAAATCGAAAAGGCAGTCTGTATTTTGATGATGTTTATAATCAATTGATTTGGTCCGATGAGGAGAAAAGGGAAGTGTTAGAGGACCCACTGCAGCAAGTTAAACGACAAAGCCGGCAGTTAATAAAATGGCTTCAAGAAAAAAGGCAACCTAACATCCCAATTGAGTATCTAGTTGTAATGGGGGATTCGGGTACGTTCATCGATCCTAAATCGGGTCCGTTGTATCAAAAGTACATTCTACATGCGTATTCTCTTGAGGAGAAAATAGACGAAATCATGCAACATTACAAAAAGCCACTTATTTCAAATGATGCTCTTCATCGACTGTCTACGAAATTATTAAAGCACCATAATCCTCTTATTATTGACCCACAAAAAACATATAAATATGACCCCAAGGACCTCATTAAAGGAATCCAGTGTGAAAAATGTAAAAGATTTGGAATGGGTAGGACTAATAGGAAATGGACCTGTCCATTTTGTGGCGCAACTTCTTTTGATGCACATAAAGCTGCAATCCAAGATTACTTTCTACTTATAAAAAGAGAGATATCCAATAAGGAATGTAGAGATTTTTTAAAGATTAGCTCTATAAAAACAGCTTATACTATATTAAATTCTATGAAACTCTCGTATAAGGGGAAATATAAAAACAGAATTTACTTTAACCAATTAAGGACCGGAAAGTAAAAAGGTGCAACCGGCAAGTAACAGAGTGGAACCGGAAAGTAAAAGAGTACAACCGGCAAGTATCAGGGTGGGACCGGAAAGTAAAAGAGTACAACCGGCAAGTATCAGGGTGGGACCAGAAAGTAACAGTGTGCAATCAGCAAGTAAAAACGCTTCCTCTTTACAATGCCACTTAATAATAGAACTACCACACAAAAAGGGGTTCCCCACCCAGGAGCCCCCTTACAATTTTACAAAATGCCGGCTTTAATACTCCGCATAAACCTCAGCGCCATTAACAAAAGTCTTCACAACACGATTCCGCAAATCAAACGGATCGCCATTCCAAATCGCAAAGTCCGCATCCTTCCCAACCTCAATCGTACCAACGCGGTCTTCAATCCCTAAATGACGAGCAGCATTCAACGTAACCGCCTGTAACGCCAAGTCCTCACTGATTCCATTCTTCACAGCCAAAATCACACTAGTCATCAAGTGCTCGATTCCCACAACTGGGTGGTCCGTCGTAATAGAGAACGGAACTCCAGCAGCAGCCAATGCACCCAGCGTATGCCAGCCCTTATCCGCAAGTTCCACCTTCGAACGACTAGACATCGTAGGCCCAACAGACACACGTACATCTTCAAACTTAGCAATGTAATCCGCAATGTGATGCCCCTCAGTACAATGCTCAATCGTTAAATCAAAACCAAACTCCTTTTTCAATCGAAGAATCGTCAAGATATCATCCGCACGGTGAGCATGCACACGTAAAGGAATCTCACGCTTTAACACCTTCACGATATTTTCCAATCCTAGATCACGCTCAGTATCTTCATTCTTCTCCAACTTCTTCATATAATTCTGCGCTTTAATAAACTTCTCACGCATCTCAGCCGCAACACCCATACGAGTTACCGCAAGTCGCCCTTTAGGTCCGTGAACGCGCTTCGGATTTTCACCAAGTGCCGCCTTCAAACCAGATGGTTCACGCACCACCATCTCGTCCACAATATGCCCAACCGTCTTCAACACAAGCATTTCGCCACCGATTACATTGGCACTTCCAGGCATAATTTGAACCGTAGTCACACCGAAACGGCGAGCATCGTCAAAGCCACTTTCTTCAGGGTTAATTCCATCAAGAGCACGAATTTGTGGAGTAGAAGCACTGGATGTTTCATTGAAATCGCGACCTTCAGAACCCACGCCTTCTTCATGAACCCCTAAATGTGTATGTACATCAATCAAACCAGGCGTAATGATTTTACCCTTGGCATCAACCACTTCATACCCTTCAGGCACCGCAACTTGGGGCCCAACTTCAGTAATTTTTCCTTCCTTCACGAGAATGGTTACATTTTCAAGCTTCGTTCCATCCCCTTTAAAACCGGTTGCGTTTGTTATAGCTAACATATGTAATCCCCCTTTTAAGCTACTAAATATTCTTGCATTTGCAAAAACTCTTATATATACTATACTACAAAACTTCGAAAATCGAAATGAATCTACTAAAATCGAAGCTGAGTCCCAAAACAAATCAGGAGGGAATCCTATGTTCAAATTGCTAGAAACGTTGACATCACTACATGGACCTTGTGGCTATGAAGCAGCAGTGTCCAGATTTTTAAAAGAATACCTCTCAGATAAAACTGATTCCGTTGAAGTGGATCCAATCGGAAATGTTATTGCTCGTATAAAAGGGAAAGAAGAAGGACCCGCTACTCTATTAACCGCTCATATTGATGAGGTAGGCTTCATTGTTAAAAAGATTGAAGCGAACGGACTTCTTCGCTTTGAAAAATTAGGTGGGCACGATGACCGAATTCTTCTAGCACAAGAGGTTACCGTTTTAACGAAACAAGGGGAGCTCAACGGTGTTATTGGAACCATGTCCGCTCACTATGTAAAATTCGATGACCCTTCTAAAGTTAGAAAGCACGCTCAACTTTACATAGATATCGGTGCTGCTTCAAAAGAGGATGCCGAAGCACTTGGCGTTGAACTCGGCACACCAATCACATGGAAAAAACAACTCAAATACGCAGGCAGTGAAAAAACAGGTCGTGTAATCGGGAAAGCCCTCGATGACCGAGCTGGATGTGCTGTGTTAATCCAAGCACTCGAAGAACTACAAGACCGAGACTTCTCAGGAGAGCTTATTTTCCTATTCGCAGTCCAAGAGGAAGTCGGCCTCCGCGGAGCCAAGACTGCATCACAAAACCTGCACGCTGATGTTGCCATCGCGGTGGATACAACAGCTGTCAGTGACACGCCAGAAGAAACGATGGACCAAAGTCTACAAATTGGAGCGGGAGTAGGCATTAAGGTCATGGACTTCAGCTTAATCACACACTACAAAGTGAAGGATGCCTTAGTCGAAACAGCCAAAGAAAAGAACATTCCTTACCAAATGGAAGTGTTCCCTGGAATTGGAACAGATGGGGGAGCGGTGGCTTTTAGTCAAAAAGGTGTGCCAACTGGAGTTCTTTCGGTACCTTCACGCTATGCACACTCTCCAGTTGAGTTAGTGGACATGAAGGACCTCGAAGCAACAAAAGACCTACTCAAGGAATTCGTAAAATCATTATCAACAACATCTACTTTTAATTTTGCATAATATTAAGGAGGAAACGAACCTATGAAAATTTTTATCTCAGCAGACATGGAAGGAATTTCAGGTGTTGCAACCGGAAAGCAATTGCAAGTAAACGGTGAATACCAACGCTTCCGTAAACAAATGACTTATGATGTGAATGCTGCAGTCGAAGGGGCTTTTAAAGCGGGAGCGACAGAAGTTGTAGTAGCGGATGGACACGGAAACATGTCCAACATCTTAATTGAAGAATTGGACCCACGTGCTCGCCTCGTTTCAGGTAACAACCGCGTAATGTGCCAATTAGAAGGTCTAGATGAAAGCTTCGACGGCATTATGTTCGTCGGTCACCACGGTAGAGAAGGTGGCTCTGAGAAAACAGTCATCAGTCATACACTAGCTGGAATCTGTGTGAACGAAATGAAGATTAACGGAAAAGTTGTCGGCGAAACGGAAATGAACTCTTATGTTGCAGGGGACTTTGGTGTGCCTGCTATTTTCATCAGTGGGGACGATGCGTATGTGGCTGAAGTAAAAGAAACACTTCCGCATGTTGAGGGAGCTGTTGTTAAACGTGCCATTGACCGTTTTGCAGCTGAGCTCCTGCACCCAGAAAAAGCACGTGAAATCATCCGCGAAAAAGCAGAAGCTGCTGTTCGTGGCATCCAAAACATGAAGACGGTAAAAATGGAAGGGCCGGTTACGTTTGAACTGACTTTCAAGGCACCAAACCAAGCTCATATGACAACAACGTTACCCACGGTTGAACTGGTAACACCAACTCAAATTCGTTTTACTTGCGACAACATGGTAGAGGCTTACAAACATATGTGGGGTTGTGTGATTATTGCGATGTCTGCAACGGCTGGTGTGTTGGGGCATGTGAATGCGTAAATAAACCATAAAAAAGGCAGAATCCTTTTACCTCGGATTCTGCTTTTTCCTATTATAGTAACTCTCTAGCACGTTCTAAAAGAGCATCTTCCCGTGCTTCTTTTTGTGCCTCATAGTAATCTCTAAATTCCTTCGATTCTTTTGTGGTAAATCCATTCTTTTCTAACTCATCATTTAAGGCACCAATAATAATGTTAAAGGTCGCATCAGTGTTCGCTTCCAACTCGTCAGCTGCCCCTTTATATTTTTGATAGAAGTACCCGAATGAAACAGATTTACCTGCTGATTTCTGTGCTCGATATTCTGAAATGGCCTTTGCAATCAGAGCATCCAGCCTTGAATTCGCCTGGGCTTGAAGGCTTTCAAAAGTAGGGCGATATCTATCTTTTATGTAATCAGCTGTTACAACAGGATCTTTCTTTGTATCATCATTTGAATCAGTTTTATCCTTCGAGTTATCATTATTAGAGTCTTGCTTTTTTTGATCTGAAGAGTTTTGATTTGTACCAGTATTTCCAGTTTGATTACTCTCTGAATCGGATTCTTCTTCATCCACCTCAGTAGAAGTAGCCGGGAGTGAGTCGCTATCCGCTTGTTCTTCAGTTGATTCCTCATTCGTTGAAGAGTCTTGATCTACATCATCTTCACCAACATTAGGAGGTAACACAATGTCATATTCAGTCTTTGTAATTTCTTCAACTTCCGCATCAGCGGTATCATATTCTTTAATTTCAAAAAAGTAATAAACCGTTCCAGCAACACCTAAAATAATGACCGCGATAATTCCCAAAGTCCATTTCAACCACTTCATAGGTCCCATTCTCCCTCAAACAATATCCGATTTTAATTTTCTATTTTCTTTGTAGCAGGTAGCTTTGGCTTCGTTATCATATTTAATTTAAAAATCTCTAAAAGCTGATCACCGGTCATGCCTTGATCCAATAAATGCTGCAAAAGCAATTCCGCATAATCATTCTTCGTTTTATTCAAATACCCCTCTAAAAGCACACTAATGGAGCCATTTATTTCACTCAATTTTAGTACCTTCGTACGAAACGGAGCTGGGTCATTTTCTTTCTTTGTGATCACCACTTGAATGAGCAGTTCCTTGTCGTTATTCATGGCTTGTTCGAAAACATCGGTATAGGTTGGCTTCATAAAGGCTTCCAATAGCCAGCGATTTCGGTCATCTTCTCGGTTAATAATGAGCCCGTCTTTTAGTTCAATATCGTGAAGATCCTCTCCATCGATAATTTGTAAAGATATCATTTTAAAGGTTTTCATTCCAAACCTCCGCTTTTCCTTTTAACCCAAATTATAACATAATGGATGCCCATTCAGAAAAGCCAAAAAAATATGACGAAACTTGTAAAATCGATTTTTGAGTGTCGAATTCTATTCAAAAAGCCTATTTTGACTATAGAAAAAGGCTTTTTGATCTTCTTTTAGATGTGAAAATACAGTTTTCCATATTTTACTAATCTATCAATTCGCTATATTCTATTACTACAGAATGAAGAAAGGGGAAATTTTATGCTAAACCAAGTGACGTTAGTTGGAAGATTAACTAGGGATCCTGAAATTAAGCGAACAATGGATGGGAATCCAGTGACCAATGTGACGGTGGCCATCAATCGCCATTTCAAAAACCAAAAAGGAGAATTAGAAGCTGATTTCATCCCATGTACCATTTGGAGGAGAGCTGCAGAGAATACGGCGTTGTACTGTAAAAAGGGATCGATGGTTGGAATAACAGGAAGGCTCCAAACAAGGCACTACGAGAATCAGGAAGGTAAAAGAATATATGTGACTGAAGTGATTGCTGATTCCATTCAATTTATTGACACTAAGTCAGCTTCAGCACCACCACTGAAGAAGGAAGAACCCAAGAAGGAAGAAGTAGTAGAGACATTAGAAGATAAGATTTTAAAATAAAACTTGAAAGGAGGTGAGGAACATTAAAAATCCGAATCCGATGTATCGTATTGAGGAGATGTTGGAGTATTTGATTCGGTATAACGGAAGGCTTCAAGAGAGGCTGATTGCGTGTGAGGAGCGAATTCAAGCTTTAGAAGAAACCCAACCTTCAGAAACATCTCTTCAAACAGCTACACATTAAACATTTATTTACTCCGGCCCCAGTAATACCTTATTTTCCAACCCTAAGCAAGATCAATAAACTTCCCTTTTGGCCAGCTGATTTTTTCAGCTGGCGTTTTTTCCACTATAAGAAGGCATAAAATTTTAGCAAGAAGTAATTCGACGTAGGTGAAATTTTTAGGTGTATAGTATAAGCGCAACTACGCCTCTGTATTCGCCTAAAGGCTTGCCAATCGGCGAGTTTTCTTTAACAAAAAGGAAAAGAACCTAATAAAAAACGCTAATGGCATTCTCAAAATATGACGAGGTGTCAAAGCTCGACAATACAATGAGAAAAATGTAAATTTTTACATTTTTTTAAAGAAACATGTAGTCAAAGAAAAAACAAAATAGTAAAATTATACCAGAAGGGGACAAATTACCTATTTGATAAAGGGGGAAAAAATGAAAAAGTACATCTTTTCGATTCCTGGTATTCCAAGAAGTCATGTGTTAAAGGTTAATGTTTTCGCGCTTCCAGAGTATACTCCTCGTTTTCTTCACGTCCATGAAAGGTCTCTTCATCCTTATGTTCACACATCCACTGCCATGTTGAAATCTGATTCTAGATCAAGGAAAAACAAAGATAAGCATTATCAAGAGTTTTATCTAAGCAAACGTACTTCGTTTTTGGCAAAAATTATTGAAGGGAGTAAACGGAAACTAGTTTATGTACATATTGATCCGATTGCTATGAAGGTCATTGTTGAAGAGTGTTTTGGTCACTATGAATGTACGAAGGTTGACGTCTATGATATTATTTCTTGCTTTACCTTTCTGATTGGTTCCCAATTTACAAAACTAACCATTCCTAGAGAATACGGTAATGTTCGAAATAGGAGAAGGCCCTTTATCCTTGTTGATTGTTTAACCTATACAGATTTCCAGCACATATAATCATAAGTAAAATTCAGAGCCTATGAAAAGAGCGGTATACATCTAAGGTACACCGCAGCTTTGTTGGTATTAAGGAGTTAAGGTAACAAGATTCAGTAATTCATCATCTGTAAATTCCGTTATCCATTGATCCCCTTGCGTGAGGATAGCATCGTTTAACGAACTCTTTTGTTCCAATAGAGCGTCTATTTTCTCTTCTAAAGTTCCTGAAGTCAAAAGTTTGTGTACATGTACAAATTTTTTCTGCCCGATTCGATAGGCTCTGTCTGTTGCTTGATTTTCAACAGCAGGATTCCACCATCTATCGTAGTGTATGACATGATTGGCTGCTGTTAAATTTAATCCAGTTCCACCAGCTTTTAATGACAAAATGAAAACAGGAAACTCATTATTTTGGAATTGCTCAATCCAGATGTCTCTCTGCATTTTAGGGACCGATCCATTTAAGAATGGAATATCCATCCGATAACGGTTTTTCATAACATTTTGCAGAAGTTTACCCATTTGAATATATTGGGTAAAAATTAACACATTTTCATTTTGATCTAAGATGTCATCTAATAACTGAACCACTTTTTTCATCTTCTGAGACCTGCTAATAATCTCCCGCGGTTGTTCCTCTTTTAAATACAAGCTTGGATGATCACAGAGCTGCTTCAATTTTCCTAGCATCTGTAACACTAAGCCTCTTCGTTCAAAACCAGTTAAGCGGTTAATCTTCGAAAACGTTTGTTGGACATGCTCCTCATATAAAGAAGCCTGTTCCGGTGTCAAATTACAATACTGCTTTTGTTCCAACTTGTCAGGAAGGTTCAATGCAATGCGTTGATCCGTTTTCGTACGTCTTAATAAGAATGGGCGTATCAAAGATTGGAGTTTTTGAAGCTGTTTCTTATCATCATCTCTTTCAATTGGTAATATATATCGATGCTGGAATGTATGGAGACTACCCAGGTATCCATGGTTTAAGAAATCAAAAATGGACCAGAGTTCAGATAATCTATTTTCAATGGGCGTACCAGTCAAAGCAATATGATGCTGCCCTTTCAATTTCCGAATAGCACGAGATTGCTTGGTCCCAGCATTTTTAATATTTTGGGCTTCATCAAGTCCGATAGAACTCCATTCAATCGTTGAAAGGTCTGCTTCATCAATATGAGAAAGTCCGTATGTCGTTAAAACAACATCAGCTTTCTTGGCTTCTTTAGTAAATGCTTCACCTTTTACCCGTTTGTTTCCATAATGGATATATACATTAAGAGATGGAGCAAATTGAGCCAGTTCCTTTTCCCAGTTACCAACAATTGATGTTGGTGCAATAATGAGTGCAGGAGCATCCGTTTTACCATCTTCCTTGCATTTTAGGAGATACGTAATGAACTGAATGGTTTTTCCGAGTCCCATATCATCGGCTAAACATCCACCAAACCCATACTGTCTTAAAAAGTACAACCAGCTAAACCCTTCAATTTGATAAGGGCGTAGCTCACCGTTCAAACTATCTGGAACCTTTTGAAGCGGTAAGGTAGTCTGGTTCGTCAGAGTTTGAAGCATATCTTTTAACTGCCGATTTAAACGAATTTGGATAAAATCGTATGGGTCATCATCCTGCTCTTCATCTTCATCGTCAAGCGCACCGTCACCACTTCGTGAAAGCTTCTGTTCTAGTAAATCCCGAAGCTGAAGTCCATTTTTATCTGCTTGTTTCATTAACTCCTGTATTCGCTTCATAAACGCAGGATCTAGCTTCACCCAATCCCCACGCCAGCGTAGAAAATGACGATTCTGTTCTACAAGCTGACGGAATTCTTCCTCTGAAAGCTCTTCACCATTAAGAGAAAGCTTCCATTGGAAATCTAACAGTTGATCCATACCAAGCATAGAAGGGCGTACAGAAGTGACTGTTTCCTTCACATTGGCTTGAAGCTTTACTTTGGCTTCTTTCATATTTCTCCACCAGGATGGCAACCAAATGTTAATCCCAAGTAACACTAATTTTTCACTCACATGCGTCAAGAATCCCCATGCTTGTTCATCGTTTAACTCTGTCTGGAAAGGTTGCGTAGCTTCCATAAACGGAATTAGCTTTTTCCAGCTATCAACTTCTTCGTGAACATATTCCTCATAAGGTAACCAATTAGTTGGCCAAGTGAACACTTCGTTCCAGTTATAGATTTCTTCATTGTTTTGAACGCTTTGTAGAAAGGGAGTCAAACTCCAAGGTTCATCATTGGTTTCTGGTTCTTCTAATTTTAAACCAAGATAGAAGGGAAGAGGGGACCGCGTATCGCTTGTCCATTCCTTCCACTTTTCTTCTGTAAAATAGGAAGCTAGTTCATCTTGGCTCCAGTAAGTAGATTCTGTGAGCTCCCGCCACTTTGTTGTCCATTCATTGTCCAAATGTGGGTAAGAAATGTAGGAACTCATAACTTGTTGGAACCAGTTTTGTACCCAATCACCTACGGAAAGGGGGGCACTATGATCTGCAAGTAAGTCTTCCGTGACAGGACTTTCCCAAAACTCAGGAAAAAATTCTTCCCAAACCATCGCTGGAATTTTCCAAGGATGGTTCTCATTGAATTCAGGAATGACTCGCTTTTGCGTGATACTCTCATAGATCACTCTAGATACTGAAATCAGTAGGTCAGAAGTTTCATCCCAATCCCAATCTACATAGGAGTTGAAGGGTTCATTCGCAAACACATCGGTCGCTTGCCATGAATCCAATTCAATAAAATTCCCGACCTCTTGAATGTAAAGAGTCCCATAATAGCTTCCTTCATGCCATTGGAAAAACAGATGCTTCCAATCCTGAAGCGGTATCCACTGATTTTGGTCATCGGTTGCCCCGATTCGAATGGTGGGTCCGCCTGTGTGCATGGCATGAATTTTAATAGATTTCAACCGGACCATTTAACAGCTTCCCCCTTTTGCATTCTTCATGGAAGGCCCGAAGTCTTGATGTTTCATCCATTAACCCGATCATAAAGGAATTCCAGGCTTCATATTCTCCCATATTTTCATAAATCTCTTTTAACTTTAATAAAAGTCGAACAGCATCCTTGTAAGATTGCCGCTTCTTTTCTTGTACCAGAGAAATCACCGAACGATGGTAAAGAGGTAGAAGAGCTTTAGGATCTGTGGCTTCTACACTGCTTAACAAATCATACGGAATATCCCTGACTTGATAGGAAATAGAGTGGAGTAACTCCGCCCATTTACGGAACTGTTTCGACCGTACCATATAGGAAGCATAATCATGAAAGCTATAAGGTAGTAACGTTTCTAACAACTTTTCATGCACAGGTAACTTCCGGTGGTTCGAATAAACCTTTGCTAAATGAACCGCCTTTTCTGCAGTAAAGGTAGCCTGGTCATGATCCACCACTTCCGAATACATCGGCCACCATTTTAAAAATTTATCAAAAAACGTATTCGAGCGGGTCCATTGCTTTTCAGAAATAAAGTACTGTAACCAGTGCAGCAGAATATACACGTAGCTCGGTTCCATCAAATCATCTAGCGTCTTCATTACCTCTTCTTCATAACCGGTTAGTATCTGAATATGCCAATAGGCAATGTAGATAGAAGGTTGATTTGAAAAGCTCGGATGTTCCTCTTCAATCACCTGCTTCCACCACTTTCGTTCCTCTTGACGAAGAGTGGGGGACTTACATAGAAACGTCCAAAACTCGGTATATAGCGAAAACTTTTCAAGAAGGAGACCGTGCCCTTCCTTCATAATTGGATGCATTTCTTTTCCAAGTTGTTGAAAATAAGTATCTGTATCAAAAGACAGCGTTTGAGTTTGGAAAGCTTGCATCGTTTGCTTAGCTTGATCTATGTAATAATCAATTTGAATTCTTACATTTTCTAGCTCTCTCGGAGAAAGAGAGAACAGCTTTTGTAAAAAGAATATTTGTAAGGTCAAACGGTATATCAACTTGAGTTGCCTATTTTCAGGCTCCTGCCAGCTAAATTTATGATACATCTGATTGATTGCTGACACAGTGAGTGAATCGATTTGATTCCATTCATCCTCGAAGCGGGACATCCATCCAGGAATCTTTTCTTCAATGCTCACGGTAGCGGGACTCTTTTTCATTCCTCTTTGAATCGGCAAGCTCGCCAAAACATCCCCACGCTTCCAATCATCAATCCACTTCGTTACCGACTGAAACTTAGCAAGCATCGCAAAAAACACAGCCAATTGGTGCCGACAAACCCCTTGCTGCGGACATTCACACGAACTATTCTCAAGCTCAGCTGCATCAAGTTGAACCTTAACCGGTGTCACATCTTGAACCGTTGCCGTCACCTCATTCAGTCCAACTTGCTTCACCTTTAACACCAAATTTTGACGATATAATAAAAGGCTACGCTGAACCAGCTTCACATGCTCTTCATCATTAAAGTTCAGGCGTTCCTTAAACAATTTTGAAAGTGTCTCAACCATTTCCTTCAAGATGGATCCTCTCACTTTCTTGTGGGGGACAGTTACTGTGTTAACCCCGGGTTCGATAAAACTGCATTCTTTCATTATATCGCATTTTGGCGTGGACTTCGATGGGTATGGGAATAAAATGGGAGGTAGCAGGATTATGGGTTTTACTTTGTAGTAAAATTTGATCTACTATTGATGTTTCATAATGTTTCGGTTTGGTCATTTACAGGTATGGTAATTTTATATGCCGTTGTTTCAGGTCAATGTGCCGTTGTGCCGGGTCAATGTGCCGTTGTGTCGGGCCAATGTGCCGTTGCACCAGGTTTATGTGCCATTACGTCAGGCTAACGTGCCTTACTCCCAGATAAATGCCATCCACCTTTAAATTATTCCTTACAACCGGCCCTTCATAATATAACACGAAAGAAGACAATGCCCCACAGCATTGTCTATCTCCCAATCACCGAGCAGGCTTCGGCACAAAAAACGTCTTCCCATTAAACACATTCACACCAGGCAAAGTCTCCACTGTACTATTAACCATCCTATAATTCTTATTCTTCGGATAGCGAATCTCTTCTCCTTCTTTTTTCGCAACAAATACTTCATTATTTTTACCTTCTAATTCAATGGCCGTTTCAAATCCTTGGGCTGTAAACCACTTTTCAGCATCAATAAACAATGAGTCTGTTGTTTCATCTAAGTCCACTTCCAAGTATTCAGCAATCAAACGTGGAATATCCACATTATTTATAAGTCCAGATGGCTTACCTGGTCCATAGGCATACAGAAAAACATCTTCGCCGGTATGACCGTGGGTAGTAAAACCAAGATGAGCTCGTTTGGCTAAATATTGCGTTAACAAGTTTTCAATTTCACTAGTTCGTTTAGCCTTTTTCAACTGCTTCAATTCAGTACGGTCTAAGTCCTTTACACCGTAATACGAGGCGACTTCAACCAAATTTGACCGGTCTGTTTTTAAAATTGAAACCGCACCTGATACCGAAAGTTTTGCTTGCTTCAAAGGTTCAATAAACTTGGTAGATGGAGAGCTAGCATAGTTATTATTCGTACTGCCGTTGCCCATGGTCAAACCGCTGTTTCCATGGTCCGTTACAGCAATGACTAATGTATTCTTGTCCACTTTTGCAAACTCGACTGCTTTCTTTACAGCCTCATCAAAGCTCAAAATCTCACTAATCATTCCAACAGGATCGTTTTTATGAGCAGCCCAATCTACTTTACTACCTTCAACAAACAGGAAAAATCCTTTCTTTTTTTGCGAAAGTGTCTGAATCGCTTTTTCCGTCATTTCAGCCAATGAAGGTTGATCAAGCTCTAAAGTATTCCGGTCAAAGTCATAGGCTAAAGCATGTCTTGCAAAAGCTCCCCAAAGTTTACCGCTTGGGGCTGCCTGTAATTTTTCTTTTGTATCAACAATAGTGTAGTTCTGTTCCTTTAGTACCCTTATTAAATTTTCACCATCATTCCGTTCATCTTTTCCTTTACCAGGAAACAACGATGCCTTTCCTCCACCTAATACCACATCAATTCCTTGGTACACTTGCTGCTCAGCGATGTTTGAAAAGTCATCACGGTGCAGTGTGTGTGAAGAGAACCCAGCTGGTGTAGCATGCTGAACGGGAGAGGTAGCCACAATTCCCGTAGCAAGTCCGTTCCGTTTAGCAGCTTCAAGAATGGTAGCCTTCGGAACGGTCGTAATTGGTTGTGAGGAATGTTCCGATTCGTACATTGGAATCATCCCAATGTGATCCACAATCGTTTTGTGACCAGTTGCCAAGGCTGTTGCTGCAGCAGCACTATCCGTTATAGCAGAACGAAGGGAATAGGTCCGAACCCCGCCAACTATCAAATCATCTATAAACAAATTACTTCCTTTATACCAACGGGCAAGAGTGACGACATCAGAATTTGTCCCATCCATCACCATCATAATTACATTCTTAAATTTTGGGGTAGGGGATGGAGGATTTGCAGCAACCTGCTGTATAGGTTGAAGCCATAACAAAACAACCATCATCGAAATTAGTGTCCGAAACTTCGAGTTCTTCAATAAAGTCGCCTCCATGTAGTAAAACTTTCCTTTTTAATGTGTGGAGAACTTAGGAGGGATATGCAGGAAAATCATAAAGGGTATTACAATTTAAACATCTGTTTAAAAAACAAGAGTCATTTTTCCTTAAAAATATCCAAATTTAATGTATAGATTAGAAATTTTTACTAGTAAAATAGGAATATATGACTATCAGCTCGTTGACGAGTGTACTTGATTAAAGTAATATAGTAGTCATATCAAAACTTCCAAATTAAACTAATACACCATGAAATTACCAAAATACATTTTGTAGAGGTGGTCAGTGAAGTGAAAAAAAGATATCCATTTAGTCAAAAAGCCCTTAAGGCCGTTCTTGCTGCGGGGTTAGTAGTTACACCTGTGTATGGGGCTGGGTTAGTGCAGCCAAGTGCGATTGTGCAGGCGGCAACTGTAGATGATGCCGCGAACAGAATTAAATTAATATATAGCAAACTGGGTTCTACAGACGTTGAAACTCTAAATGAGATCACTACTGCTATATCAGATACAAACTTTGATTGGACAACTGTTATAGGAGATGAAGTGGTATCGAGGGTTGATGATAAACTTGATGATGTAGGTTTATCAGACTTAAATGCAATCGATTTAATAAAGGATATTGCATTATTAGCCCATCAATCTAACCCAGACACTCTTGCAGCGGATATTAGAGCCCTTAACGATAGCGATGCAGGTACAGCCCTAAATGCATTGATTACTACTGGTAATGATTATACTGCAATAGAATTATTGATAGAATATTTTATTGATGCTGAAAAAGAACTGTGGACTAGATTCCTTAATGGAGTAGATCAAAATAGTGTAGATGGTCTATCTGCGGTTGAGACTATTATTTCAGATATTCATGAACAACTATCTAGCAAAGCCAAATACAGTACATTTAATAGTAGTATTTATGATACCTTTGGTTTTGGTTTAAATGGTGTACTAGACATTAAGGATAATATTTATAATAATCTTACAGTTAGTGGTGTCATTACTGCAGAAGACATCTCAGATTTAAGAGAAGGTTTTGTTCTAGCGGCACTATTTGCAGGTGCTCCAGATGGAGTAGTTACAAATCCGGATCCAGACCCAACGCCAACACCAACGCCGACACCGACACCAACACCAGAACCTGAAGAAAACGAAGTCGAAGTCCCAGAGGATGCAGTAGAACAAACCCCAGGTAAAACAACTGTAAAACCTGATAAAGTGGATGAAATCGTTGAAAAGGTTACAGCAGAAAAGAACACAATTCCAGTAAAAGTTCAAAAAGGGTCAGCTGGTGAAACAAAAGCCGAAGTACCAGCAACCCTATTCACAAAAGCTGCAGAAAAGTCTCAGAATGCAGTTGTAAAGGTTAAGACTGAAACGGCAAGCTACGACCTACCAGTTAATGAAGTTAACGAAGATGTAGTGAAATCTCAACTCGGTTCAGATGTATCAATGGAAAATGTATCTGTTAGTATCTCTGTAAATGAGGTGCCACTAGAAGACGTTCAGGATTCATTAGAAGGTGAAGGACTTGAAGCAGTTTCTTCTGTCATCGATTTTGAAATTACAATCACTTCTGGTGATAAGACAGCAACGGTTAGCAAGTTCAGAGCCTATGTTAAACGTTCTATCAATGTAAGTGCTGAAAATACAAATGCAAATGAAATAGTTGTAGTTAGAATTAACGCTGACGGCACATTAACTCCGATCCCTGCAAAGCTAGTAGATGGAGTAGTGGTTCTACAATCATTAACTAACTCTCGCTATACAGTAGTGAAAAACAGTAAAACGTTCCAAGACGTCAACAACGGAGCAAACTGGGCGGAAGCCAGCATTGAAAAATTAGCTTCAAAGCTAATCATCAGTGGTAAAACCGTTTCTACGTACGCTCCAAACGATGATATGACTCGTGGAGAATTCGCAGCTCTTATTTCTAGAGCACTTGCTTTACCTGCCCCAGAAACACCAAGTGTTACGTTTAGCGATGTTTCGTATAATCAAGCAGTTAATAGTAAAGGTGAAATTTATGCTGCTGCAGAAGCGGGGATTATTTTTGGTAAGGAAGACGGTAATTTCTATCCTTATGAAAAAATCAATCGTGCGGAAGCTGCCATGATGATTGGGCGCGCTATTAAATTCGTAAATGCACAAAGTGAGTTAGATACAAGTAAAAAGATTACTGACTTTAAAGATAGTGACTTTATTGGTGCAAGTGCACGTGAAGACGTACAGTTAATTTACCAAGCGGGCATTATGGCTGGCTACGGTACTGGTGACTTTGGTCCTGCTGATTTCACAAAACGTGATCAAATGGCACGTGTATTAGACCAATTCCTACAATACGTTGATTTCATTAACTAAGAATAATTCTAGGACCCTACCAATCTGGTGGGGTCTTTTTTCATGCTTTCTATATTGGTAAAAATTACATTATTAGAAAATTCGAGCAGTACCAACTGTTTTAAGCTCTCCCTCAAATCTAACCAAAAAATAGCTAGAAAGGATGATACAGTTCTAGATTCTATATGTTAAAATGTAGAAAAAAGTCGAAAGGAGAGACAAAATGCGCAAGGTACTGCAAAGTTTGACAGCAGGCCTCCTTTTCCTGTCGATTCCAGGTCCGGTTTCCTACGCGAATGAGCTTACTTCTGAAGGAAGTGAACCAGACGTTGTTACCCAAGAATCTTCAAATCTAGAAGATGCCTCCTCTTTATCCAATAATGAGAGTACGACGGGGGAAACTACCGCAACACAAGACGAGGAGAGTACTACGGAAAACGACACTACAGATTCTAATACTGATTCGACTTCTAATGAAGATTTAATAAATGAAGCCGATTCTACTACTGATGACAATGGAAACACAGTCAATGAAAATAGCTGTACAGATATAGAACAGTCTCAGGACAATACAGAAGAATCAACGATGGACACCGACGAAAACACTACAGAGGATGAAACAATAGACCAAGAAGAGTCTACACTAGATGAAACAGAAACTAGTGAAGAAAATAATGAATGTTTAGTAGAAATTCAAACCGAACTCCCAAATGAAGAACTTCTTGCAAAAATTGCTTCCACCTCAACTCATTACTTTAAAGATATAGGCACTAGTTATAGAGCTGCAGATGAAATTTATTACCTTGCATCTGGTGGAATTGTTTATGGGACTACACCAGATATGTTTTCACCTGATCGTAAAGTAACAAGAGCAGAAGCGGCTGCAATGATTGGACGTGCGTTGTCCCTAAATGGTACTAGAAAATCTACTATTTTTCCGGATGTAGGTTCAGGAAACTTTGCTTCTGGTTACATACAAGCTGCGGTTGATAAGAAAATTATCAGTGGATACAATGATGGCACTTTTAAGCCGGACCAACCTGTTACACGTGGGGAAATGGCGATCATGATTAGTAAGGCATTCACCTATGGAGATGCAACTATTCAAGAAGCTACAGAGACACTAATGGAAAAAGGAATTTCTGACGGACTGCCTGACGGTACTTTCGGATCACACTTGCATATTATCCGTGCAGATTTCTCAGTGTTTTTAGCTAGAGGTATTTTAGTAGATTTGCGTAGTAAGCCAACAGAAACATTTGATGAAGACATGTTTGTTATTGCAACGGACTTAAACGTTAGAACTGGTCCAGGAACATTATTCCCTAAAATTGCTTTATTACAACCAATGCCTGTTAAAATAGCCTATCAAATAGGAGATTGGTATTATGTAACTTGGGAAGATGGTAAAACTGGCTTCGTCTACGGTGAATATCTATCTACAAATCCTGATGACACTGTCGATACCATAGATAAAATTCTAAGAGAAACCCATATCATCATTGATCCAGGGCACGGTTCACCAGATCCCGGGGCTGATGGATTCGGTATATATGAAAAAGATGTCGTGCTAGATGTCGGTAATAAGCTAAAAGCTTATTTAGAACAAACGCCACTAACAGTTTCAATGACAAGAGAAACCGATCGTAAAATAGAATTGGCTGATCGAGTTAGTTTTGCAGAACAACAAGGTGGAGATATGTTTGTAAGTATCCATACCAATGCATTTAATGGAAGTGCGAATGGAACGGAGACGTATTATTATCGTACGGCTTCGACCAACCCATACACTTCTGAAAGTCGGGCACTAGCACTCTATATTCAAAATCGTTTAATTGAAGCTTGGAATTTAAACGATCGCGGCATTAAACACGGTAATTTCCATGTGTTACGTGAGAATACAATGCCTGCCGTGTTAGTAGAATTAGGGTTTATTGATAACAAAGGAGATAATCAAAAGATAAGCTCTCCTGCTGAGCGCCAAAAGGCAGCGAAGGCAATGTTCTTTGGGATACTAGATTACTATTATCATTATGAGGGATTAGATATAGGCTTTTTATATACTGAAATGAATGGCACGCCATCAAAACGTCTTCATTAATGATAGTAGAAGGGACTGGTTTATACCGGTCCTGTTTTTTTACGATAAATAGTAAAAAGTGTGAGTGTTAATCCTAGACCTACACCTTTATAAATGATGTAATAAAGATAAGACTAGAATAACGAGGGACCAGATATGCTAAGAAAACTATCAATTTATTTAATTATTTTTCTACTCATTTTTTCATCATTCTCAGTAAATGTATTTGCGGAAGATCAAGAAGAGGTGAATGAGTATATTATCCAATTTGAACAGGAGATACCCCTAGAGTACATAAATCAGCTAGGGTTTGAATTGATGTACACATACTCATCCATTGATTCGGTTGCTGTAAAAGGGACATCGTCTCAATTAAATCAGTTAGTGAACATTATTCCAGTTAGAATAATAACTGAAAATAAACCAGCACAAGTAACGTCAACAACAATTTCAAATACAAGTCCCCCTATTAGTAATCAATCGCAAACACATTCTTGGGGGTACGAAACTATTAATATTTCCCCGTCGGTCAGCAATGGTTTAACAGGCAAAGGTGTTCGAGTAGCTATTTTAGATACAGGAATAGATACAGAGCATCCGGACTTAGTGGTAAAAGGGGGAACCTGTGTTGCGAAGGAGTGTCCATCTGGTTTTGATGATAATAATGGGCACGGGACACATGTAGCTGGAATCATTTCTGCACAGGATAATCAAATTGGTGTGCTAGGGATTGCTCCAAATGTAGATCTTTATGCAATTAAAGCACTGGACCAAAATGGTGATGGATCAACAGCGACCATTTTAGCAGGTGTTGAGTGGGCTATTCAAAATGAAATGGACATTGTGAACTTAAGTGTTACGACAAAAGCAGATGACCCTGCATTAAGAAGTATCCTTCAAAAGGCAAGTGAACAAGGTATTCTCCTAATCGCATCTAGTGGGAATTATGGAACACAAGATACGGGAACAAATACGATGATGTATCCTGCAAAGTATCCAACTGTAATTGCAGTTGGTGGTGTTACGGAGGAAATGACGAGAGTAAGAACCTCTTCAACCGGGGAAGAGTTAGAGCTAGCAGCACCAGGAGAGGATATTCTTAGTACGTTTCCAGCAGATATTTCCATTGAGGGGAAAGATAGTATGGGCTATGTGCTAATGACAGGTACCTCAATGGCTGCTCCCTTTGTAACAGGTATTTTGGCACTTCAAAAAGAGAGTGATCCTGCTAGAACGAGTGATGAGTTAAGAGTACTTTTACAAACGACTGCAAAAGATTTAGGAGTCAAGGGAAAAGATAATCAATTTGGATATGGATTAGTTCAGGGATCGAATAGTCCGGATAAAGTGGATGGAAACCAAGTATTTGTTACTTCTGTGGCTAACGGAAAAGTCGAAATTGAGGTAGTTACAAGTGATGCAGTTGAATCCGTTTCAGTATTAAGAGGAGAATCGCAAGTAACAAGTCTTGCTGAAACGACATTTACGGATTATGTCTTGCCTGGCCAATATGTTTATACTTTTGAATTTTCATATGCAAATGGAAGTTTAGTTTCGATCCCTGTTACAGCAAATGTGACAGAGCCACCATTTACAGACATTAGTATGACCCAATGGTTTGCACCGCATTTAGTGTATTTACATCATGAAGAAATGATTAGTGGTGTTACAGAAACGAAGATGGAGCCAGATGCTCTCATTACAAGGGCTCAAGCAGTGGCCATTATTGGAAGAGCTGTTGGACTAAATGGCGAGAAGAGAGACAGTGTATTTAGTGATGTTGGTAAAGGGAACTTCGCATCAGGCTATATTCAATCAGCCTATGAAAATAAAATTCTAGCTGGATTTCCAGACGGGACATTCAGACCAGATCAACCAGTAACTCGAGCAGAGATGGCTATTTTAATTGCAAAAGCATATAGACTAGAGGATAAAACGCCATACCCATACTCTGACCTAAGTGAGAGAGTTACAGGATATGAGGCGATAAACAAGATTGCCAATGCTAATATTACAGTAGGATATCCAGATGGAACATTCAAACCATATGAACCAATGACTCGTGCAACCTTTGCAGTATTTATTGCTAGAGCGGAGAATCACTTCTTTAAAGTAGAATAAGAGAAGATGAAAAAGGTCGAAGAGTTAGAAGAAAGTAATGCAACTGTAACACAACCGTAACGAAAATTGTCGAAAAAATCTGGTAAACTCTCATTAGATGATTAGAGAGGGAAGCTCTCAAAATCAAAATTCGTCTTTAGTGAGAGGTGTAATAACATCATGTACCGACAGCTATTACTTTTACCAATCTTAGCACTTGCCTTATTACTTTTACCAAGTCCAGACGCACAAGCAGCAACAAACGAGGAATTGGTTCAAAAGGCTAAGGAATATGAAGGGGTTCGTTACTCATTTGGAGGGAACTCACCAACATCTGGTTTTGATTGTTCAGGATACTTGGTCTATGTGATGAATCAACTAGGCATGACATTGCCAAGAACATCAGCCGATCAATATCAACTTGGAACAGCAGTAGACAAGAGTAACCTTCAACCAGGAGATTTTGTTTTCTTTAAAAATACATATAAAGCAGGAATATCTCACTCTGGAATTTATGTTGGAGATAATAAATTCATCAGTGCGACTTCTTCAAGTGGTGTTGCGATTGTCTCCCTTAGTAATTCTTACTGGAGTAAACACTATGCGGGAGCAAAGAGGCTGTCAGGAATCACATATGATGGTTTTACAGACCTTTCAAAGGAACATAAAGCTTACACTGCCATTATGGCATTACATGAAGACAATATAATTAGTGGATATAATGATAACTCTTTTAAACCTGAAACTCCTATTACACGCGGGCAAGCAGCAGCTATTCTTAATAGAGTACTAGGATTAAAAGCTACAGATTTAAATCCATTTACCGATGTTAACCCTAATACAACATTTGCTCATGATATTGCAGCTATTAAGTCATTAGGTATTATAAATGGATTTCCTGATGGAACATTTAGACCGAATGAGTATCTGACACGTGCTCAAATGGCCTACATTGTCGATCACGCATTTATCCAAGATTCTAATGCAGCATCTTCTGCAGCTATTGTCTATAAAGATGTCGGTTCCGAATATTGGGCATACAGCTCAATCGTAAACCTTCACGGTACAGATAAAATTTCATTCTTTAATGGACCAAACTTTAGAGCGACTGACCGAGCATCAAGGGCGGACTTCTCAGTAGCTATTTATAGCTCTAACTACTAAAAATCAATTTATTAAAGCCTTAGCTACCTGCTAGGGCTTTTTTGTATGCCTCAAAATAGTCTCATTATTTCTCTACATACTCTTTTTACCCAAAAAACTTGTAAAAAAAACTTGTCCAAACTTGTCATACGAAATTATTGGATAAATTTAACTAAATATGAAACTTTTACAATAGAAACATAGTCTTATATAGTAGGTATTTTTTAGGAAGGGGGACACTTGCCTGCTAAAGGACTTTTTTACAAAATCAAACTAAACATTTTTAAGGGGGATCACATGAAAAAGATAAAGAAAGCTTTGAGTGCCACTTTGGCAACGGGGCTTGTTCTTTCTTCGCTAGCAACTGGGGTCAGTGCTAATGACCAATCAGGGAAGGAAGCACATAAAGCTCATATTTCTTCCATTGTACAAAACAGTCCACTGTTACAACACTCACAAAATCAGCAGTCACAGAACCCAGCCATGAGCGCGGACACACTAGTGGTAAAATACAAAACACCTTTGACCTCGAGTCAAAATCAACAGGCTCAAGCAACGGTCGTTCAAAACATCCAAGAGCTACAATATGCAATAGTGAAAGTGAAAAATAAAGATCAGTTAGACAAAGTGATCAATCAGTACATGAGTTATGACAATGTTCTATCTGTTAAACCTAGTGTCTACTTCACACCATTTGCTGGCACAGATGAAAAGGCATCTGAACAATATCATTTAGATATGCTACAGATTGCTAAAGCTCATGGTTTAGCTGGTAAACATGTAGTGAAAGTTGCAGTAATTGACCAAGGAGTGGATGATAATCATCCAGAATTAAAAGATAAACTCATTCCAGGTTATAACACGGTTAATCCTTTGAGACAACCGTTGGCCGATTATCATGGTACCCACGTGGCCGGAATCATTGGCGCTGAAAAAGGAAATGAAGTCGGTGGTTTCGGAGTCAATCCGAATGTTGAAATCATGTCTATTGACGTTTTTAACCGCCAGTGGGGAGCTACTGATTATGCAATAGCCGAAGGAATTCTATATGCCGTTAAAAATGGAGCTAAAGTCATCAACATGAGTTTAGGATCCTTTATGCCATCTCCAGTCATCGAGGATGCTGTAAAGGAAGCAGTAAAACAAAATGTAGTAGTGGTGGCGGCTGCAGGGAACACCGGAGATGATACAAAGAGCTATCCAGCATCTTACGAAGGAGTTATTTCAGTTGGGGCGGTTAATGACAAAAAGGAATTAGCTGAATTCTCAACTTTTGGACCCTCAGTGGACATCGTAGCACCCGGGGATTCCATATACGCTCCTCTTTATGATTACGAAAAAGGTTCTACATATGCAGAGTTAAGTGGAACATCTATGGCATCTCCGATTATTGCTGGAGTTGCGTCTTTACTACTTTCAAAGAATCCAAACCTGACACCATTGCAGGTGGAGTATATTTTAGAAAAAACAGCAGATGATTTAGGAAGCAATGGCTTTGATGCAACATATGGAAATGGATTAGTTAATCCAGTAGCAGCACTACAGTTTGATATGAATCAATTACCAGCTTTAGAGAAAAAAGACCTAACAAAGGAAGAAATCCTTTCTACTGCTTCTGTAATTGATCCAGCTACTAGCCAATCTTACGATGGGGCCATCGTTAAGCCATATGAAGAAAAATGGTATCAGTTTGAAGCAAAAGAAGGGGAATACGTTCAACTACAACTAAATGGTGCAGAACATTATGATTTTGGGTTAAAGGTAAACCTATACGGTGAAGGTTATAGGTATACAAAAGAGATAAATAATGTTGCAGAGAATTTGGCAGAAGGAACGCTTGTGAAAATTCCTTTTTCAGGTCCGATGGCAGTTAGCGTAGTGGAGCTAAATGGGAATTATGATGACTCGGAAGCTGAAAGAGTATCCTACTCACTAGATGTAAATGTTGCAAGCGATTTACCTGAAGAAGAATTAACTTCTTTTTCGAATCCTACAAAAGTAACCCTGCCTTTCAGTGGAAAAGGAACATTAGTATCTGAAGACTTTAAATTGGCAGCAGAGGACTTTTATAAAGTCGAAGTAAATGAACAACAGGTTGTTCGTGTTGAATTAAGTGCAGTACCGGGAATTAACTCAGCCCTGTCTGTCTATTTTGAAGATGAGATGTTATTAAAAGAGTTAGAACAAATTCCAGCAGATAAGAGAGCTGAAATAGACTTCCCTCTTTATCCGATTATGGTTGCGAACAATAATGGCTATGGTGAAGGAGAAGTTTTAACCTTTGAAGCTATGCCTGGCGAGTCTTACATTATTAAAGTAACAAATGACGCACCTAATTATTTTGGTATGTATGACTATATAATCAATCCAAATATGGAAACCGAAAATATAGAGCCAGAGCATTCCCTTGTACCATACTATTTAGACATTGAAGGGAAGGTATTACCACCTGATGAGGATGGGTATCCGTTTGGTATGATGCCGATGGATATGATGGAAGAAAAATCATTAGAAGCACAGAAAGCTTCGATTGCAGCTATTGCAGAGGATGAAGCTTATGATCCGTATGAAGATTACCTATCTCAAATAGAAAGCGCTGCTTTGCCTTATGAAGTAGGCGAGGAGGCTTCTGGATATTTACAAATGATGGGTGATGAAGATTGGTATTCTTTTGAAGCGCCAGAAACGGGAGTCTATAAATTTGATCTTGTTAATTCTCCACAATCATACCCAATGGTAGAGATTTATGAAATCGGTACGGAGGAAACTCCGGATGGTGAAGAATACCGATATTTGCGTTGGTTAGGCACCAATATTTCATGGACCACTATGGCTCCAGAAACCAAAAAGGAACTTTATACTTCTCTTCGTAAAGGGAACAGGTACTTTGTTAAGTTAAACGAAAACTACTTTAATAACAGTGGAATTTCATTTAACCCTTACGCCTTTACCTCAGAAGTAGTATTGAAGAATCATGAAGATGCATATGAAAGTAATGATGAAACAACGGATGTAAAAAATCTCCCGTCTAGCTCATTTACAGGGAACTTTGCTACGGCAGGTGACCGGGATGTATTCTACTTGAATGCAGATAAGGATGCGTTATACGGTGTCACAATGAAGCGTGGTCAACTAGATGATGCACTCAAGCAGTTGCCGAAGGGATTAGTAGATCCGTTTCATAGCTTTGTAGCTGTCATTGAAGATTCCAATAATAATAGAACCATAGATGAGGAAGAATGGCGGAAAATCCAATATATTGACCCACTCTCAGCAAATGGGATGACAACGGGTGCCTTCAAAACGACAGAAGGTAAAAATTACTTTATTTTGTTAGAATCCTATACGGAAACCGGTAGTCCGTTTACGCTTTGGCCATATGAGTTTACACTTCAAGAACAGAATCAGAAAGATGAGGATGCTGGATCTGTTGTAAATGGGAACATCCCTTCCAAACCGTTATTTACAAAAAAGGTAACATCTAGACTGTTTTCAGCAACCGGGTACTTGAATACAGGTGTAGACTTTGGTGATGAGGATTGGTATCAAGTGAATGTTATACAGGATTCACTTGTCCGATTTAGAATGGTGACCAGTGATGAAATCGATTCTGTTGTAGAAGTCTACCATAATGGTAAACTCATTCATTCTGCTGATGAATATGCATGGGGTGATGACGAAGTATTTAACTTACAACTTAAGGCAGGGTCTTACCACGTAAGGCTTAGAGATGCCAACAACAACGCAGCTGTGACACCATATGAGTTCAAAGTTTATTTTATGGAGTAAAGAAGCGGTCATGTGCCGCTTTTTTTATTGATTTTAAAAATCCAGTAAATAACAAAACTAAAAGACTATTCCGTTTTAATTACAAGGTTGTTAGAATAAAAGATAGTTGTGTTACAAAATCATTTCAAATTCGACAAAATAGGAGGGGGAAAACGGATTGAAAAAATTAGTCGCAGCTTTTGTAGCATTGGTTATGGCATTGGGGTTATTCTCCTTACCTACTAATCAAGCAAAAGCAGCAGAGGGAGAAGATGACATTACGGGCATTAAACTTGAAGCCCAAATGAGACATCTGATCGAATTAGAAGTCATTTTTGGCTATGGAAACAATATTTACAAGCCGGGACAGATTATTACAAGAGCTGAGTTTGCAAACTATGTGTCCAGAGCACTCAATTTGAAACAAGATGGACCGAATTTATTTCCTGATGTTTCACCAGGTTCTGTATTAGCTGCTGGGGTTAACGCAGTAGCAGAGTCCAAAATTGTAAATGGCGGAACTGATGGGTTATTCAGACCAGCAGATCCTATTTCAAGGGAGCAAATGGCTTTAATCATTAGTAATGCAATGGAGCATCTAGAAATGGATATGCCAGAAGCAGAACTAACGTTTACAGACCAAGATCAAATTACAAATGACATCTTTAAAACAGCCGTAAAACGAAATGTTGGTTTAGGTATTATCAACGGTTTTCCAGATGATACATTCAGACCAAAGAACTTTGCAACTCGCGCTGAAGCAGCCGCTTTTATCTCAGGTTTGCTAAAAGCATATGAAGCGCAGTTTGGTGAAGGTGAATTACCTCCAGGTGAAGAGGAACCAGAATTCTATAAATTAGGAACGATTCAAGCCGATGGAAGTATTGTCTATTCTGAAGCGAACTATGAATCCTACGATGCAGCAATGGCAGCTGTAACATCAGTAGAGACACAAGTGGTTTCATTAGGTGAGGACATCTTAACAATGCCATCTGGTATTGCTCTTACGGTCCCGAATCCAGACAATCAATCTATATTCTACTCGAATAAATCCTTTACCAGCGCTAGTGTTATGTTCGGAGTAGAGCTTTATCGTGAGCTTGAGTATATAGAATCTACTGAAGACTATGTAAAGGTTCGTGTTGCTGATACTGAAGGTTATGTGAAGCCTTCAACAGTCAAACTAATCCCAACAGCGCAAGTAGACAAGAGATCATACTACCAAGTAGATGCTGCTGGTGACTTAATCCACTTAGAGTATGGTTACGAGAAAAAATGGTATCACAATGGTTACGCAGTTGGACCAGCTCCAGATTTCTTAGAGCAAGGAAAGAACTATTATAGCTGGAATGGGTATGACTACTTCAATGAGAACGGCGAAAAGGTAGGAACAGCTTACAACTACTTCCAGTACTTACCGATTCGAACTGAAACGAGTTATACGGCAGAAGAATTAGATCAATTTATTGATTCAAAACTTCAAGAGTTCCAAGCTTTATACGATAGCAACCCTACAAAGTATCCTCATCTTAAGGATATCGCTGAAAAAGGATTGCTAAAAGGCAAAGGTGCTTTCCTAAAAGAAATGGAAGAAAAGTACCGAATCAATGCATTATTTATTCTAGGAATGGCTGCTCATGAAAGTGAGTGGGGTACTAGTAAATATGCGATTGAAAGAAATAACCTGTTTGGAATTAACGCTGTAGATTCCGATCCAGACAGAGCTAAGTATTTTGCTAGTGTTGAAGAGTGTATTGAAACATTAGCCATCCACGTTTTAAATGCTAAATATGTAAACCCTAATGTAAGCTTCGATCACGGGGCGGTTGCAGGGAACAAATCCATTGGGGTCAACAGACGCTATGCTTCTGACCCATATTGGGGATTAAAGGTTTCCAGACATATGTATGGAATCGACAAGGCACTAGGTAAAAAAGACCTTGGAAAATACCAAATTGGTATGACAATCTCTACGCAGCTAAACATTCGTTCAGTAGCAAGCACGGAGAATAACACCCCTATCTTCCAGTATGACCAGGCTGGTTACCCAGTTGTCATTTTGGAAGAAGTAATGGCGCCAGATACATCCATCTGGTATAGAATTATCTCTGATAAACTAGAGCATGAAGAAGGGTATGTATACTCCTTACATGCGGTTAAGCTCAATACAGTAAATGAATAAAAAAAATCCCTTAGGACCAATCGCGTCCTAAGGGATTTTTTTAATGGGTGGCTTTTCTTCTTTTTAATATACCTAAGAGATTGGTATAGCCCTCTTTATAAAAAAGATAAAGAGCAACTACATAAATGATAACCCCAAGTGGAACATAGATCATCAGTTCAAATAAAGAGTAAAGTGAGTCGAAAATTCCGGTCTGTTTTAATCCATATAACAATATTACCATTACTAGAGTAGGTGGAATTCCTCTGAATAATAGTCTACCAAGCTTTTTAGCTTCACCCTTGTCAAAATCTTTATATACATAAAACGTTGAAACAGTTAGGAAGTATACCGACACTAGTGAAGTAGATAAAGCGAGCCCTGGGTATCCGTATTGATCCACTAGTAAGAAGTTAAGAAGAATGTTTAGTGCGATTGTTGTCACACTGATCCGGAAGACAACGGCCGTTTTTCCTTTGGCGTACATGGACTTAGACACAATAAATTGCAGACCTTGAGTAATAATCAGTGGTAAATACATGACTAACGCAAGGAATGTGCCTCGTGTATCCTCAGCCGTATACGCCCCACGTTGATAAATTAACTCCAAAGCCTCATACCCGACAATAAACATTACTCCAACAATAGGAAGCAGGGTAAGTAACGTTAATTGCATCCCTCTAAAAAAGGTAAGCTGAAATTCTTTTTGGTCATCTACTTGGTCTGATAACAATGTAAAAATAATCGCAGCAATCGTAGTCCCATAAATGGCATGGGGGATACTGACTAGCAAAGATGCATTATTTAAATAGGTAACAGCACTTTCGGTTGTAGATTGGGCAAAGTTCTTATTTACAAACATGTTAATTTGTCCGACTACAGAATTCAGTAGGGAAGGGATGATTAGAACCATATAGACTTTGCTAAAATCTCTATCAACTTTAATGTACGGTTTCCATTGAAAGTCCCTTTTGGTTAAAAAGAAAAATTGTAGGATCACACCACAGACAGTTCCAAATAGAAAACCATAAGCAACACTGTAAATCCCCCATTGTTCAGAGAACAGAAGTGCAAATACAGCTGCCATCAACGTCGCAAGTAATTTCGAAACTTGAGATGGAACAAATGTCTTTCGTGATTGAAGGTACGACTCTAATACCCCATTTAACGCAATCGCTCCCATTCCCATAAAAAATACCCGGGTGATATGAACAGCCACTTCCTCTGTCTCGGGTTGCATATCCCAGAAGATAAGAGGAACAATTTGTTCAACAAACAAAACAAGTGGAATGGTTAGTACGATGAATAGTATGGCGGTACTGTTTAATAGAGCATTTGCATTCTTTTCTGTTTGCACAGGATTGGTTTTGCGTTCTTTCGTATATAAAGGAAGAAATACATTATTAAAGCCGACTGAAATCATAGCTACAATTAGCGTAATAAAGGAAAAAGCTAACCAAAAGCCGTCGGTTGCAGCACTTGCACCAAATTGGCTGGCGATGACGCTTTCACGTAGTAAGCCTGATAGCTTTAAAACAACAGCCAACAGGGTGATCCATATGGCTGTTTTTCGTAAATTGGCCATTTGTTTGGCACCTTCTTTGAACAGGAATAAGGCCCACTCCTGTTATAATTTGTAAATCAATTCAAATCGGTAAACTTTTTCTGTTTTAAAACGTCTACTATGTAGTGGGATTTTTTGCTGAAACTTGTCTATAATGAAAATGTCACGAACTTTTAATAGTACGGTTCAGCCTTGCCAATTCGACAAAAATCCTTAAATACAAGGATTATTTTAACACTCATACCCCTTTACAACAATGAAAACAGATGCACGTCGAAAATTGGCATGATATACTATGTGGGAAAAATTATTTGATGGAACAAGTAGTATTGAAAGTGGAAGGTCAGAAACAAAGTCTCTTCTTCGAAATATGTAAATATCATCGGAATTTTGACCTGCATCCCATTTGTATCTCATCAAACGAAAAAGCGAGGTCTTTTTTTAATGAAAAAAATATGTGTAGTTGGATTAGGATATATAGGCCTTCCGACTTCTGCTATCTTTGCTCAAGCTGGATTCGAGGTTGTCGGTGTCGATGTAAATAAAAAAGTAGTGGATTCATTGAATGAAGGAAACATTCATATAGAAGAACCAGGTCTTCCTGAAGTTGTAGAAAAAGTGGTGAGGGAAGGAAAGCTTCGTGCATCGATAACGCCAGAAGAAGCGGATGTGTATATCGTTGCCGTTCCTACACCAATCCATGAAGATTTAACAGCTAATGTGGACTATGTAAAAAGTGCAGTAGAAGCCATTGTTCCTCATATTAAAGAAGGGAACGTGTTAATTGTAGAATCCACCATTCCTCCAAGAACAATGGATGACCTAGTTGCTCCTATTATAAAAGAAGCGGGACTAGACCCTTATAAAGATGTTGCGATTGCTCACTGTCCTGAGCGTGTATTACCAGGACATATTCTTCGTGAACTCATCGAGAACACAAGAATTGTTGGTGGTATCACACCAGAAGCATCTAAGAAAGCTGCAGATGTGTATCGCGCTGTTGTTAAAGGCGAAGTCATGGAGACAGAAGCGGTTACAGCTGAAATGTCTAAACTAATGGAAAATACGTACCGTGATGTGAATATTGCTTTAGCGAATGAACTTGTTAAAATCTCGGCAAAACTAGGGGTGAACGCTCACTCTGTTATAGAATTAGCAAATCGCCATCCACGTGTCAATATTCACTTACCAGGTCCTGGAGTAGGTGGACACTGTTTAGCTGTTGACCCATACTTTATTGTAGAAAAAGCAACAGAAGAATCACCGTTGATTCAAACAGCTCGTAAAATTAACAACTCCATGCCTCATTTTGTCGAAGCACAAGTGGAGCGTTTAACAGCTGAAATCGAGAACCCTAAAATTGCCTTATTTGGTTTAACATATAAAGGAAATATCGATGACGTCCGTGAAAGCCCGGCGTTAGATATTGCGGAATCCTTAGTGAAGCACCCAAGACTAAATGTTGTAGCGCACGATCCACATGTTCGTGAGGAGCAAGTATCGTTCCCACTTTATAGCTTTGAGGATGCAGTTGCAGATGCACACTTAGTTGTCGTTTTAGCTGATCATAACGAGTTTAAGAGCTTAGAAATTGATCAATTAAAGAAACGAATGAAAACACCAGTTGTATTTGATACGAAAAACTGTGTGCCAGAAACAAACGAAATTACCATCTATCGTTTAGGTGACATATCTCAATTAAAAGCGATTCAGGAATAAGGAGAGGATTCTTATGAATAAGGAGACATACTTCGGAGTCGATGTTTCCCCACTTTCCTATGAGGAAATTGTAGAGTCGCTGAAACAACGAATTGCAGCAGGAGAGCAATCTACTATTATTGCGGTGAATCCAGAAAAAGTAATGGCTGCCCAAGAAAATGCCCAATTAAGAGAGCTTATTAACGGATCTACCTATCAAATTCCAGATGGAGTTGGTATCTTGTTAGCCTCCAAGTTAAAGGGAGGACAAATTCAATCCCGAGTTACGGGAGTTGATATGATGGAACGCCTCCTTTTAATGGCTGAACAAGAGGGTTATAAAGTATTTCTGTACGGTGCCAAGGAAGAAGTGGTGAGTAAGGCTTTTGAAAACATTCAAGAGAAGCACCCTGCTATCAACCTTGTTGGGTATGAAAATGGATATCTGCAGGACCACGATGCTCTTGTAGAACGAATTAACGAGTCAGGGGCAGACATGTTATTTGTTGCTCTCGGTAGTCCTAGACAGGAGTTGTGGATCCGAGAAAACATGCCTCGCTTGAATGTAAAGGTGTTTCAAGGTGTTGGTGGCAGTTTTGATGTCATGGCTGGTCATGTACAACGTGCACCAGAAGGCTTCCGTAAAGTTGGGTTAGAGTGGCTATACCGTTTAATGAAAGAACCAAAACGGCTCAAACGTCAATTAGTATTACCAAAGTTCCTGATCAAAGTACTCTTTAACAGAAAGGAACAAGCATCATGAAAATTTTACATCTAATTAGTGGGGGAGAGACTGGCGGCTCGCGAAAGCATGTCGTCACTCTCCTTTCTAAATTTCCAAAGGAACAAGTTTGCCTAGCTGTCTTTCAAGAGGGCGCTCTTTCGCAGGAGGCGAGGGAAGCTGGGATTAAAGTTGAAATTTTTGAACAAAAGTCACGATATGATTTAACGGTTTTGAGAAGGTTGGCGAACTTTATTAACAAAGAAGGCTTTGATATTTTACATACGCATGGCCCGAGAGCGAACTTTTTAACTACCTTCTTAGTGGGAAAGATAAAAGCTTTATGGGTGACGACCATTCACAGTGATCCGAAATTGGATTTTATGAAGGGTGGATTGAAGGGGCGGATTTTTACGAAACTGAACCTTTGGTCATATGAAAAGATTGATTATTTTTTCGCTGTGTCGGAACGGTTTAAGAATAACTTGATGGACATTGGCATAAACGAGGAAAAAATTCAGACCATTTATAATGGGATTGATTTTACTGAGCCTGTACCAGTAGAAAATGCATTAAAAACTGAATTTGTAATTAGTGAAGACGATTTTGTCATGGCTTTTGTAGCTAGACTACACCCTGTTAAAGGGCATGACTTGGTATTGAAGGCACTTAAGAACTTGGGGAATCCTAAAGTAAAAGTATTACTAGTCGGTAGTGGACCATCGTATGATGAGGTGGAACACCTAATTAAAGAGTTCAAACTAGGTGCTCAGGTTAAAATGCTCGGATTTAGAAAAGATGTTTCTCAAATTCTTTCAATATCAGATGTATCTTTGCTTGCTTCAGAAAGTGAAAGCTTTCCACTTGTCTTATTAGAGTCCGCGAATCAAGAAGTCCCTGTGATTACAACGGATGTAGGCGGAGTAAAAGAATTGGTGAAGCCTGAACACGGTTGGATTGTTCCAGTTGGCGATCAAGGTGGCTATGAAAGAGCCATGAACCAAGCTATCGATGAATGGCAAAAGGGTAAGCTTGTTGATAAAGGAAAGGCTTTGAGGAAACATGCTGAAGAAAACTTTTCTCTTAAAAACTTAGTTAGTTTAACCACAGAAACCTATAAAAAACTTTTGAAAGTAAAAAAATAGTAGAAACTAGTCGAATAATTGTCGATATATGGTAAGATTAAGATATCGTCCCAAAAACACCGTATTTTACTGGATATGGTGTTTTTTTATTTGTAACAATGTAACAACCGAAAAATTTTTTTATAGAAAACTGAAACCTTTTTGTAACAAGTACGTCAAATATGAGGAAGAATTTTTCTGGTATGGCAAGGAAAACACCAGATTTTGATTAAAAATTCATATAATTTTCCCCTTGATGCAAAAACTTCCAGTGTTTTAATAGAGAAATTTGTAAAAAAGAGTTGAAAAATCCTACCGCTTTGGTAGAATAGATTACGAGTTTAATAATTCTATTTCTACCAATCGACTGGATAACCTTCCAGAAAATTGGAATATACATATTTTCCTATTATATGGAATGATTATGCGCCTACTGGCATAGGTTGTATTTTGTGGGAATAGTTATGAAGACTCAAATTTGTTAATAGCTGATGGTTTCCGTCAGTTTATATTAAAAAAAAAGTTATACAAAACAGGGGAGGAAACAAAGAACATGGCTTATCAACCTAAGTCTTATCGCAAATTCATCGCTACTGCGGCTACAGCTACTTTAGTTGCATCTGCAGTAACTCCAGCAGCAGCTGCTTCATCTTTCACTGATGTTGCAGACAAGTACAAAGAGGCTGTTGACTACCTAGTAGATAACAACATCACAGCTGGTAAAACTACTACAACTTTCGGAACTGATGAGAAAATCATCCGTGCTGACGTAGCAGTATGGCTAGCAAAAGCTTTAGACCTTGACACTGCAAACGCTCCAGACGCTGGTTTCACAGATGTTCCTGACCGCGCTAAAGGTGCTGTTAATGCAATTAAAGAAGCTGGAATCACAGCTGGTAAAACAACTACAACTTTCGGTGCTTCTGACGAAATCACTCGTGGTGAAATGGCTATCTGGCTTTCAAAAGCATATGACCTTTCTGGTGGTGATGTAGAGCTAGATTTCACTGATGTTAGTGATCGTTACGAAGCAGCTGTTAAAGCATTAGTTGCTAACGAAATCACTGCTGGTACTTCTGATACTACTTTCGGTACAGATGCTACTATCAAGCGTGGAGATCTTGCTATTTTCTTACACAGAGCTGCTACACTTGAAGCTGAAGCTGTTGTTCCAGAAGTTGTTAGTGTAAGTGCTCTTAACAACATTCAAGCTGAATTAACATTTAATACTGCTTTAGACGCTAAGACTGTTGTTGCTGACAACTTTGCTGATAGTGATTCGGTTATTGATGTTGCAAGCGTAGAGTTAGTAGATAGCAATAAAGTCCTAGTTACTTTCGATGCTGCATTTGGTAATCAAGATTCTGTAACATTAACATTAAATGATGTTAAATCTGAAGGTGGAGCGGTAATTGCTGAGGACACTGAAGTAGACGTTACTTTCTTTGATACAACAATTCCAAAAGCAGTTAACGTAGTTTCTGCTGGTCCAGATAGCTTCAAAGTTATCTTTAGCGAGCCAGTTGATCAGACTACTGCTGAATCTGTTAGCAATTATAGCGTTAATAATGGTCAATATTTCATTCAATCAGCAACTAAAACTGGTTTGAAAGAAGTAACAGTAACATTGTATAGCTCATTAGCTGATGGCGAATACGAAGTTAGTGTTAAAAATGTTCAAGATTTAGCAGGATATAAATTGGTTGATACAAAATTAACTCTTACTCAAGCTGCTGATACAGTTGCACCATCAGTTGCAAAAGTTGTGTCTGCCTCACCTAATAAAGTGGTATTGGAATTCAATGAAGATGTTTCATTAAACGACACTTCAGCAAATCTAATAACAGCTCAGGCAGTATACCACACTAATTCAGGTAATACTCCAGATCAAATCACTGTAGATGCTAACAACAGCAAGCGTGTAGAACTAACTTTTACAACTAACCCACTTCCACAAGGTGGCACTGCTTACTTAGTTGTAAGCAAAGATGTGGTTGTAGATGGTTGGGGGAATAAAAATGCTAGATACACTTCAAATGTTGCTGTAACTGTTGATACAGTTAAACCTGAAGTTGTAAAGCTTGAGGCTCCAACAGATGCTTCATTTAAGTTAACATTCTCTGAAGATGTTGACCAAACTACTGCTGAAACTGCGGCGAACTATACATTATTAGATTCAACTGGTGAAGAAGTAGAAGGAGTAACTGTAACACCTACTGTTAATGCAGATGATAGTAAGGTTGTAGACTTAGCTGTTTCTGGTTCATTAAGTGGTGGTGCTTATACAGTTGTAGTTGAAAAAGTAGAAGACTTAGCTGGTAACGTTATTAGCAAAGTTTCTCCAAGTGTAAACGTTAAAGACACTACTGCTCCAACTGTAACAGCTACTGGAACACTATATGACAACAAAAAAATTGTTAAAATTAGTTTCTCTGAAGCGATGGCAACAAGTGGTTCAGGATCAGTTCTTGACCTAGCAAACTACCAATTTGGGGGAACATACTTAAATACTACTAAAGCTACTGCTTCACTTGCTGATAACGGTAAAGCTGTCCTAATTGATTACAGCAAGACTTCACTTACAATTGCAGATGGAAACACTGTTACAGTAGGTAAAGTTGCAGATGCAAGCGGAAACTTTACTACTTCATTCACTACTGGTGTAACTGTAAATACAGCTACAACTGTAGGGATTTCTAAAGTTGAAGCTACTGGCACAAAAACTATTGTAGTTACATTAAGTGATTCTTTATCAAAATTTGAAGCAGATGACTTCATTGTCAACCAAGGTGGTACACCAATCACTCCTGCTTCTGTAAGCTTTGCAAATGTTGATGGAAAAGGTGTTATTACTTATACATTAACAACTGCACAAACTCTAAATACTGATGCAACAGCTACAGTTTCTGTTGAAACAGCTGCTGCTAACATTAATTCTGAAAATGCATTTGGTGTTAAAGTTGGATCTTCAATTGTTGCAGTAACTGCTGCAGATAAGATTGCACCAACACTGGAGAAATTTGACCATGATACGAATGCAAATACTGCTGACGTAGAGGATATCCGAATCTCTTACGTTGATGGCGATGGTGACGGTAAAGTTGATACGGCAGAAACTGCTACTATTACACTTAACTATACAGAAGCAATTGATGCATCTTCTCTATCAACTTTAACTTATGATATTGCAGGATATACTGTATCTGCTATTACCTTAGATACAGATACTTCAAAAGTGGTAATTACAGCTTCAGCAAATGCTAACAATACAACTGCTTCACCAACTATCACTCAAGTAGCTGATATCAAGGATGATAATGGTGTTGTACTTGTTAAAGGTGGATCTTGGACAGTTAGATAAATAATTGTCTAATAAACCTTTAAAAAGGTTCCTTTGAGATAAAACTCAAAGGAACCTTTTTATCTATAAAAGACCAAGGGGGCGGTTCCTTCGGTCCTGAAAATGAATATATGTTGTGGGATTTACCTAGTTTAGTGCCTGTCTTCCAGGACGTTACTTCACTATAGCAAAAATAGTGAAGTAAAATCTAACTCTTTTGAATAGTATGAATTTCAACAGTGTTTTTAGTAAGGGGATTTTCCTGTGGGAGTCCAAAAACCGATCTTTATTTAGCTGATTAGTAATACTTGTTTTCATTTATTCGATACAAACGTAATAGAAAAGGATGATGCATCAAATACTTGATGCATCATCCTTTTACTAATTTATGCCCTTTACCTTACGTAAAACCCTAGCCTAAAGACCAAGGGGACGGTTCCACCGGTTTTATTTATTCATAATTTGAAAAAATTTCACGTCCAAAGGACTGATGTGAATTCTTCTCTTTACTTTGTTGCCTTAACCCTCCTAATAGCTCTTGCTCTAGCTTTCTCGAACAAATAAGGAATCGTAATATACTTCCCCATGACTATTCCTCAATTGAAATTACTGGTGCCTGACCCCCGAGACGTTAATGCATTAAAGTGAAAACAAAGAGCATTTTGTTGTCGAATATCAAAAATAGTTAGTATGATAGCTGAGGTATCTGGATGACGCCCAGGAAGTTGTTGTTTTACCACTAATAGATTGATGAAAAAAATGCCACATCTGACAAGGATGTGAAATTTTCACTTAATTTAATCCCTTAACCTTCCGCCAAGCCCTAGCCTTAGCCTTCTCCAATAAATAAGGTATCGTAATATACTCCCCATGACTATTCCTCAACTGATTCCCACCAATACTCCTAAACTTATTCACATCCCCATACTTTGTAGACTGGAATCTTCCATTGATATTCAAAGTATCCCATCCCCAAGAAAACTTGAAACAAAAGTTTAGTGCTTCAGACGACAAAGCAACATCACAATGATCATAATCAGTATTAACTTCCTCGAAAATATCTTTCAATACATCAATTTTATAAGCTTTCTGATGATCCGTTACATGAACAGTAGTTGGTTCTTTCACTAACAAAGCCTTAACAAGTAATAGATTGTTTTTCTCCTTAACTCCTTTGGTGAACTTATGGAAGGTTTCTCTAATCACATTTACATCAACAGGCTCTGTTCTCACAAGCTCAGGGTTTTCTTCCACTTTCTTGTAGTCTTCATTATATCTCTGAATAGCACTAAAGGAATCATGTTCCTCAAACAATTTCCACTCATCACCAGGGTACATAATGATCGGTTCCGCAGCGGTTTCTTCTTTTATATAGGTATACATATCCCCAATTTTATTAACAGCTTTGTTCATGTGATAATTTTCTTCATGACAGAACCATACAAAGCTAGCAAATGGAATGAGGAAACGCGGTTTGGTTACTTCGGCTTGCATTTTTAAGCGTTCACGTTTTATTTTGGCGGATTCTTCGTTACCTGGGTACCCTGCAAAGGAGAATTGTGTGAGTAGAACATCTACTTTACCCACAGCTTTAGCCACTTCTCTTACTTGTTCTTTTGTGGAGAATTCACAATCATTAATGTTCAATATAGTTGTATCACTACTCTTATAGCAGATCCAAGAGTCATGGCCAAACTGAGAAATGGTAATCGTTAAGTCATTTCCAACCCGAAATTCTTGGTAGTTATTTAGCTCAATAATCTCTTTAAAACCCATTTTTGAACAGAAATCTACTACTTTACGATCACGTGTATTCTGGAAGAGAATCGTGATGTTTTTTCGATATTCTTCTGGAATGTTTTTGATATTAGGTGGAAAGAAATGGTCTGGATGTTCATGTGAGAACCAAATATGGGTGATATCTTTATAATCCTCATATGTAAACTTTGATTTTGCTAATAGACTCCATCCGTTATCAAAGACCTTTCCTTCAATCCAAGGATCGGAAATAATACGGATATCATCTTTTTCTAAGATAAAAGATGCATGGTTAACCCAAGTTATTTTCATGTATAAATTGCCTCCGTTGAAATATCTTCTTGTTTTGGTTATGCATGTAAATTAGATACAGGAGGATTGTACCATATTATTTCCTGAGATTAAAATAAAATAAAGTCAAAGGTTAAATACTAAATATAAAAGGTTTAGCCAATCTTCAGAATGGGAAATAATCCTGTGGGAGTATAATTGATAAATTTATACATAAAGGGGACTACAAATGAAAAAGTGGACACTAATGCTAGTAACAGGCTTCATACTGTTGATGCCAATTCAGTCCGTTATTGCAGCTGAAATAGGCCCAACCGAATGGACCCAATATAGGATGAATTCAGAGAATAACCCTGTCTATAATAGTGACTTCAATGAGGAAATTAGATTGAACCTACCTACAAATGATGAGATTCGCTCTACACCAGTAATAGTTGGTAATCGTGCCTATGTTGGCAACCACAATACAGGTGGTCTCTTTTCATTTGACCTCGAGTCAGGAGAATTACTCTGGGAAAATAAGGCACCCAATTGGATTCATTCCGAGATGATTTATGCTGAAGGTCAGTTATTCGTAGGGTATGGAAATCGATTCTTTCAAGATGATGGAACCCGTGGAACTGGAGAAAGTGGAATGTTGAGCTTAGATCCTGAGACAGGTGATATTCTGTGGGATTTTCAAACCAAGGGAGAAGTAATGCCTACTCCTGCTTATGATAATGGTACTGTCTATATTACAACGGGTGACCGTCATTTGTACGCAATTGACCCTAAGAGTGGAAAAGAAAAATGGTCTCTTAATTTGGATAGTCGGGTTAGTATGTCGTCCCCTAATATTAAGGATGGAGTTTTATATGTTGGTGGAGCCGATCCGTATGCGTTTTACGCTGTGGATTTAGAAGAACGAGAAATTAAGTGGCAGCAAGTTTTCGATCAGGTTACTTCAGGTCTTGATGATGTTCCGGCCGTTATCTTTAATGATCAATTAGTCATTACAACTGGTGTAGAGTCGGATGAAAAACATAATCATAAGATATACGCTATGGATATTACGACTGGTGATATCGTATGGGAAGATTCCCTCGGGATGGGTGCGATGGTAGATAACAATAAATCGGGTGCACCTATAATCTATGAAGACAAAGTATTTGTAGGAAGTCCGATTACTCAGAAATTCTATTCCTATAATGCTGAATCAGGGGAAAAGGAGTGGGAGTACAAGAGTCATGTCAATAAAGCACCTCCTGTTGCAGAGAACGGTGTCGTTTATTTTACGGATACAAAAGGGATTGTTTATGGTTTTGACACGGAATCTGGTGAATTATTAGGACAGAAAACATTAGGTGGAAAGCTTGCACCATCTGGTCCAGTTCTTATGAATGGTCATTTGATCGTAGGAAGCCAGGATTCAAATGTGTATGTACTACCGGTAAAAGATATTCTATCTAATGAAAACGAAGAGCTCACAAATGAGCAGGGTGTAGAAACTAACAAATGGTTATTGTACGGTATACCAGGTCTTGCAGTCATAGGGTTACTTGCATTCTTCATGATGAGGAGAAAGAAATAAGAAAAAGGCGCATCGAAGTTTCGATGTGCCTTTATTTTTTTATTCAACATTGACTTCTAAAAGGGTTCCTGTCTCCATGGCCCTGTTTGTTTTACTGCTCCACTCTGGATGAATAATGAGCATGTATTTTTCTTTAGAAAGTAGTGGCTTAACAGAAGTGAGTTTTACAGTTTTAGAATCTACAATGGTTAAGTTCGTTTCCACCGCATCACCGGTTAAGTGAATGAGCTCTATATTCTTTGATGTGGCACCTTCCCAATTCATCTGGGTATTCATTTTTATAGTAAAGGTCTTGTCGACTGGAACATTAGCTAAAGTTGGCAGCTTTTTATAATGACTATAATTATTTAGTAGCATATCTTTATGAGATTGAACGAGCTCTTTTCCCTCTTCTGTTATAATATCCGGTGTAACACCAACCTGATCAATTTCTGCACCTGAAGGAGAAAAGAATCGAGCCGTTGTTAGCTTAAACACACTTTCATCACTTAATAGAAAAAGAGATTGCATAGAACCCTTGCCATATGTCGTCTGTCCGTAAATAGTACTTTCTGTTTGTTCTTTTATAGAAGCCGAGACCATTTCTGATGCACTTGCACTATTTTGATTTACTAAAATATGAACCGGTTTTGTAAAGACTGTTTCTTGTTTAATTGCTTGATAGAGTAAAGAATCTCCTACACGTTCACGGAGTTGAAATGCGTATTGAGCATTTGGGAATAGACCAATAATATTCTGAGCTGATGAGACATACCCCCCACCATTATTTCTTAAGTCAAAAATAAAACCTTTTGGATTTTGAAGGGATTGAATGGCACTTTGAATTTGTTCAACTGCATCTAATGAGAAACTATTTAGGCGAATGTATCCAATGTTTCCGCCTAACATTTTAGATTCCACATTAGGTAAACTGATTTTTTTCCGTTCAACCGTGATCGATTTAGTTGTACCCGTTGCCTTTTCAATATAAGTAAGTCTTAGTGAAGTATTTTCTTCACCAGTTATGTAAGAAATAGCTGTTTGGAGAGACACCCCTTCGAGATTATAATCGTCTACTCCGATAATGATATCCCCTGCCTGGATTCCTGCCAGGTTAGCCGGTCCACCTTCTAAAGTTTGAAGGACCATAATACCTAAATCATGTTCTTCAATGACGATACCAATTCCAACTAATTCCTGTTCAATAGCTTGAGTAAAACTTTCATATTCCAGTTTGGTCATATAAGTCGAATAAGGATCCAAGTGACTCGTTATATCCTGAATAGTAGGCTGATTTAATATAGAGTCTGGAACTTCTTTAATGTAGTAGTTTTCAATAATCTCCCGAACTTCGTCAATCGGTTCTGCAAATGCATGAGTGACTTGAGAGAATAATAAAGTCAGTAAAAATAGTGGTGGTAAAATACGATTGAAATGCTTCATGATATATAACCTCTTCCAGAAAAGATATTCTCTTACTATATCGGAGGCTAGGGTCCATCTATCCATCCAGAATTAAAAAATCTTAGTGGAGTCTCTAAAATTTGTCTGCTATTATTAAAAGCAGTCAGTCTTAGCATTTATGATAATAAAACAGGTAGAAAAATAAGTAGAGTTCAATAAATTTCAAGTGATGAAAGTTACCTGTCTAAGAGGTGGAACAATATGAGTTCGTTAAAGAAGAATTTGTTTTACGTACTGCTACAACAATTTGTGTTGATCGGCTTACCGTTTTTGACAATTCCTTATATATCGCGTGTGTTAGGACCAGACGGGGTCGGACTTTATGGATATAGCTTTTCGATTGTAACCTTACTTATTAACATATTCCTGCTTGGTTCGAATCTTTATGCAGCTCGGGAGATTGCGAAGGTAAAGGAAGACTCAGAGCGGTTGAATCGGGATTTTAGCGAGATTTTTTGGATTCGATTTAGTTTACTGTTAGTTGCAGCTGTCCTCTATTGGATCAGTGTGATGACCATGTTTGATGGAAGTATTGTGTTCTATCTACAAGGCCTTCATTTGATTGGAGCATTTTTTGATATTACCTGGCTATACCAAGGGCTCGAGCAGTTTAAGAAGGTTGTAACACGGAATATTTCTATCAAGCTCCTCGGCTTTGGAAGTGTGTTTATTTTCGTTAAAGATAGCAACGATGTGTGGCTGTATACTTTTATTATGGGGATTTCTGTTGTCGTCGGTAACCTATTCTTGTTCTATAAATTGGGTCAATTTGTTTCCTTTAAAATGATTTCAACATGGGCAAGAGTAAGAGAGCACCTGTATAAAATGTTCCTTCTATTTATACCAGCTTTCTCAGCGATGATTTACTCTGTACTAGACAAAACCATGCTTGGTACCTTATCCACTGTAGATCAGGTTGGTTATTATGAGCAATCCTATAAAATTGTGTACATGATTACTCAGTTGCTTTATGTGACAGGGATCGTGATGTTGCCAAGAACTTCATCACTAATAGCCAATAATCAGATGGACAAGCTTCACGATGTGATAAAGAGAGGACTAACCATCAATTTCCTTTTGGTTTTTCCGTTAGCAATCGGGTTAATTACAATTTCTGAAGACTTTATCGTTTGGTTTCTAGGTCCAGACTTCGCACCGAGTATTTGGGTTGCTATCGTCATGGCTCCCATTATCATTTTTAAATCTCTAGGAGTTATTTTCGGTTCTTGGTATTTAGTTCCGATGGAAATGAATAAGGAATATACGATACCGATTGTATTTGGGGCAATATTGAATGTTATTTTGAACTTCGCTCTTATTCCGTTCTACGGGGCGGTAGGAGCAGCGATTGCGACTGTTTCAACTGAAGGTATTATATTACTGATTCAGATTTGGTTCTTAAGGAAGGTCTTCCCATTTAAACAGATGGTGAAAGAATCAGTAATCAAATATCTGGCTATTGCGCTGTTAATGGGGGCGTTAATTTTTGGGGTTGATTTACTAATTATACTTCCATTATTCTGGTCGATCCTTCTAAAGGTGACAATTGGCGTTGTCTTTTACTTCTTAATCCTATTCCTAATAAAAGATAAACAACTTCAGTTCATCCTAAATAAAATGCCTGGCTCTAGAGCGCGAGGGTAATATATATTGGAAACTTTCGGAAAAATTGTTGTTCATCATTGCACTTTTAGTTCAACTGCAGTTGATTGGAGTGGAAGGTGCTTGACTCCTGCGGGAGGAGGCTCCCGGACCGCCCGCGGAAAGCAAGCACCTGCAACGGAAATCAACGTACTTAGTTTAAAGATTAAACTATTGCCTTAAGCAAAAATAGTTTACCAAAAACAGCATATAAAAAAACACCGACGGTTTCTTCTGGACCTCGGTGTTTTTCGTTATTCTTTATAACAAGATATTGTATCTTTAATCATCTTTGTAAGTGTAAATTTCTCTTTGAAAAATGCATTTCCATTCTTCGCAAGAGATTGGTATAGCTCTTGGTCAGTTAGGATCTTTTTTAGTTTTGTTGTAAGACTCTCAACGTCCCCGTACTCAACCAATATTCCTGTTTCGCCGTCTTTAACAATCTCAGGAAGACCACCAACATTCGATGCGATCACGACTTTAGAATAGGACAATGCCTCAATGGCAACATAGGATAATGCCTCATTGCTTGAAGGAATCACAACAATGTCAGTTTGTGAATAAATTTCTTCCTTGTTATTCGTAAACCCTTTGATGTTTACTCTTGATTCTAGCCCTAATTTTTTCACTAGGGAATGAAGTTCATTTTCAAGAGGACCATCTCCAAAAATATTGCAAATCCACGGAAGCTCTGGATACTGCTTGTCTAGTTTAGCCAAGCTTTTAAGAAGAAAGTCATGCCCTTTTTCTTCTCGAAGACGCCCTATAATAGAAATTTTTAATTCTTCATTAGGATTAGGACTAGGGAGGAGCTCTGGTTCTTCCACGCCGTTGTAGATTAGCTTTACTTTCTTTTCTGGGATTCCTTTTTTGACGAGCTGTTGGAACATAAAGTTGGATACTGCAATAACACGGTGATTCAACTTGGTTACAAGGTAATTCCCTTGCCTGACAAATAAGTTCATCGGGACATCTACATGGTATGTCCAAATCACTCGGATATCGGCTCCAAGAAGCTTAGCAAGTAATGCGACATAGTTTTCACGCAAAAACTGTGTATGTACGGTTTTTATATTTTCATCTTTTATAATCTTTTTAAGTTTCAATGCTGCCTGGAGGTCAAATGGACCTCTCATCGATAATTGGTAGGTCGGTACACCGGTGTCTTTGATCGTCTGTAAGCCAAGACCTTCTTCGGAATATACAAAGACGCATTTCTCAGGTCCCAGTGAATGTATGAGGTCTACCACGTATTTTTCAGTTCCGCCCATTCCAGGGTAATTTAATAAATAAAGTATTTTATCCAAATCAAACCCCTCAATCACTTCGGAATTTCGACCATAGTCATGTATCTTGCAACGTATACACACGTTAAGTCTATGATAACCTATTTCGTCTTTCAATACTATGAGAACATGCGTCTGTTTTGTATCAATTTATTATAGAATGGTGTATTTCATACAAATAGGAAGTATATGGAGAATAATACCTTTTATTAGCATGGCTGTCTAAGATACTTTTTATTTGTAAAAGGATTATTTTGCGACAAATATATGGAAACTAAGTAAGATCCATTCGATGCTTTACGACATAATTCATATCGTTTATATTATAAGGTAAGGAATTATGGGGGACACCTCTAGCTCCATTAAAATAGATAATATCCTGTTTTGAAAGGGTTTGGAATATGTCATATAACTTTAGTCTACATAATTATTGGTTTTACTTTATTGCAATATTAGTGATTTCGGTAGCTGTATTTTTACCAACAACGATTACTTTAGTGGTTATTAGCGCGTTAGCTGCAATCTTAGCTTGGGTTCGGCCGAAAGAAGCTCTACTTCTTATGGCACTTTATATCCCAATCCGCACATTCCTAGTCGAAATGAATAGTGGATTTACATTAACAGGGGATATACTTACCTTTGTCCTTGTTTTAAAAGTTCTTTGGGATACAAAAGGTGAAGTAAAGTCGTGGTTTAGGTTCCATCCATTTGAGCTTGCCTTTTTTGCATTTTTAATTGTTGGGGCAGTTAGTGGAGTTATAACTGGAGCTTCAATCACAGCGGTTATTTTCCAAATCAGAACATATCTCATTATGTATCTGCTTTATTATGTGGTTTCTCGTATGAACTTGAAACCAGAGGATTTTGTTCGATTCGCTTGGGTCAATATTTTAACAGCGACGGTCATTTGTTTACAGGGGATCATTGAAAAAGTATCTCTGCGGACATGGCTGATCCCTCAAACTTGGAGTGAAGCGCCACTTTCCTTAACGAACTTTATGAGAATTTATGGGTTACCTAATAACCCCAATACGTTGGCGATTTATCTTTCGATTACAGTTCTACTTGTTCTTTTTATATTGCCAAAGGTAGTGGGAGCTCAAAAGAAAGTACTTTATGTCTTATTAGTTCTTTTCCTAGGAGTTAACATTTTAACTTTCTCTCGTGGAACATTTATTGCTCTAGTCATTGGTTTTGCTTTCTATCTAATTCTCACAAAGCACTGGAAAGTTATTAAACCCATGATACTAGCAACAATTGCAGCTTATTTACTTGTTTATTTACCAGTAACTTTTGGGACAGAATATGTGAATAACGTATTAACAGACGGAACTGGAAAAGGTGCTGGAGGATTAGCAGACCGACTGCAGGATACATTCGATGAAGAAACTAGAAAAAAATTGATAGAAACAGGTAGAGTTTTTTACATTAAAAAAGGCTTTGAAATCTTCCTTGACCATCCAGTAATCGGAACTGGATTTGCTACATTTGGAGATTCAGCAACTCTATCTTACGGTTCTCCTATCTATAAGGATTATGATATCCCAGACGCATCTTATTACGGATTTAATATTTACACGGATAACCAATACATTGGAGTTATTACGGAAACTGGAGCAGTTGGGGTTGTATTATTCGCCATATTCCTTCTAGGAATGCTATGGATCTTCTGGAAACGAAGAAAGGAAGACGATCCACGATTCTCTTATTTCATGGTTGCGCTTTGGTTCTCTACAGCAGCAATGGCCATGTATTATAACATTTGGGAGCTAAAACTATTTACGTTCTTCTACTTCGTAGTCTTTGGTGTATATGCATCGAAATACAATCTCTATAAAATAAATCATAAGTAACTTAACTCAATTTAAGGACTAGTAACTTTCTGTTGCTAGTCTTTTTTATTTGGTCCAGATGATTATGTAAATGTTTCCAACAGGGGTTTTAGTCTAAAAGATTGATAGAATCTGGAAACCTTTTCTGTTAAGATTCGTCTATATATGACAAGTATATACAAAAATCAACAAGGAGGAGACAGCTTTGCAACGAATGGGGAAATGGCTTGTAATATTTGTCATGCTACTTAGTACAATTTTAGTAGGCAATGTACCACAGGCCGAGGCAAATGCAAATAAAATTACGATAGGTCCAGGTATAACCTATCAGAATCAAACTATTGTGAAACAAGACAAAAAGCAATCGATTAACGTGGTAGAAGTAGATTTAGCCAATCAATTTACAGAACTCGAATTAAGTGTTCCTGAAAAACTTGGTGAGAGAGATACGACGACGGTTCAAGCGAATAAGAATTCGTATGAAGGTCACCGTGTTGTAGGTGCCATTAACGGTTCTTTTTTTGATATGAGTTCGGGTCTTCCGATGTATTTAATTGCACAGGATAACAAGATTATCAATAGCGGTTTTATTGCATCGGGGAAATCGAATTATGTGAGTGAGCCGATTGCATTTGGAATAGATGCAAATGGAAAAGCGAAGATTGATCTTTTTAACATGAATCTTCGTATTGCATGGGATGGAGACAACAAACCTGCAACAGGTGTTAATAAGGTTCGAAATGAAAATGAACTTGTTATTTATACGCCTGACCATGAAGGAGGATACACGAATACCAATCCTTATGGGATGGAATTTGTAGTCGAAACTAATCAAGACTTAAGAGATGGCGTTCATTTTGGTGATATTTTTACGGGTACAATTCAAAAGATTCGTAGATATGGAGATACAACCAATACTGCCATTCCTTCTAATAGTTTTGTAGTTTCATTTCATGGTGAGATGTGGATGAATCGACTATCTCACTTACAAATTGGGGATCGAATTCAATTCACAGCTGATATTGATACTGCTTGGAAAGATGCATCATACATAATGGCGAGTGGGCCACAGCTTGTGAAGAATGGACAAGTATACATCACAATGGATGAGAACAGTACGAAAGCAAAGGCAATTGAGCCTAGATCCGCGCTAGCAGTCGATTCAACGGGTCAAAAAGTATACCTTGTAACGGTTGATGGTCGCCAGCCTGGTTTCAGTGAAGGTATGAGTATGCGCCAATTTGCGGAATACTTGGTTTCCATTGGGGTAGACCGTGCGATTAACTTGGATGGTGGTGGATCAACAACTCTAGGTGTTCGAAAGCTTGGCGATACATGGGTTACGTTGGCAAACTCTCCATCAGGCGGAAGAGAACGAGCGGTTTCTACTGCTTTGAATGTGGTAAGTACGGCACCAATCGGACAGCCAACAATTATTAAAAGTGTTAAAAAGCAAGAAGGAAAACTATTGGTCGGGTCCTCTGTTGGAACTGTAACGCAATATGTATTGGACAAATACTATAATCCTTTAAATATTGACTCTACTAATCTCAAATACTCTGTTTCAGGTGGAATTGCTTCAGCTGATGAAAATGGAGTTATTACAGGTCTGAAAGCAGGGACTGGCTCCATTACTGTTCAGTATGAAAATGCAACAACTCAGATCCCTTTAGAAGTCATTGAAAAAATTTCGAAGCTAACACCGGTGAAAAGTGAACTGAACTTGGGTGTCGGTGTAACGAAAAAAATGACGGTTAAAGCTTTAGACGCTAACGGAAGTGAAGTTATTTTTGACCCTAAATTGGTGAAGTGGACTGCAACGGAAGGAATCGGCACCATTACTCCTGCAGGGGAATTTAAAGCTAATTCTACAGAAGCGAAGGGGTCCATTACAGCTACATTAGCTAACTTAAGTGTAACAATACCTGTTACGGTTAGTAAGATAGTAAAAATGGATGCAATGGAAAACCTTAACAACTGGAAAGTGGCCTACGTGAGAGGTGAAGCCTCTATTGGTATGAGTACTGACAAGGACTTCCCATATGAAGGTAAAGGTGCAGTGAAGTTAAACTATAATTTTGTTGGCCAAACGGGAACTTCAGCTGCTTATGTAGAAGCAAAAACGCCATATGTGATTGATGGTGTACCGCAAGCCATAGGAATGCGTGTATTCGGAGATTCTAGTCAATCTTGGTTACGTGGACGTATTATTGATGGAAATGGGACAGCTCATAATATTAACTTTACAGCGGATAAAGGACTAAAATGGGCAGGATGGAATTTTGTAAAAGCAGACATTCCACAAAACATTCCAGGACCGATTAAGTTAGAGCATGTTTATATCGCACAAACTGATGGCTCTGTGAAGACAAAAGGTACCCTGATGTTCGATGACATCAAAGCGATTTTCGTAACTGACTACGCGGAAGCTACTTTTAAAGATACAGGTATTGGCTGGAGAGCAGAAAAAGAGATTAGTTCTTTGGTTAATAGAGGGATAATAAGTGGATTTGAAACAGGTTTCTTCGGCCCGCACCAAGAAATGACTCGTGTTCAAGCTGCGATTTTAATTGCGCGTGCAATGAATTTACCAACAAACAATGTTCAGGATCCTGGATTTGAAGATGTACCTGTCGATCATCGCTCTTATAAAGAAATCGCAGCGGTTGCCAATGCAGGCATTATCTTTGGTAAAGAGGATGGAAGAATTTTTGATCCGTATGGTAAATTAACTCGTGCTGAAATGGCGGCAGTCCTATATCGAGCATTCAAGTTGCCACCAGCAACTGAAGACCAATTTACCGATATCGGAGGAACATTTGCTAGGGAAGCGATTAACTCCTTAGGCGTTAATGGCATTACCGTTGGTGTCGGAGATGGAAAGTTTGCTCCAGGGTTAAACATTACTAGAGCAGATTTCTCTGTGTTCTTATACAAAACCATTGCTTTCATAGAACAACCAGTGGAAGCTAAAGAACATACAACAGTTGAGGGTGAAGACTCAACTGCAGAATCAGACAATCCAGATGAGCTGTAATGATAGAAGTCCTGTGGAGAATATCTCCATGGGGCTTTTCTTTTGTGCGCCCAGCATGGGTGCAATCTATAGGGTGCAAGTCCCGAACTGTGAAGGCAGAAGTAGCAGTAGCTTAACGCAAGGGTGTCCGTGGTGACGCGGAATC